>NZ_JAKJSE010000015.1:0-157014 GCF_050336585.1 Enterovibrio makurazakiensis
ACTCAAAGTAGAACATTGAATGTGTGAAGAACGACGTTAGCTTTCAAGATTTAGGATTTATCCAGCTAGCGCCATGATAGCGCAGGGATAGTGTTCGATAGCAAGGCGGTTTGTGAGTCGAGTGAAGAAGTGTATGAAGTACATGACTGAGCGAGAAAGCAAACAAACGCAGCAAGCGGACAGTATAGCCAGCGGGATAAAACCACCAAATTTGCTTGGCGACCACAGCGTTATGGACCCACCTGACTCCATGCCGAACTCAGTAGTGAAACGTAACAGCGCCGATGGTAGTGTGGGGTCTCCCCATGTGAGAGTAGGACATCGCCAGGCTTCAAATTCGTTTTCGTCTTTTTAAGAAAAGATGAAGGCAAACAGTTAGAAAAGCCCTGACCTTACGGTCAGGGCTTTTTTGCGTTTAGCAAAAATATACCAATAATGTACATCCACCATGTCGGTTAACTTCAGGTGGAGGCCTATGAGGACTTTGCGAAGGAGTAATTAGGCTTTTTAGAAGCTGGTGCTAATAGTTCGCTTACGCATCGAGAAATTTGCCTACATCCAGCGCCAAAACAGACATTGCTGCTTTCGCGATTACAAAGTATTTTCCTCCCGTTTTTTAACCTTTGATACCGACAAGCCCAAGACTAACTTCTACACTGTCAGCACTTGTTAGCTGACAGGAATATATCCATGCCATCACAACGTTCTAAACGATTGAGAAAGAAGCTGTACCTAGATGAGTTTGCGGTGTTTGGCTTTGTGATCAGTCTGAAGCTGAATACCGAAAACGACGAAGAACTGGATACTTTTATTGAATCCTTGGCTGATTTTGCAGAATCTCGTCATCTACTTGTTGCTGGCGGTGGTATGAAAGATATTGAGCTTGTTGTGGGTTCAGCGCTTCGATATGGCTCCGCGACAGCGCAGGACAGGGAGTCAATCAAAGTATGGATTGAAGAACGAGGTGAAGTCGATCTCTTGGAGCTAGGTGTGCTTGTTGATTTGCATCAATTGGAACAGACAGACTAACCCAAATAATATTCGTATAACTGGCTCTTTTTAGGCTTAGATATTGAAGTGAGTCTTTCAAAGAATATTATTCATCTCCGAAATCTATTGAAGTGGACTATATCCATATGGATAAGAAAGTAGCTTAGTTGTTGTTTGATAAACTCAACGGTAAATTCGGGAGGAAGAGCGCGAAAAACTCGTTTTCACGCTGATAGTTAGGAGCCGTTGATCAACTTTCGGGCGTGTTCGAACGCGCCATGTAAAGTGCATCGACGTATTCCCCATTTCGAAAAGCGTAATCCACGGCTTTGCCTTCCTGCTGGAATCCAAATTTCTTATACAAGGCAATAGCGGCCTCATTGTCGCTATAAACGGTTAATTCGATTCGACGTAGGTTCAACCAATTGTCGGCCAAATCTATCATGGCACTAAGCAACTTACTGGCAACGCCTTTTCCGGTGTGGTCATCATGCACAGCCATGCCGAATTCACCCACATGACGTCTGCGTGCGCGACGGTTGGCTTCAAATCCCAACTGACCTACTATCTTATCTTCTTCTTCCGCGATCAGGCTGTAGACGTTATCCGGTAGGTTACTGAGTCGTTTTTCCCACATCGCAAGCGAAGGTAATGGCATTTGTAGCGAACCAGCTTGTGCTTTTGGGCAGGCATAGAGTTGTTGGATTGCTGGAATATCGCGAGGCTCTACAGGACGAACAGTTACAGGCATAGTCACTCCGAGGTAATACAAGAGGGACTTTTCATCATTACTTGCAACTGACTGCTTATCAAGCAGTTTTTTAGGTTACTTTTTTTTATTCGAGATGAAGGTCGAGAGGTGTCTTACTATCACGACCGCCGATTTCACGTGTTAGGCGTGGAACCAAGTAGCCGGAAACTTCTTTGATAAGCCCAGACATCAGCATTTTCGCTTCTTCATCAGCGACTAAGAAATGCGCTGCTCCTTTCACTTTGTCCAGAACATGCAGGTAGTACGGTAAGATACCTGCATCAAACAAACTATTGCTCAGGTTTTTCAGCGCTTCGACAGAATCATTCACGCCACGCAGCAGCACACTTTGGTTTAAAAGGGTGACTCCGGCTATTTTGAGTTTCGCCATTGACGCACGTAACTCATCATCAATCTCATTGGCATGGTTGATGTGGGTGACCAATACCACTCCAAGCCTTGATGATTGAAGCATGTGAGTAAGTGCTAATGTCACCCTTGATGGAATCACGACAGGCAGTCTCGAGTGAATACGAAGGCGCTTGATGTGAGGCACGGATTCTATCGCTTCAATTAGCCATTGCAGTTCATGGTCTTTCGCCATTAGTGGATCCCCACCAGACAGAATAACTTCATCGACTTCCGGGTGATCTTGCAAGTAAGCGATCGTTTTGCGCCAGGTTTCTTTGCCGCCTTTGTTGTCTTGATAAGGGAAATGTCGACGGAAGCAGTATCGACAATTGATCGCACAGCCGCCTTTTACAATCATAAGCACACGATTTTTGTACTTATGAAGGAGTCCGGGAACATCATTATCTTGTTCGTCTAGTGGGTCTATGGTGAAGCCTATCGCTTCCTCAAACTCTTCGATAACAGGCAATACTTGACGCAAAAGCGGGTCATTCGGGTTACCTTTCTCCATTCTATCGATGAAACTTTGTGGCACACGTTGTGAGAACAAGGTGCGTGCAGAGAAGCCGGTCATCCATGGTGTAGGCTCGATCTCGAGCTGTTGCAGAAGAATTTGAGGATCTGAGACAGCATTTGCGATCTCTTTGAGCCACTTTTTCTCAACAGGCGATGCGTTTCGGGTTATTATGTCCGGCATTTATGACAACTTCGAAGATGTTAAGAGGATAGACATGGCGTCTTTTAGCACCAATGAATTCCGCGGTGGAATGAAAATTATGCTTGATAATGAACCTTGTGTCATTATCGAAAACGAATTCGTTAAGCCTGGTAAAGGCCAAGCGTTCAACCGCGTAAAAATCCGCAAGCTGCTTTCTGGCAAAGTGCTGGAGAAGACATTCAAGTCAGGCGACTCAGTGGAAGCTGCTGACGTAATGGATCATGAACTAGACTACCTCTACACAGACGGTGAGTTCTGGCATTTTATGAACGCAGAATCTTTCGAGCAAATCGCTGCTGATGAAAAAGCAGTCAGTGATAACATCAAATGGTTGAAAGAGAATGACCGTTGCACATTGACACTTTGGAACGGTAACCCAATTGCTGTTACTCCGCCAAACTTTGTTGAGCTTGAAGTGACTGAAACAGATCCTGGTCTGAAGGGTGATACCGCTGGTACTGGCGGCAAGCCAGCGACATTGATCACGGGCGCTGTTGTTCGTGTGCCTTTGTTCATTCAAATCGGTGAAGTGATTAAAGTGGATACACGCTCTGGCGAATACGTGAGCCGCGTCAAGTAATCACGGGTCATCTGCTTTGCAGTAAAAAGGTCGCTTAGGCGGCCTTTTTTGTGTCTGTAATTTCGTGAGTTATTTCCCTGTTTGCGATTCAACAGGCGAGTGCCAAAGCTGGCGAGTTTGAAACCATGGCTATCCTAGCAAAAGGTGAAGCAGAATCGGAGGTGCCTAAAGCGACCTATGACGCGTACGGTTCTAATTGTGACGTCTATTTGGTGGAATTGCATCGCGATAACTCGACTGCATTGTACGACAATTTGAAAGACCACAAGATTGAAGAACCAAAGCATTACTTTGGCGTGGTAACAGCGGAAAGATGACCTCTAACCTTGATGTGATTGCCGGTCTAAGGGCATTGGGGATGATGGAAAAAATGGAAGCGTTGCACCAGATGCCAAAGAAATAATGGTGCACAGACAGTAGGAATAAAAAAGGGAGCGAAAGCTCCCTTTTTCGTGCCTGTGAGATTAAATCATAAAGATGAAAATCACAGACAGTGCAGTTACCAAGAATGCAGCGGCATAGCACGCCACTTTTCCAGCAGTTCCTGTATGGAACTTCAGATCGTGCATGCCATGGTGCAAGCGGTGCATCGCATGCCACATAGGCAAAGACAAAGTACCTATAACAAACAATGCGCCAATGAAGCTGGTGACAAAACCAGTTACACGCTCATAGCTCAGGGCTTCTGCGTCTAGAATGCCCATTGGTGCCATGATCCCAAGAACCAAAATGGTTACAGGGGTAATCATTGCAAACCAAGAACCGCCTGCGCCAAATAGTCCCCACCATACTGGTTCGTCAGAACGTTTTGGATTCAAATCGACCACGCTTTATCTCCTCACTTGTATGGTGTTAAACCACAAACAGAACAACGGCAGAGATCACTGCAACGGCTGCCCATTGAGCCAGCACTATGATCTTCTTATCCAACTTTTTGCCACCGATACGAATTGGCATCACCTGTGGCATCATGCTGAAAAACGTCTGCGCATGGAACAAGCTTCCGATCAGTGCCACGATGTTGATCGCGATAACGACAGGATTTGCCATGAAGCTTAGCCAGTTCTGCCAAGCACTTTCGCCAATCACCAAGCTACCTAGGCCAAATGTTAGGAACAAGGTAAAGAAAATCAGTGGTAATACCGTTGCTTCACGCAGCATATACATGCGGTAGAAAGGGTGATCCTTCCACCATGTACGCTTCATTTCACGAACGTAAGGTTTACGGTTAGACATCCTTAAGCCTCCACTTTCTTTGGTGAACCATCAGGTTTGAGCATCGCAATGACAAAGTCCTGAGACGATACGATTTTGCCTTGGTTAACGGCTGCTGCTGGATCAACGCTTTTCGGGCAAACCTCAGAGCAATAGCCGACGAAGGTGCAACCCCACGCGCCGTTTTCACCATTGATCAGGGCCATACGCTCTTGCGCACCGTTGTCACGGCTATCAAGGTTGTAGCGGTGAGCCAACGTTAGCGCTGCAGGGCCGATGAATTCAGGGTTTAGACCAAATTGAGGGCAGGCAGCGTAACAAAGGCCGCAGTTAATACAGCCAGCGAACTGCTTGTAGCGAGCCATTTGCTCTGGCGTTTGGTTATTTGCACCATCTTCAGGCGTGCGGTCGTTGCCAATGATGTAAGGTTTGATCGCTTCAAGACGCTCAATAAATGGCGTCATGTCGACAATCAAATCTTTTTCAATTGGGAAGTTAGCGAGCGGTTCGATAGTCACGCCATCAGGGTAATCGCGTAGGAAAGCTTTACATGCAAGCTTTGGTACGTTGTTCACCATGATGCCGCAAGAGCCGCAGATTGCCATTCGGCAAGACCAGCGATACGCGAGGTGCTTGTCGAGATGGTCTTTGATGTAACCTAATGCATCCAATACCGACATGGTGTCGTCGAATGGCACGTTAAAGGTTTGCAGGCGAGGCTCATCATCTTTCGACGGGTCATAGCGAAGAATGCTGACTTTTTGAATGCGATTGTCTGACATTATGCCTGCTCCTTCTGTTGTTTTTCAGCCTTCTTAGCCGCAGCTTCAGCTTCTTCCGCAGCAGCACCATATAGGCGTGCTTTCGGCTGAGATTTCGTGATTTTCACGTCACCATATGTAATGGTTGGCGCTGCATCTGGGTTATAGAAAGCCAGAGAGTGTTTCAGGAAGTTCGCGTCATCGCGTTCTGTGCAACCCTCGTCAAGACGCTGGTGCGCACCACGAGACTCGCGGCGCATGATTGCAGAGTGTGCCATGGCCTCTGCCACTTCAAGGCCGTAGCCCACTTCAATGGCATACAACAGATCAGTGTTAAACACTTTGCCTTTGTCTTGAATACTAATGTGCTTGTAACGCTCTTTAAGCTCAGTGAGCTTGTCGATGGTTTGTTGCATGAGATCTTCGCGACGGTAGATACCGCAGCCCGCTTCCATGGTGTGCCCCATTTCAGTACGGATTTCGGCCCAATTCTCATCGCCTTCTTGATTCAAGAGTGCATCGATACGCGCTTCAACCGCTGCGATTTGACGGGTAATCTCTTCGTCATTCCAGCCAGTGAATTCAGCCGCACGCTCAACAGCACCTTCACCTGCAACGCGACCAAATACCACCAACTCAGCCAGCGAGTTAGAACCCAGACGGTTAGCACCGTGAAGGCCTACAGATGAACACTCACCTACAGCGAACAAACCTTTGATCGTGGTTTCGTTCTTGCCGTTCGTCTCGATACCACCCATGGTGTAGTGCGCAGTAGGGCGAATAGGGATTGGCTCTTTGGCTGGGTCAACGTTGACATACGCTTTTGCCAATTCACAGATAAATGGCAGACGTTCGTTAAGGTATTCTTCACCTAGGTGGCGAAGATCTAGCAACACCACATCGCCCAGTGCGTGTTTGATTGTGTTGCCCTTTTGCTGCTCGTGCCAGAATGCTTGCGAGACTTTATCGCGTGGGCCGAGTTCCATGTATTTGTTCTTTGGCTGACCAATCGGTGTTTCTGGGCCCATGCCGTAATCTTGAAGGTAACGGTAACCGTTTTTGTTGACAATAATACCGCCTTCACCACGACAACCTTCCGTCATCAGAATGCCGGTGCCTGGCAGGCCCGTTGGGTGATATTGAACAAACTCCATATCACGCAGTGCAGCACCATGGCGATAGGCCATTGCCATGCCGTCGCCTGTTACGATACCACCGTTGGTGTTGCAGTTATAAACGCGGCCTGCGCCTCCTGTTGCTAGAATGACGGATTTTGCCTTAATGCAGACCAACTCGCCCTCAGACATATGAATGGCGATCAGGCCTTGTGCTTCACCGTCTACAACGAGTAAGTCCACCACGAAGTACTCGTCAAGACGTTTAATTTGCTTGTACTTGATAGACGTTTGGAAAAGCGTGTGCAGCATGTGGAAGCCAGTTTTATCAGCCGCGAACCACGTGCGCTCAACTTTCATGCCACCGAAACGACGAACGTTTACGTCACCGTTTTCTTTGCGGCTCCATGGGCAACCCCATTGTTCCAATTGGATCATTTCGCGAGTTGCATTCTCAACGAAATATTCCACAACATCCTGTTCACAAAGCCAATCACCACCGCCAACGGTATCGTTGAAGTGGTTATCGAGGCTATCCTCATCCTTGATGACGGCGGCAGAACCACCCTCAGCGGCCACCGTGTGGGAGCGCATCGGGTATACCTTAGAAATCAGAGAGATTTCTAGTTCTGGGTTTGCTTCAGCTGCAGCAATAGCGGCACGAAGGCCAGCGCCGCCAGCGCCAATAACAGCGATATCTGTGGTAATTGTTTTCACAGCTATCCTCCGGAGGATTGTTAAAAAATAAGAGATGCAATCTGTGCATCGAACTCAAAAGCTATCCCCATCTTAGGGAACTTGGCCTCATCACTATTTGACCTGAAAGGGTATTTGTTCCGACTTTTCGGCTTTCTTGGGCGTTAAGCCACAGAAGTGTGATCTGGGTCGTCAGTGAAAGAAAATACACATGTTAATGGCGGGTTACCTAGCCATTTCGTATGTTTCTGACACGTAAAAAGTGCATTGCACTTGGGTGATTTAACTCTTTATTTTTAAAGGTTTTTATTTGATGCATGCTTGAGGCGAATAAACAGCGGCTTTCAGTTTGATGGCGCTAATATCTTTGACTTGTTCAAGCACTCGAAAACATAAATTCGACTTGATGGTAGAGGGCTTTCTATAAGAAGGCAGCAAGAGATACAATGTGGCCAATCCCAATGAAAGAGAATGATTCAATATGACTCCGCAGTGGCGTCCTACGTCTGATATCGAGACATTAAAAGCACGCGCAACCTTGATGCGTAATATCCGTCAGTTTTTTGCAGAGCGCGACGTCATGGAAGTAGACACACCCGCAATGAGTCAAGCGACGGTCACAGATATTCATTTACATACTTTCCGAACCGATTTTGTCGGCCCTGGTTATGCGAAAGGTATACCGCTTTATTTGATGACGAGCCCTGAGTTTCACATGAAACGGTTGTTGGCTGCTGGCAGTGGTGCCATCTATCAAATCAATAAAGCCTTTCGTAACGAAGAGGCGGGTCGTCACCACAACCCTGAATTTACTATGTTGGAGTGGTATCGCCCGGGATTTGACCATCACGCACTCATGGATGAGATGGATATGCTGCTGCAACTTGTGATGCGCGTAGGTCAAGCTGAGCGTATGACCTATCAAGATGCGTTCATCTCTGTGCTTGGAGTCTGTCCACTCGAGGGCACAATGGCGCAGCTAAAATTGGCAGCAAGAACGCTGGGGCTGTCAGATATCGCTGAGCCTGAAGAAGACCGTGATACCTTGCTGCAATTGCTGTTTAGCGTGGGTGTCGAGCCTGATATTGGGCAAACAGTACCTGCTTTTGTGTATAACTTTCCTGCATCACAGGCCGCACTTGCGAAAGTATGTAGTGATGATAAACGCGTTGCTGCGCGTTTTGAGGTTTACTTCAAAGGCATTGAACTCGCCAACGGTTTCTATGAGCTGGACAATGCTGATGAGCAGCTTGCTCGTTTTGAAGAAGACAACCGAAAGCGCGAAAGCATGGGACTGAAGGCGCAGCCTATCGACGACCACTTGATTGAAGCAATCCGACATGGTTTGCCTGATTGTGCAGGCGTTGCCTTGGGGATTGATCGTTTGATCATGTTGGCGCTAGGTAAATCACACATCGATGACGTTATCGCTTTCCCTGTTGGACGCGCTTAACTGAAAACGCCGCAATGAATGCGGCGTTTTTATGTTCGAGCGTTGAAGGCGGCTGAACAGCCCTAGCTTGAAACAATGAGCCCTGCTCCTGTTACCGCAAGCGCGGCGCCAATCCACGCACTCGGTGATGGACGCACTTTGGTGAACAGCCAAATGAGTGGCAGGACCATGACAGGTGTGGTTGATGACAGCAGTGCCACCATACCCACTTCGCCCCACTTCAACGCGTACATAATCAGCGTCATGCCGACGGCCATAGCAAGGAAGCCGTTGACCACCACCATACCGAAAATACGCCAATTAATTGGATTCACTGGTTGTGCAACACGCACTTGCAACAGAACGAGTATGCCGTGTGCGGTAAATGCCGCAATCATACGAATGGCTGATGCAGCGATGGGATCAACGTTACCCGTCAGGACGGGTTTAGCAATCACGCCACCTAACGACTGACAAAGCGCCGCTGTTAAACCAAGGGCGATGGCGACGCCCAAGCTACCTTTCGTTTCCTCCCATTGGTGGGCATTTCCGCTTTGGCGGAAAAAGACGGCAATCATGACGCCGGAAAACACCAAGATAGCGCCGACAAGTCGAATGCCTTGTAGAGTTTCACCAAATAGCCAGATACCTAGCAGAGCAGAAAAGCCTGCGTGGCAGGAATACAAAAGGCCTGAGCGTCGCGGACCGATTCGATTCATGCAGCCAAACAGAGCGGTATCACCAATAAATATACCAATCAGGCCAGACACCGCCATGGGCCACCAAATGTCCGACGTGATGGTTGCCCATCCTCCGGTAAATAGCGCTAAGAGTGACAGCATGATTGACACACAGGCCATACGCCAACGGCTATAGGCAAAACTGCCTAAGTGGCGAGCGGGCGTCACCGATATTAGGCTGGAAATACCCCAAAGAAAGGCGGCGGCAAGCGCTAGCCATTCATATCCCAAGAGAGCGTCCTCATAAGATGCGAGCCAAAGTTCGCGTTGTTAAATTTGAAAAGGAGCGAGAGTGTATATGGACTTGGGACTTGGGGAAAGGCTCGGCGGCCTTTCCGACCAGAAGTTCGAAAGTGCTAAGTAAGAAAAGGCGCTAGGTGATAATAAACATGGCACCATACACCATGATTAAGCCAGTGATACCCAAAATAAGGCCGACTTTGGCCATGTCTTTGCTTTCAATTAACCCCGTCGAATATGCCAAGCTGTTAGGGGGCGTCGACACAGGTAGTATCATGCCAAGTGAAGCAGAAAATGCGACCACAACCAATAGTCCTTGAATTCCCCCTATGGCGGATAGGCTTTGCATGGACGTTGCTACAGCAGCCGCAATCGGCATAAGAAGGTTCGCTGTGGCGGTATTCGACATGAAGTTTGCCATCAACCAGCAAATGAGGGATAGCGTAAGTACGACCGCTACAGGGGACAAGGTATCGTAATCAACGGCGTGTGCAAGTGCAGAGGCCAACCCCGTTTTATCAAGCGCTAAGCCGATGGCGATACCACCGGCGACAAGCCACAACACATCCCAATTGATGAGCTTCAATTCTTCTTTGCCCATAATGCCAGTGAGGGTGAAGATGGCCAGAGGAACAATCGACACGACATATGTGTTCATGCCATGAAGGCTGGTAGTCATCCAAAGCAGTATCGTGACGGCGAAGGTCGTGTAAACCGTATAAGCGCGCCAGCTTTTTTGGAATCTCCCGTTTAGCTTAAGCCTCATTTCACTTTGACTGGCGGGGTAGAGTGCTTGCAGTAACCACCATGCGAATGCCAGTTGCACCACCACAAAGGGCAAGCCCATTGCCATCCAATCTAAAAAGCTAATGGCATTTTCCCCAGTGAGATATTGCAAAGCAATTGCGTTGGGCGGCGTTCCGATTGGTGTCGCAATACCGCCAGTGTTGGCAGCGATAGGAATGCAGAGGACCAGCGCTTTGATCCCCGTGTCTCCTTTAGGGACGGAAGCAACAATCGGAGCCAGTAGCGCGAGCATCATCACAGTGGTGGCAGTGTTAGACATAAACATCGAAAACACCGCGGTGATCATCATAAGACCAAGCATGATAAAGCGTGGTTTATTGCCGAAAGGTTTGAGAAGTACGCGAGCGAGGTTGTTGTCTAAATCGTATTTTGACGCCGCAATCGCAAGGGAAAAGCCGCCCATGAAAAGGATAATGATCGGCGATGAGAAGGCGCTGAAAATATCGGTGTACGCGATGAGATCGCCTAATTCATGATCAGACGTTGTGTCTCGGAACATATTGAGTCCCTTATCGGAAATCATGATCAGTTCGAGTGCGATGATGAGAATTGATGTGGCGAAAACGGGGACGGGTTCGAGTACCCAAAGTAATGCCGCGAGTAGGAAGATAGCGAGCAAACGATGCTGGATGATCGTTAAATTGTCGAGAGGGATCCAATCGGTAGGCATGAGTAAAATGCCGAGCGGGATGCCAAAGGCAATGACAAATTTAAGTATTACCGCACGAGAGAGTGTTGACATAAGGCTGATCCCATCCTCTTTGAATGAAGTGATGGCATCATATTCATGTTTTAATTCATTGAGTTGGATGCCATTTTACTTTCAACAGCATACGGGGGAGAAAAGAAAATACTCTGTGCTCTGATAAAGTTTGAGCACAAAAAAAGGGCAATAATGCCCTTTTCGTCGCAGATCGTAATTTTGCCGTTAAACGGTTTCTATTTCGCTCTGTTCTTGATTGTGTATCGCGACTTTTTGATGAGCGTAGCTTTCTCCCATGCGGGTTGCTTTGCCAGCGACAATGCTCTCGTCAAAGGTAATCGCCCCTTTCGGGAATAGGTTGATTACGGTCGATCCCAATTTGAAGCGACCCATTTCTGAGCCTTTCTGAATGGTGACTGACTGATCGCCTTCGGCAGGGTAATCCCAACGACGAATGCTTTGACCAGTAGGTGGCGTGATGGTGCCTGCCCACGTGGTTTCGATGCTACCTACAATAGTTGCACCGACAAGCACTTGTGCAAGTGGGCCAAATGCGGTGTCAAAAATACACACTACACGCTCATTGCGTGCAAATAGGTTTGGCACATTTTCAGCAGTGAGTGGGTTAACCGAAAACAGGTCACCCGGTACATAGATCATTTGGCGAAGCGTGCCATCGCATGGCATATGAACACGGTGATAGTCACGCGGCGACAGATATAAGGTCGCAAAATCACCGTCAGCAAATTCTTCAGCCAATGTTGCGTCACCACCGAGTAATTCGCACGCATCAAAGGTGTGACCTTTGGCTTGGATCAGTCGGCCTTGCTCGATAGGACCGGCTTGACTGACACAAGCATCAGCGGGGTGGCTAATGACGCTTGCTTCATCATTGATTGGACGAGCACCGTCCTTCAATTCACGAACAAAGAAATCGTTGAACGTTGGGTAGCTTGCTGGATCTGGATTTTTAGCTTCACCCATTTCCACCTTGTACTGACGTACGAACCATTTGATCACAGCGGTCGTCAAAAAGCCGGCTTTAGCAGCAGCAAGTTTACCTACAAGGCGGGTTAGTAGATGTTTTGGCATGCAGTACTGCAGACCAATTTTCAAATCGTTAGACACAGTTGTTATTCCTAACTCGTCGAATGGCTTAGAGAAATCCCAAAGGCCGAAATGTAAAAAGCGGCCTAGTTTACAAAATTAACAGGCCGCTAACCAGATGGAGGGGGAAAATCGACGGACGATCAGTTTTCTTTGTTGCGTGAAAACTGTCGATTTGCCTTCATTTCAGACATGCTATCGATGATCTTGTGGTAGCTATTAAAGCGCTCGGTACTGATCTTACCACCTTCAACTGCATCTCGGATCAAGCAACCTGGGTCGTCTTTGTGTTTGCAATCGCGGAATTTACAGCCGCCAATGTAATCACGAAACTCTTTGAAACCTAGTGTGACTTGCTCTGGCTCCAAGTGCCAAAGTCCGAACTCACGTACCCCTGGACTATCAATAAGATCGCCTCCATCGGGGAAGTGATAAAGGCGAGCAGTGGTGGTAGTGTGCTGACCCAGTCCTGAGTTTTCAGATACTTCGCACGTCTCGGCATTCACTTCTGGAAGCAGAACATTCACCAAGCTGGATTTACCGACTCCCGATTGGCCGACAAAAATACTGGTTACGTCAGCAAGCTTTGCTTTTAACGCAGCCATACCTTCACCTGTTTTCTGGCTAACCATCATGACGTCGTAACCGATTTGATGATAAATCGCGAGCATGTTCTTTACGATGTCGAGACCGTTTTCATCAAGCAAGTCTATTTTGTTGATCACGATTAGAGGCTTGAAATCAACCTGTTCGGTAGCAATCAAGTAACGGTCTATAATGTCGGTAGACAGTTCGGGTAGAATTGCAGAAACGATCACAACTTGATCAATGTTGGCTGCGACTGGTTTTACACCGTCATAGTAATCTGGGCGAGTAAGCACTGAGTGACGTTCGTGGACAGCTTCCACAACGCCAGCAATGCCTTGCAATGTTTTAACGCCAGGACGCCAGACGACAGTATCCCCAGTCACCAAGCTTTCGATTGAGCGGCGAAGGTTACATCGTTGAACAGCACCGGTTTGAAGATCTTCAATATCTGCGTGTTGTCCAAAACGAGTGATCACGACCCCTTCACGGGCTGATTCCAGTAAGGATTCATCCCACTGGACATCCTTTTGCTGACGATCAATTCGTTTATTTTGGTTTGTCCGTACTCGGCGCAATTGGCCTTTTGTGAGATTTTTCTTTTTTGCCACGAGAATGTCGCTAGTTTAGTTGGCTTTCAAGTCAGGCTAAGTATGATACATGGTTTATTTGTAAAATAGGCAATTTGGATGTCTTTCAGCGATAAGAATTTAATCTGGATTGATCTTGAGATGACAGGACTTGATCCACAGGTCCACAAAGTCATTGAGATCGCTACCGTTGTTACAGATGCTGAACTTAATGTTTTAGCCGAAGGCCCAGTCATAGCCATTAATCAATCTGACGATGAATTGGCAATAATGGATGAGTGGTGCACGAACACACACACTCGCAGTGGGCTGGTGGATCGTGTGAAAGCGAGCACAGTGAATGAAGAGCAAGCTATCAAAGAAACGATCGCGTTTCTTAAAGATTGGGTGCCTGCAGGTGTTTCTCCGATCTGTGGCAATAGCGTAGGGCAAGATCGTCGATTCCTTTATCAGCATATGCCTGAACTAGAACGCTTCTTTCATTACCGCACCGTCGACGTCAGTACCATCAAAGAGTTGGTCAGACGCTGGCAGCCAGATCTTCTGACTGGCTTCCAAAAGCAAGGGACTCATTTGGCAATGGATGACATCCGAGAGTCAATTGAAGAACTGCGCTACTACAGAAGTAAGATCTTTACGATCTGATGCCAAAATAAGCGATACGAAGAAATTTCAAAATTTATGAGTTTAGAGGCTTGCATCCCTGATTTTTCTTCGTATAATTCGCAGCCCTGACAGAGACAATTGTCTTTGATTAAGCGACACTAGCTCAGCTGGTAGAGCGCAACCTTGCCAAGGTTGAGGTCACGAGTTCGAACCTCGTGTGTCGCTCCACTTCTCTTGTGGAACAGGATGTTATCGATTTGTCGATAGCAGATCATGCAAAGTTTGCGGGTCATTAGAAATAAAGATCACTTGATGATCATGAAAGATCTTTGCGACACTAGCTCAGCTGGTAGAGCGCAACCTTGCCAAGGTTGAGGTCACGAGTTCGAACCTCGTGTGTCGCTCCAATTTCTTTCAAAAAGAGAATTCACTTTTGATTCGTTGAAAGTGAAAGAAAAGCCCGATGCAAATCGGCACTGTGATGCGACACTAGCTCAGCTGGTAGAGCGCAACCTTGCCAAGGTTGAGGTCACGAGTTCGAACCTCGTGTGTCGCTCCAAACTCTTTCAAAAAGAGAAAGCACTTTTGATTCGTCAAGAGTGAAAAATAAGCCCGGTGTAAATCGGCACTATGATGCGACACTAGCTCAGCGAGCAGAGTGCAACCTTACCAAGGTTTAGGTCACACCTAATCCTTGAAGATCGGGAACCTCGTGTGTTGCTTCAAACTCTTTCGATTCGTCGAAAGTGCGAAACGCAAGTTACCTTGTCATTCGCTTCAGAAATTGCCGAAATCATTCGGACGCTCTTTAATGCGACACTAGCTCAGTTGGTAGAGCGCAACCTTGCCAAGGTTGAGGTCACGAGTTCGAACCTCGTGTGTCGCTCCAAATTTCTTGCAGTTAATCATCTGCAAGCACCAACACTTCGCATAACACGTACCAGTTATCTGTAGGGTACCGCGAATCGTTGTCTTTAATGCTGTGAAGCATTATCTCAGGGCAAGGTCTAGCCCATAAAATCTGAATGCTTTGTAAATCTCGTATGCCACTGATGCATACTGGTCATATTTCAATGTTTCTCACAGAGTTATCCACAGCAGCCAAGTTGTGGGTAAAGCCGTTGATGAATAAATGAAGGTGTGACCTTTCTCAGAATTTACTGTTCGTTAGGTGATCGGTGGATAACTGAGGGTTGTGTGTGTTCTCTTTTTTAACTTCATGTTTATAAAGAGTTTTTATTGTTGGTGTACGCTGTTTTCAAAAGCTTATCCCCAATATTGTCACCTAGCGTGATGTGACACGGGAATTATTCACAGAGTGTGTTTAACTTTGTCGATATGCACTGTTTTATAGCGTACTGAAAATGTTTTCCACATTACGCAGCAGAAGTGAACCTATGTCTTATTTCTGCATCTTTCTTCGCTGATGAAGAGGACATCTATTAAGATTTGCACTATTTATGCATCTCTGGATAAGCCTTTCTGAACAATTCTGACTAACCGTTTTGTGGAAGCGGGTAGTACGTTAACCTCGCCTTCTTTCCTGCGTTCAATCTGTTGAGTGATTGCCCAATTTAGGTGCTCATCAAGCATAGCAGAGAAATTTTTGGCTGCCTGCAAAAGCGCAACGATCTCTGGGTCATATGGTGCGTTCCCCATCGCTACAGACAGGTTTCTACGCCATTTCTCGTGGCCTATACGGCGAATCGCTGAACCTTCCGTTTCTTTCAAAAATGTTGATTCATCCCAACTGAATAACGTCTTCAATGATTGCTGAACCAAACTTGAACGTCCATGAAAGTCGGTTTCTTGTGTAACTTCTGCTTCGCGGTTGTATGGGCAGACCAATTGGCAGTCATCACAGCCGTAAATACGGTTACCCATAGGGCGGCGAAACTCTTCTGGGATGGGGCCATCGAGCTCGATAGTGAGATAGGAAATACAACGGCGTGCATCAACGACTGTGTCTCCAACAATCGCGTCGGTAGGGCATGACGTGATACAGGCTACGCATTTGCCGCACTGATTCTCTACAGGCTCGTCAACGGGTAGTGGCAGATCAATGAGTAGCTCTCCGAGGAAAAACCACGACCCTGCTTCTTGGCTGAGCAATAAAGAGTGTTTTCCTGTCCAACCTAGCCCCGCTTTTTCAGCCAATGGCCTTTCAAGTACAGGTGCGGAGTCAACAAAAGGTCTATAGCCAAACTCACCGACTTCTTGCGATATGCGATCGCCCAACTTCTTGAGTCGATTTCTGATCAGCTTATGATAATCACGACCGAGAGCGTAGCGACTGATGTAAGCGAGGGATGGGTCGTCCAGTGTTTTGGCGAATCCTGCATTGGGGGGCAAGTAATCCATACGCGCACTGATCACGCGGATAGTGCCTTCAACCAACTCTTGTGGACGCGCCCGCATCATGCCGTGGCGTGCCATCCAGTCCATCTCACCGTGGTAACCCGCATCTAACCATCGCTGAAGTTGCTCTTCATGCTGACGGAGATCGATATCAGTGATACCGATATGCTGAAAACCTAGTTCGCGACCCCATTGCCTGATATTTTCAGCAAGCAGGTCAAAATTAATCGATGATGAAGATCGAGAGTTAGGCATAAAGATCAGGATGGATGACTGAAGATGGCGGCGAGTTTACCACAATCCCTTTACCGATCGGATCAGGTTAAGCGCGGAGAGCGTAAGATCGCATCGGATCTTGGTGTGGAAATGTACGATCTTATGGAGCGAGCAGGCTTAGCGGCGTTTTGTTTGCTTCGACAGCGTTGGCCTGAAGCGAAAAAGATCCTGATCACATGTGGCAGCGGCAACAATGGTGGCGATGGTTATGTTGTTGGTCGCTTGGCAATAGAGGCGGGGCTACAAGTTGTGCTGTGGTCTGCGAGTGATCCTGAGACATTAACGGGAGAAGCGCGAACCGCGAAACAAGCATTCTTGGCACAAAGCGGCGTTATATTGTCTGCTGATCTGCCATCAGAGCCGTTTGATCTGATCGTCGATGCGCTGTTTGGAACAGGGCTATCGCGAGCCGTGGAGGGTCATTACCGTAATGCGATAAAAGTGATAAATGCGTCCGGTTCGCCTGTATTGGCTATTGATATTCCTAGTGGACTGCACGCGGACACGGGCTCTGTTTTTGGTGATGCTATCAATGCGGACTGCACCATCAGCTTTGTGGCATTGAAGCAGGGGTTGTTCACGGGGAAAGCTGCCGATCATTGTGGGTACATCGTTTTTGATGGTCTTGGCATTCATGAGGCGTTTGAAGCGCATATCCCTACTTCAGTTACACTGCTAGGTGTCAATCTCTTAAAGGATTTTCAGCCTGTTCGCCGACGTAGTGCGCATAAAGGACAATGCGGGCGTTTACTTTGTATTGGCGGCCAGCAAGGCATGGGTGGAGCGATCATCTTATGCGGTCAAGCGGCACTGCGAACTGGCGCGGGGTTAGTGGCACTTTTAACTGATAAGACGCATATCAATGCCATTTTAGCCCGCCAACCTGAGTTGATGATCCGCCAATGGCAAAAAGAAGATGGCGCTCAAGCGCTTTCATCAGTGATACATTGGGCGGATGTTCTTGCGCTGGGACCTGGGTTAGGTCAATCAGTATGGGCGCGTGCTTTATTTGAGGCCGCATTGGCAAGTCAGTTGCCGGTGGTGGTGGATGCAGACGCATTAAGCCTGCTGTCGCATTTCCCACATAATTATGATCATTGGGTGCTCACGCCTCATCCGGGAGAGGCGGCAAGATTATTAGATCTCACAGTAGAAGAAATTGAACGGGATCGGTTTTCTGCCGTCAAAGAAATACATAATCGTTACGGCGGTGTGGTGGTGCTTAAAGGTGCAGGCACAATCGTTTATGATGGTACGTATTGTTCGGTGATTCATGCTGGTAACCCTGGCATGGCATCGGGAGGCATGGGGGATGTGTTAACTGGCGTGATAGCGTCTTGTTTAGCGCAAACTCAATCGGTTAAAGAGGCGGCAAGGTTTGGCACGCTCTTGCACAGTTACGCTGCAGATATTGCTGCGCAGCATGGGGAGCGAGGGCTGTTAGCCAGTGACTTGCTACCTTTGCTTGGAAACAACATAGAATAAATGCAGATTTGACGGCGAATGACCGTCAAACAACAAAGCAGTGAGAAACATGACAATAACTTTTAATACTGAACTTGCTGATGAGCAAGCCACAGTGGCGTTGGGTGCGGCACTCGCAGCAGCGTGTTCACAACAAACCACCATCTACCTGCATGGGGATTTAGGAGCAGGTAAAACCACGTTTTCTCGTGGTTTTATTCAATCTCTTGGTCATAACGGCAATGTGAAAAGTCCAACCTATACATTGGTTGAGCCATACCAACTCGCCTCTTGGCAGGTTTACCACTTCGATCTTTACCGTTTGGCTGATCCCGAAGAGCTCGAATTCATGGGGATCCGTGATTACTTCACACCTGACGCACTTTGTTTGGTTGAATGGCCGGAAAAAGGTGAAGGCATGTTGCCAGAACCTGATCTCGATATCACACTGAAATATAACGGTGAACAACGTACGGTGCAGGTTATAGCAAATACTGCGGTCGGCGAAACCCTGATTGATAGTTTGGAGTGGAAATAGAGTTATGCGTTGGCGGGGTGTGTTAGTAGGGATCATCGTATGGTTGGGGATCATGACCTCAGCGTGGGCAAATTCACTTGAAAATGTGCGTATTTGGCCAGCACCTGATGAAACTCGCGTGGTGATGGATATGGCGAGTGAGCCTTCCTACACGTTTTTCACACTCACCAAGCCTAATCGCCTTGTGGTCGATCTTAAAGATACTTCTTTGGGCATGAAACTCCCCAAAGAGGTCAAAGACAGCAAAATCCTCACCAAGATACGCAAAAGTAATCCCGCCAAAAAAGGGGATTATCGGCTTGTGTTTGAGCTGAAAAATAAAAGCCTTCCGCGTATTTTTGCCCTCGCTCCTGGTGGTGAATATGGGCACCGTCTTGTTATCGATTTGCCACACAGCGCAAAAGCAGTTGCTGTTAAGCCTGTCGTGAAAAAACCTCAGCCGACAGAAGCACAAGCGGCACTGCCGTTTGGCACCGACGACATTATTATTGCGTTAGACCCTGGCCACGGCGGTAACGACCCCGGCGCGATTGGGCCTAGACGTAAATATGAAAAGCACGTCACCCTTTCTATCGCTCGTCGCGTGGCCAAAAAGATAAATGCGACGCCTGGGCTTAAAGCAGTGCTCACTCGAAATGGTGATTACTTTGTTGATTTGAATAAGCGCTCCGAGATTGCTCGTAAGCATGGTGCACACCTATTGGTGTCTATCCATGCTGATGGTTTTCATAAACCTCAGCCAAACGGCGCGTCTGTATGGGTGTTGTCTCGTCGCCGCGCCAACAGTGAAATCGGTCGTTGGATCGAAAAACACGAAGAGCAATCGAACTTGCTTGGTGGGGGAGCACTGTTAGATGACAACGAAGATGAATACCTCAGCCGTGCGGTTTTGGATCTGCAATTTAGTAATTCGCAAAAAGAAGGCTTTGACGTTGCGACCCGAATACTAAAAGAAATGGGTAAAGTCACGAAACTGCATAAATCTAGCCCAGAGCATGCGAGCCTTGCGGTACTAAAATCGCCAGATATCCCTTCGTTGCTGGTGGAAGCAGGTTTCATTACTAACCCTAAAGAAGAAAAGTTGCTACTTAGCTCCAGCCATCAGCAAAAAATTGCCAATGCTGTATTCAAAGGGGTACTGACATATTTTGAGGACTTTCCTCCTGATGGCACTTTGATAGCTGCGCGTAAAAATGGCATTAAGCACAAAGTTACAACGGGTCAATCATTGTCGGTTATTGCGAAGAAATACGGCAGTTCTGTGTCAGCGATTAAAGCAGCGAACGGGCTTAAATCAACGTCATTACGCATTGGTCAGGTATTGACTGTGCCTGATGTGAACGTGACGGCCTTGTCATCAAAAACCTCCAATACAACATCAAGTGCTAAAGCGGTGACGCAGACAACATCGAGAACGATAACCAAAGTTCATACCGTGGGACGTGGGGAGTTTTTGGGTAAAATTGCCACAGAATACGGCGTTACCATTGCCAGCATTCGCAGTGCCAATAAGCTGCGATCTGATGAATTGGCGATTGGTCAAAAGTTGAAAATTGTTGGTATTAAGCCAAAGAAAAAACAGCACAAAGTGAAGCGCGGAGAGTATCTGGGTAAAATCGCCAGTAACTACGGTGTGTCGATAGACAGTATTCGCAATGCCAACAAGTTACGTTCTGATCAGCTGGCGGTTGGCCAAACCTTGATTATTCCCGGGAGCTAATCATGGCAATTCAGATATTACCTGCTCGTCTGGCTAACCAGATTGCAGCGGGCGAAGTTGTTGAGCGGCCTGCTTCTGTGGTGAAAGAGCTTGTTGAAAATAGTATTGATGCAGGCGCTACCCGTATTGATGTGGATATCGAGAAAGGTGGTAGCAAGCTCATCCGTATCCGTGACAACGGCTCGGGTATCAACAAGGACGAGCTAGAGTTAGCGCTTAGTCGCCATGCAACGTCAAAAATCACCTGTCTAGACGATCTTGAAGCCATTATCAGCCTTGGTTTTCGTGGAGAGGCGCTGGCCAGTATTAGCTCGGTGTCTCGCTTGACGCTGACATCTCGCACACAAGCGCAAACGGAGGCGTGGTCAGCTTATGCTGAAGGGCGAGATATGGCGGTTCAGCTAAAACCTGCCGCGCATCCGGTTGGCTCCACGGTTGAGGTCGTTGACCTGTTTTTCAACACGCCAGCTCGCCGTAAATTTCTTCGCACCGATAAAACCGAATTTGGTCATATTGATGAGTTGCTTAAACGCATTGCGTTGAGTCGTTTTGATGTGGCGATCACGCTGAGACATAACGGCACTGTGGTTCGCCAATATCGAGCTGCAGACAATGACAGTCAGCGTGAACGTCGCCTTGCTGCGGTATGTGGCAGCGCGTTTGTGAAGACTGCCGTAGAGGTAAGTCTTGAGCATCAAGGCTTAACGTTACGTGGGTGGATTTGCACCCCTGAAGGTGCGCGCGCTCAAAATGATATTCAGCATTGTTTTGTGAATCAACGCATGATGAAGGACAAGCTCATCAATCATGCGATTCGACAAGGCTACGAAGCATCGCTGCGTCCTGATCAGTTTGCAGCCTATGTGCTCTATATCGACATTGACCCGCATCAAGTCGACGTCAACGTGCACCCTGCTAAACATGAAGTGCGTTTTCACCAAGCACGATTAGTCCATGACTTCATCTACCAAGCCGTCGCTGATGCGCTGATGCAGGTAGCTGCAGAGCAAGCACCAGAGATGGTATCTGCGTCCACATTCGCAAGTGAACATGACGCGACGCCAGATCAAGCTGACGTGGCATCTTCTCCAAGCATCGCTGATAACTCAAGTGCATCGCATTTTGGAGCATCAACGGTTGAGCCTCGCGGGCATGCATCGTCGAGATCGCCTAGTGCGCATTCAGCTGCCTCAGACTACTCAGAGTCTTCAGCGACAGCATGGCGACCACAACCTGAAACGGCAGGTAAAAGTCGCGAGCAATATTCATCAAACTATGAATCAACAGGGCGTGCCTCTTCGCGTGGTGCTAGTACAGCCTCCTTTGGTGAGACACCTCCATCTCAACGCGAGCAGCGGGTATATAAAGAACTGATGACAACGCCCGTTGTGCCCGCTAATACCGTGGCGGAAGCCCCGAAAGCTTTTTCAACGACACCGGTGACGACCACATCGAACACGGCAACGCCTATTTCCGTGGGACATGTCGACAAAGGGCTCGGCAAGGCATTGGCTGTGGTTTCATCGAAGTATTTGCTACTGCAACGCTTTGACGGGTTTGCATTATTAGATTTGGATACAGCGGCTTATTTAGCGGTGTTAGGTCAGATGAGAGCAGCATCTTCTGAAGGGTTGAAAGCCCAGCCGTTGCTGATCCCGCAGGCATTACCGGCATCAGCCGAAGAAATTGCATTGTTGGCACAGTATGATGATTTGCTCCAACAGTTTGGTATCGTGATACGTAAAAAATCGGCCACGCAAGTCATGGTCATGGCTGTCTGTCAGGCGTTGCGTAAGCACAACTTACAGCACTTCGTTCCTGCACTTTTGGCTGTTCTAGCAAATAAAGAGGATCAAGCCCCGATTTCTGTGGGGCAACTTGCCGATTGGTTAGCAACGCAAGCGACGCAAAAAACAGACGCCTATGGGTTGTCACAAGCGATTACACTGATCACTGACTTAGAACACTGTTGGCAGGATAAGCTAGCAGGGTATTTTTCAACGTTGTTACGTCCGGTTGACGTGGCAGCGGCAATAGAAGCATTCAAACATGACTAACGCTTTGCCCAAGGCAATCTTTTTAATGGGTCCGACTGCATCGGGCAAAACAGCGCTAGCGATTGCGCTGAGGCAACAATTCCCCGTCGACATTATTAGTGTCGATAGCGCTCTCATTTACCGCGATATGAATATTGGTACGGCAAAGCCGGATGGACAAGAACTCGCGCTAGCACCACACCGATTGATTGATATTCGCGATCCATCAGAAGCTTACTCAGCTGCAGATTTTCGTGAAGATGCTCTGAAGGAAATGGCGGATATTGTCGCAAAAGGGAGAATTCCGCTTTTAGTTGGTGGTACGATGCTCTACTTCAAAGCATTATTGGAAGGTTTGTCACCTTTGCCCCCTGCGGATCAATTGATCCGAGCTACTATTGAGCAGGAAGCGCAAACACGAGGTTGGCAGTCGCTACATGATGAGCTGTGCCGTATAGATCCTGTCGCAGGAGCGAGGATTCATCCGAATGATCCTCAGCGATTGTCGAGAGCGCTGGAAGTTTTTCGTATTTCGGGTAAAACTCTCACTGAGTTGACCGAAACCAAAGGTGAACCATTGCCATATGAGGTTCACCAGTTTGCTATAGCCCCTAAGGAAAGGGGAGACCTGCATCGCCGAATCGAGTTACGTTTCCAAATGATGATGGAAGCGGGCTTCGAAGAGGAGGTTCGTGCGTTGTATGAGCGTGGTGATCTGAATCCAGATCTACCGTCGATCAGATGCGTAGGGTATCGACAGATGTGGGATTATTTGGCGGGTAGCTGCTCTATTGATGATGCAGTTTATCGCGGTGTGTGTGCCACCCGTCAGTTAGCCAAGCGTCAAATCACCTGGCTTCGTAGCTGGGATAATTTGACATGGCTTGATAGCGACGACGTGCCGTTATCGTTACAAACAGTCACAAAGTGTTTAACCTGATCACAGATTGAGCAGGGTATACTGGGATTGTTGTCAGCGGCGTTGTTGATCTTTTTGTTGCTAATACAACTACAAACCAATAAGGAAAATTAAAAATGGCTAAGGGGCAATCTTTACAAGACCCATTTCTCAATGCACTGCGTCGTGAACGAGTACCGGTTTCCATTTACTTGGTCAACGGCATCAAACTTCAGGGCCAGATTGAATCTTTTGACCAGTTCGTGATCCTGCTGAAAAATACCGTCAACCAAATGGTGTACAAGCATGCGATTTCTACCGTGGTCCCTGCTCGCCCAGTGAATCATCATCATAATAATCCTACTGACCGCCCAGCAGGCGAGCGTCAGCAAGATAAGACTGAGGAGTAACAATCCTTTGGTAAGGAGTTGATCGCTTGTTTGACCGTTATGAAGCCGGTGAACAGGCTGTTTTAGTTCATATCAACTTTACTCAACAAGGTGAATGGGAAGATCTCAGCGAACTCGAATTGCTGGTATCGTCAGCGGGGGTGACGCGGTTGCAGACAATTACTGGCAGCCGTCAATCCCCGCATTCCAAATACTTCGTTGGTGAAGGCAAAGCCCTCGAAATCGCAGATGCAGTCCGGATGACCGGTGCGGAAATCGTGATATTCAACCATGCATTATCACCTGCGCAGGAACGAAACCTCGAGCGATTAATCCAATGTCGTGTGCTTGATCGCACTGGCCTCATTCTCGATATCTTTGCACAACGTGCTCGTACCCACGAAGGTAAGCTGCAAGTAGAACTTGCGCAGCTTCGTCACCTGTCAACTCGACTCATTCGCGGCTGGACGCACCTAGAGCGCCAAAAAGGCGGTATTGGTTTGCGTGGGCCAGGTGAAAGTCAGTTAGAGACTGACCGTCGTTTGCTACGTGATCGTGTCAAAGCTATTTTGCGTAGACTTGAGAAGGTGGCCAAGCAGCGAGAACAGGGTCGACGTGCGAGAAATCGTGCGGAAGTGCCAACGGTATCGCTAGTGGGGTATACCAATGCGGGTAAATCGACATTGTTTAACCGCATCACGGAAGCGGGTGTGTATGCAGCCGATCAGCTGTTTGCCACGCTCGATCCAACATTGCGGAAGATTGAGGTTGATGATGTTGGTGACGTTATTTTGGCCGATACGGTTGGGTTTATTCGTCACCTCCCCCATGATCTAGTTGCGGCTTTTAAAGCAACGTTGAAAGAGACGCAAGAAGCGACGTTGTTGCTTCACGTCATTGATGCGAGTGATGAGCGCTTCCGGGAGAACATTGATGCTGTCAATGAAGTACTGGAAGAGATCGATGCGAATGAAGTGCCTACCTTGTTGGTGATGAACAAAATCGACAACATGGAAGACGCATTGCCGCGTATCGAGCGTGATGAAGACGGTATCCCACGTGTTGTTTGGGTATCCGCTCTTGCAGATCGGGGTATAGATCTTCTTTTTGAGGCGCTGACCGAAAGGCTGTCGGGGACTATGGTAAGCTATCGCTTACGTATTCCACCTGCGGCGATTGGCAGAATGCACAGTAAATTCTGTCGCTTGCGTTGTATTTTGCATGAAGAATACGATCAAGACGGACATTTACTGATTGATGTGCGCTTACCTCAAGCCGATTGGCTAAGGTTAAGAAAACGGGAAGGCAATGAGTTAGACGATTTTATCGTCATTGACTGATTGTTACAGTATAAAAACTATCGTCATATCATATTGATGGAGTGCTCTAATGGCGTGGAATGAGCCAGGAAATAATGGCGGTCAGGACAAAGATCCGTGGGGTAATCGCGGAGGTCGTGACCAAGGACCGCCGGACCTTGATGAGGTCTTCGGTAAACTAAGCCGCAAACTGAATGGTTTGTTGGGTGGCGGTAAAGGCAAAGGACCATCTTTTGGCAGCAGTGCTGCTGGTTTGGGCGTCATCGCCGTTGTGGGTGTGGTTATTTGGGGCGCGACAGGTTTTTACACTATTGGTGAAGCCGAGCGTGGTGTTGTTTTGCGTTTCGGTGAATACGACCGCATTGTGCAACCCGGTTTGAACTGGAAACCAAATTTCATTGATGACGTTACTACCGTCAATGTTCAAGCGATTCGCTCTTTGCGTAGTTCAGGCGAAATGCTGACCAAAGACGAAAACGTGGTGAGCGTAGATATGGATGTTCAGTATCGTGTTGCTGATCCAGAGAAATATCTATACGCAGTGACCAATGCTGATGACAGCCTACGCCAAGCAACAGATTCTGCACTGCGTGCAGTTATCGGTGATGCGGTGATGGATGACATTCTGACCACGGGTCGTCAAGAAATTCGTACGAAAACTCAGACGGAAATTAACCGTATTATCGATCGCTACGACATGGGTATCTTGGTTGTTGATGTGAACTTACAAGGTGCGCGAGCACCGGAACAAGTTCAGGATGCATTCGATGATGCAATCAAAGCGCGAGAAGATGAAGAACGCTACATCAAAGAAGCAGAAGCTTACAGTAATGACATTTTGCCAAAGGCAACCGGTCGTGCTGAGCGTCTGAAGAAAGAAGCGTTGGGTTATCGTGAGAAAACCGTCAATGAAGCTGAAGGTGACGTGGCGCAGTTTGAAAAGCTGCTTCCTGAATATCAGGCTGCACCTGAAGTGACGCGTAATCGCCTCTATCTGGAAACCATGGAACAAGTCTATGGTAACACCAGTAAGGTACTGATCGATTCACAAGCAGGCGGTGGCAACTTGTTGTACTTACCTCTTGATAAGCTGATGAATCAATCTAAGTCATCGGGTGCTGTTTCTGATAACAACGCGATGGATTATGGTATTGAATTGGAAACCTCTGGTACGACGGCGCCAGCGACTCAAAACTCTCGTCAATCGACAACGCGTCAGGGGAGATACTAATTATGCGTAAATTGTTAATCCCTCTGATTATTGCTTCGCTCGTTGGCGGCTTGATGTCAGTGTTTGTGGTTGATGAAGGCGAACGAGGCATTGTGCTGCGTTTTGGTCGAATTTTGAAAGCTGATGATGATCAGGCGAAAATTTACCCGCCAGGTCTGCAGTTCAAAGTTCCGTTTTTTGACCGTGTACAGATCTTGGATGCGCGTATTCAAACTATGGACGACCAGTCTGATCGCTTTGTAACGTCTGAGAAAAAAGACGTGATCATCGACTCTTACGTTAAGTGGCGTATTCAAGATTTCGGTCAGTACTACCTGTCTACAGGTGGTGGTAATCGTTTGACTGCAGAAGCGCTATTGCAACGTAAAGTGTCTGATGGCCTTCGCGCAGAAATCGGTTCTAAGACCATTAAAGAGATTGTCTCTGAGAAGCGCGAGCAAGTGATGGCAGACGTTCTGGACGAAGTTCAAGCCAGTGCTAACGATATCGGCATTGAAGTCATTGACCTTCGTATCAAGAAAATCAACCTGCCAGACAAGATCAGTGAATCAATCTACGCGCGTATGCGTGCAGAGCGTGAAACCGTAGCTCGTCGTCACCGTTCTCAAGGTCGTGAGAAAGCGGAAGTTATCCGTGCTCAATCTGAACTTGAAGTGGCGACCATTCTTGCTGAAGCAGAAAAAACGGCCCGTGTAACACGTGGTGAAGCAGACGCAGAAGTGGCGAACATTTATGCAGGCACGTTCAATAAAGAGCCTGAGTTCTATAACTTCTTACGTTCTTTGCAAGCCTATGAGAAGAGCTTTAGCAACAAGGGAGACATCCTTGTGGTTGACCCGAGCAGCGAGTTCTTCCAGTACATGAAAGAGCCAAACGTTAATCTGAATTAATGTGGCGTAAATCGTAAAAATGAAAAGACAAGGCATCGTGCCTTGTCTTTTTTTTTCCTGATCGCAGAGGTGTCTTGTGGGAAAAGAATTGCTACTGGCTATCGGTTTGGTGCTGATTGTTGAAGGTTTCGGCCCGATGATCGTTCCCAAGAAGTGGCGAAATATGGTCAATGAAATGAGTCAATTACCGGATGCGACGCTGCGTCGTATTGGTGGATGCTTAGTGGTAGCTGGAATTGTCATCGCATATATGATGTGGCCGTCTAAGTAAATGAACACAGCAAAAAACTGTGACAGCCTGATTAACATGTTCGGGACGACGGTTAAAAAATGACTGCAACGTTTAAATGAAGGTGCTAGAATCCCGTTTTAATCAGCAACTGACTGGAAAAGATGAGTAATAACGTAGTCGTTCTCGGCACTCAATGGGGTGACGAAGGTAAGGGTAAGATCGTCGATCTTTTAACTGAAGACGCAAATTACGTGGTTCGCTACCAAGGCGGTCACAATGCGGGTCACACTCTCGTTATCGACGGTGAAAAAACCGTTCTGCATTTGATTCCTTCTGGCATTCTTCGTAACAACGTTAAGTGCATCATCGGTAACGGTGTTGTTCTGTCTCCTGACGCACTGATGAAAGAAATGGGCGGCCTCGAAGAGCGCGGTATCCCAGTTCGTGAACGTCTGTTCCTGTCAGAAGCTTGTCCGCTAATTCTTCCGTACCACATCGCTCTCGACGTAGCGCGTGAAGCAGCTCGTGGTAAGAAAGCAATCGGTACTACTGGTCGTGGTATTGGTCCTGCTTACGAAGATAAAGTTGCTCGTCGTGGTCTACGCGTTGGTGACCTTTTCGATAAAGAAGCGTTTGCTGAGAAGCTTAAAGAAGTGATGGCATACCACAACTTCCAGTTGGAGCACTTCTACAAAGCAGAGCCTGTTAGCTACGAAGACACGCTTGCTAAGATCCTTGAGCAAGCTGACGTACTAACTGGCATGGTTATCGACGTAACTCAAGAGCTTGACGATGCACGTAAGCGTGGCGACAAGATCATGTTTGAAGGCGCACAAGGCACTCTTCTGGACATCGACCACGGTACCTACCCGTACGTAACGTCTTCTAACACTACCGCTGGTGGTGTTGCTGCAGGTTCTGGTTTTGGTCCACGTCACCTAGGTTACATCCTAGGTATCGCGAAAGCATACTGCACCCGTGTTGGTTCAGGTCCTTTCCCAACTGAGCTTTATGATGGCCTAGAAAAACAAGATCCAATCGGTAAGCACTTGGGTACAGTTGGTCACGAGTTTGGTGCAACGACTGGTCGTCTTCGTCGTACTGGCTGGTTTGACGCAGTGGCTATGCGCCGTGCAGTTCAAATCAACTCTATCTCAGGCTTCTGCTTGACCAAGATGGACGTGATGGACGGCTTGGAAGAAATCAAAATCTGTACTGGTTACCAGAAAGCAGACGGCACCATTTTGACTGTGTCGCCAATGGCTGCTGACGAGTACGAAAACATTACTCCTATTTACGAAACCGTTCCGGGTTGGAGTGAAAAAACTTTCGGTGCGAAAACGATTGAAGAACTGCCACAAGCAGCGCTTGATTACATCGCACGTATCGAAGAGCTAACCGGCGTGCCAATTGATATTATTTCAACTGGCCCTGACCGTAACGAGACCATCATTAAGGTTCAACCTTTCGCGTCTTAATCGCTTCGATATTGAAAAAAACCAGCCCATGTGGCTGGTTTTTTTTTGTTCAAATCCCCCTATACTAGGAAGACTAGGCATCGGAAAACTTTCGCCGGAAAAAGAGTAAAGTTAGGAAAGAGCTTGCCGATATAAGTTAGGCAAGAGATACCGTTTCTTAACCAAATCACACCGTTTAAGTGGGAATGCATGAAACTGCGAACCTTATTTATATCTATCATGTTGGCAAGCTCAGCGGCAAAAGCAGAACTTGGGCCAGCACTGCCTGTATATGAAGAAGCGCAGTTGATCCGCCTGTTTGAAACCAACAGTCACTTAAAGAAAGTAAAAGCTGATGAGTGTCAGCTTTTACAAGATATTGAAGCCCGCGCTATTCGTGTTGAGTTGCCCTCCTACCAATTCCTTTATGGCGATATGCTTGCGTGGGGCGTCTGTGTTGACAGAGATGTCGAGCAAGGCGTGTTCTACATGCAGCTAGCGGCGCAGCAGGGTCTGCCTGCAGCGTTGGAACAATTAGGGCGTTACTACTCATTGGGCACATTAGTGCAGCAGGATAGAGAGCGTGCGATACCTTACCTTCGCGAGGCAGCCTCACTGGGAAACATGCGGGCGAGGCTCCAGCTTGCTGAATTGCTGGTAGCAGATTATGGCAGCCCTCTAGACTATGAAGATGCCTACCGTTGGCTGTATCACACCATCACCGCCGATAAATCAACGCATAGAAAAGTCGCGATGCTACGTCAGGCTCTAGAAGACAAAATGCCACGTAACGTCATTGCTCGTGCCAAGCGACGAGATACGTATTGGTAAGGCATGATGTGAAAATTATCTTCTCCCAAATTGATGAAAGCCCTGCATTGCGCGGGGCTTTCTTTTAGTACTCGCAACAGAAAGGCTGTTAACCACTGACAGTCATTACTGAATCACTTTATGCGGGCCAAAGCACTCATAGAAAATACGATCGGTGGTGACGCCTGCCGTCATTAATTGCTTGGCTGCGGATTGCATGAAACCGATTGGGCCACAGAGGTAGTAGTGACGTTGTTCATTGTCCGTTAACCCATCAACAAGGCCGAGATCTATCAACCCTGCGTGGTCATAATCCTCCGCAAGATTGTCAGTCACTAATGGTTCGCGATACCAGACATTACGTTTCGCTCGTGGATTGCGTTGTATTAGATGATTGATATGCTCACCAAACGCATGGTGTTGGCTATTTTCTGTTGCGTGAAGCCAATGAATATCTGCATCATGATTGGCCGTTAGGGTTTCAAGCATGGAAAGCATTGGCGTTAAGCCTACGCCACCAGAGATGAGGGCGACGGGTGTATCCTTGCTTGCTTCAAGGAAGAAGTCGCCACTCGGTGGGGCGAGCTTTACCGTATCACCGACATTCAAATGGTCGTGTAAATAATTCGACACAACCCCTTGAGGATCTCGTTTGACTGAAATGCGGTAGGTGTTGGTTTTAGGTGCGCTCGATAAACTGTATTGGCGGATTTCTTGGTGCTCGAATTGCTCTGGATTGAGATAGATACCAATGTATTGTCCCGGTTTGTAGTTTGTGACAGGTTTGCCATCAACGGGTGAAAAAATAAAGCTAGTGATCACTTCGCTCTCTTTGGTTTTTGCTAATACGGTAAATTCACGTGTTCCACGCCAACCGCCTTCAGTGGCTTCTTTGCTTTGGTAAATTTCTTCTTCACGCGTTACAAAGACATTGGCCAGCACGCCATAAGCTTCAGCCCAAGCATCAAGAACTTCCTGACCGGGTGAGAATAGCTCATCAATGGTTGCTAATAGGTTTTCACCCACGATAGCGTACATCTCTGGGGTAACATTAAAACTCACGTGCTTTTGAGCAATTTTCTCAATCACTGGCAACAAGGCTGGCAAGTTATCAATATTGGCGGCGTAGCCATGAACTGCGTTGAAAAGCGCTTCACGTTGCGCACCAGTAAATTGATTGCTCATATTGAAAATGTTTTTGAGTTCAGGATGGTGGCTAAACATGCGATCATAAAAATGAGCAGTGAGTTTAGGGCCGGTTTCAGCAAGCAAAGGGGCAGTTGATTTTACGATCTCGATGGTTTTTGGACTGAGCATGGGATGTCCTTGTTTATTATTTTAAAGGGTCATTTGAAATGCATGCTATAAGTTGTATCTGAAATGAATGTTTAGATCAACAAAAAAGTGTGACGTGCTTTGAATGGGAGTCGCGGCTGAAAAGTGGCGAGAAAAGAAACTGCTCGCATACGCGCCTTTTAGATCAGTTCGATGTACAATGCGAGCGAGGAGATTTGAAAACGTGCAATTAACCAGTTTTACAGATTATGGCCTAAGGGCGCTTATGTATCTGGCTATGCTGCCTCCTGAAGAGTTGACCAGCATTACCGTCGTTACTGAGAAGTATGGGGTGTCCCGTCATCATATGGTGAAAATTATCCACCGTATGAGTCAGGTTGGCTATGTGGAAGCCGTACGAGGAAAAAACGGTGGGATCCGATTAGGTAGGCCAGCGACATCAATAGTCATTGGCGATGTGATCAGAGCGTTAGAACCGCTGAGCATCGTTAACTGTGGTGGCGATGCATGCCACATAACCCCTGCCTGTCGCCTAAAAAGTGCCATTGCAGACGCGTTGGAAGCGTTTCTTGCGGAAATGGACAAACACACACTTCATGACATGGTGTCAGGAAACAACGACCTCCACAGCCTCCTTATCCCAGTTCGTCCGGCATAAAAACAGTATTTGAGACGATCTGTCAGTTTTTTCTGGCAATCCTGCCGGGCTACCCATTTTCTTTTATTTAAAGCGATATACTTGAAGACAAGTGTCGCTAACGGGAATCCTATATGTCTCAGGACAAAAATCTACACAGCAACGATCCGCATTTGGGTCGTGAAGCACAAAAATATGATAACCCAGTACCAAGCCGCGAACACCTGCTTGAAGTGATTAAAGGTTTCACTACACCTGTTAGCCGAGATCAACTCTTTGAAGTACTCGGCCTTGGTAGCGATGAAGAGTACGAAGGCTTGCGCCGTCGCCTGCGAGCGATGGAGCGTGATGGTCAGCTAATCTTCACCCGCCGTCAGTGCTACGCACTGCCAGAACGACTTGATTTGGTTAAAGGGACCGTTATCGGTCACCGTGATGGTTTTGGTTTCTTACGCCCTGAAGGCAAAGGCAACCGAGAAGATTGGCTATTGCCGCATCATCAAATGAAAAGCGTGATGCATGGCGATTTCATTCTTGCTCAACCTGCGGGCACAGATAAACGTGGGCGCAAAGAAGCACGTGTTGTGCGCGTACTTGAAGAGCGTAAAGGGCAAATCGTAGGTCGCTTCTTCTTGGAAGATGGCAATGCGTACGTGGTGCCTGATGACTCTCGTCTAAGCCAAGACATCATTATCCCTAAAGAAGATCGCAAAGGCGCTCGCATGGGCAATGTTGTGGTGGTGGATATATTCCAGCGTGCAACGCGTCAACACAATGCCATGGGTCGCATTGTCGAAGTGCTTGGTGAAAATATGGCACCGGGCATGGAAATCGAGATTGCTCTGCGTACGCACGACATTCCAAATGAATGGCCTAAAGACGTAGAAAAACAAGTTAAAGATTTCACCGAAGTAGTACCGGAAGAGGCCAAAAAAGGCCGTGTGGATTTGCGTGAACTGCCGCTTGTCACGATTGATGGTGAAGATGCTCGAGATTTCGATGACGCCGTTTATTGTGAGAAGAAAAAATCGGGTGGATGGCGCCTTTGGGTTGCGATTGCTGATGTGAGCGCATACGTTCGCACCAACTCTGCCCTTGATAAAGAGGCTATCAAGCGCGGTAACTCGGTGTACTTCCCATCTCAAGTTATCCCGATGCTGCCAGAAGTGTTGTCGAATGGCCTATGTTCACTAAACCCACAGGTTGATCGTCTGTGTATGGTTTGTGAAATGACCATCTCAGAAACCGGTAAGCTTTCGGGCTACAAGCACTATGAAGCAGTGATGAACTCGCATGCTCGTTTGACGTACACCAAAGTGGCGCAGATGCTGGACGGTGATGAAGAGTTACGCGATCGCTACGCGCCTTTGGTACCGCACCTAGAAGAACTGAACAACATGTTCAAAGTGCTGAAAGGCGCACGTGAACAGCGTGGTGCGATTGAATTTGAAACGATTGAAACTAAATTCATTTTCAACGCAATGCGCAAGATTGAACGCATTGTGCCAGTAGAGCGTAATGATGCACACAAGATCATCGAAGAATGTATGATTTTGGCAAACATCGCGTCAGCGCGTTTTGTTGAGAAGCACAAAGAACCGGCATTGTATCGAGTACACGAAGCGCCAGGCGAAGAGCGTCTGACGGGCTTTAAAGATTTCCTGAGCGAAATGGGCTTGTCGTTGGAAGGGGGGCTCGAGCCATCACCGACGGATTACGCAAGATTGGCGCATTTGATCAGCAGCCGTCCAGATAAAGAACTGATCCAAACCATGCTGCTGCGCTCCATGAAGCAGGCGGTTTATCAAGCGGATAACGCAGGGCACTTTGGTTTGGCGCTTAAGCAGTATGCGCACTTTACCTCGCCGATCCGTCGTTACCCAGATCTATTGCTTCACCGTGCTATTAAGTACCTTATTGCCAAGCAAGAAGGCAACAATACCGATCGCGGGACATCAACTGGCGGTTATCATTACTCAGTTGATGAAATGGACAACATGGGCGAGCAGTGCTCAATGACAGAGCGCCGTGCTGATGATGCTACCCGTGATGTGTCCGATTGGTTGAAGTGTGAATACATGCAAGACCATGTTGGCGACGTGATGGAAGGCACCATTGCAAACGTCACTGGTTTTGGTTTCTTTGTCCGTTTGAACGACATACATATTGATGGTTTGGTTCATATTTCAAACCTAGATAACGATTACTACAACTACGACATGGTGAGCCAAAAGCTGGTGGGTGAAAGCTCTGGTCGTATATTCCGACTTGGCGATCAGGTCACGGTCAAAGTACTATCCGTCAACCTTGATGAAAGGATGATCGATTTTGGACTGGATGGCGTGACGCGTAAACCACGCGGTGAAGGCAAAACAGCTCGAGACAAAGCGAAGAAAGGTCGCGCAGAGTCGGGTAAAAACCCGGAATCAGCGAAAGAGCGTGGCTCTGTTCGTCAGCAACTAAAACGTGGCTCTATTCCAAAGACTGCAGGCGACGATAAAGCGTCTGAAGGCAAAGGAAAGAGAAAAGGAAAACCGCATCGCAAAGGTTCATCTGCGAACAAAGGTTCATCCGTGAACAAGGGACCTTCCACAGGTAAAACGACTGACGGCACGCCAGCGAAGAAAAAGAGCAAGACTCAGAAGGTGCGCAAGAAAAAGGCGCAACGAAGCAAACCCGAAAAAGCAGGCAATTAAAAGAAGTAACTCATGAGCAATGAAATGATTTATGGCATTCATGCCGTCAAAGCCGTGTTGGCATCTGACCCAGCACGCTTCATCGAAGTTTATGTTCTAAAAGGTCGTGAAGACGATCGTTTACTGCCCGTGCTGAAGGAATTGGCTGAGCTTGGCATCACCACACAGGAAATGGGACGCAAGGCGCTAGATGATAAAGCTGATGGCGCGTCGCATCAGGGATTGATTGCACGTGTTAAGCAAGGTCGTCAGTACAACGAAAATGACCTTGATGCGATTCTAGAAGGCAAAGAGAACCCATTACTACTGGTACTTGATGGCGTTACAGACCCGCACAACTTAGGCGCGTGTCTACGTAATGCTGATGCGGCTGGTGCATGTGCGATCATTGTCCCTAAGGACCGCTCAGCGCCACTTAGCGCGACCGTGCGTAAAGTGGCGGTTGGCGCTGCGGAAATCGTGCCACTCGTCCGTGTGACGAATCTGGCGCGTACAATGCGTGCATTGCAAGAACAAGGCGTCTGGTTCGTGGGTACGGCGGGTGAAGCCACGCACGACATTTATCAAAGCAAAATGACGGGGCCTCTGGCGATCGTAATGGGTGCAGAAGGTGACGGTATGCGCCGCCTCACGCGAGAAACCTGTGACGAGCTCATTAGCATCCCAATGTCAGGCAGTGTGTCGAGTTTGAACGTGTCTGTAGCAAGCGGTATTTGCTTGTTTGAAGCAGTGCGTCAACGTCGTAGCTAACGCGACGAAAAGACACACCTTTTGAAGAATCATTGCGCCCGATAATTTATTTTGTCGGGCGCAATGCTTTCTATTGCTATTAACGGCGCAATTCTGTACTATCCTGCCTCCAAATTCCCAGTCTTTTACTTTCGTTCCTTGCTTCCTTTGGACGACTGGGCCAACACCGGAAGCTGAATAATCCGTAAGGAGCAACCTATGCGTCATTACGAAATCGTATTCATGGTGCACCCTGATCAAAGCGAGCAAGTTGCTGGCATGATCGAGCGTTACACTGGTTCTATCAAAGAGTCAGGTGGTCAGATCCACCGTCTAGAAGACTGGGGTCGTCGTCAACTGGCTTACCCAATCAACAAACTGCACAAAGCTCACTACGTTCTTATGAACGTTGAAGCTGACCAAGCAGTAGTTGATGAGCTGGAAACTGCGTTCCGCTTCAACGACGCTGTGATCCGTAACATGGTCATGCGTACCAAAGGCGCTATCACTGAGCCATCTGTAATGATGAAGGCTAAAGAAGAGCGCGCGCCACGTCGTGAAGATCGTGAAGATCGCGGCGACCGTGCAGAATTTGCACAGTCTGAAGGCGAAGCAGCAGCTGAGTAATTTGAATTGATGACTAATCGAATTGCGCTGTCTGGTGTTATCACCAATGGCCCGATTCGAAAGCAGAGTCCAGCCGGTATACCTCATTGTCACTTTGTGATTGAGCATCGCTCGGAACAACTGGAAGCTGCACTGCCAAGGCAAGTTTACTGTCGGTTACCGGTAGTAATAAGCGGGCAGGGGTCTCAGAACAAAACACAGCACTTAGCTTTAGGCAGTAACATTAAGGTCAGCGGGTTTCTCGCTTACCAAACCAGCCGAAATGGCGCGGGTAAATTAGTGTTACATGCCGATGACATTATAGATATTTAGATCAGGAGATTGCCCATGGCACGTTTCTTCCGTCGTCGTAAATTCTGCCGTTTCACTGCAGAAGGCGTACAAGAGATCGATTACAAAGACGTAGCGACTCTGAAAAACTACATCACCGAAGCTGGCAAAATTGTACCTAGCCGTATCACTGGTACTCGTGCTAAGTACCAGCGTCAGCTGGCTCGCGCTATCAAGCGTTCACGTTACCTAGCCCTGCTGCCGTACACTGACAAACATCAGTAATCGGCACTGCCAATTTTAAGAGGATTAGATAATGCAAGTTATTCTGCTTGATAAAATCGGTAACCTGGGTTCACTGGGTGATCAGGTAGCAGTTAAATCTGGCTACGCTCGTAACTTCCTTATCCCACAAGGTAAGGCTGTTATGGCAACTAAAGCAAACGTTGAGCACTTCGAAGCTCGTCGTGCTGAGCTTGAAGCAAAAGTTGCTGAAACTCTAGCTGCTGCTGGTGTTCGTGCTGAGCAAGTTGAAGCTCTAGAAGCGGTTGTTATCGCATCTAAAGCTGGTGACGAAGGTAAACTATTCGGTTCTATCGGTACTCGTGACATCGCAGATGCAGTTTCTGCAGCTGGTGTTAAAGTAGCGAAGAGCGAAGTTCGCCTGCCAGAAGGTGCACTACGTAACGTTGGTGAGTACGATATCAGTCTGCAACTGCACTCTGAAGTATTCGCAACTGTTAAAGTTAGCGTTGTAGCTGAGTAATTCAGACACACGTAAGCTTTGAGAAAACCGACCTTAGGGTCGGTTTTTTTATGCCTGAAGAAAAGTGAATGAGCAGCTAGCGCGGATTCGGTATCTAAAACTTGTACGCTAAGTTGATGGTAAAAATCGAATCACGATTTTTGAGCCCAGGTGGCACCTGATCAATATATTTCTGTGTTGTTGATAGCTTGATGGCTAAATCGTTAATCAGGCTGGTTGAAATGGATGCCCGAGTTTCGATACTCGAATTGCTAGGGCCTGCAATGGCAGTAACACGCGTTTCAAGCAGCGCGTTTTTGTTAATTTGCCAAGAGAGTTCAGCCTGAGCTCTGACAATAAACTCTTGAACGTCATACGGCATGATCAGGTCATCATCATCGATTTCATCAAGGTTGGGGCTTTGGTATCGATAACCGGGGCCAATCTCAAGTAGCAGCGATAAATCTTCCTGCCAAATTGCTTGATAACCTAAACCGGTGGCGAGGGTGAGGTCTTGGTAATACGGGCCGTATTTATCATCCACAAAGCTGATGTTGCCCAACACGTAGCGTTTAGGGTCAAACTTATAGTTGGCCTGACTTTCAAACTCACTTTTGTGTTTGTCTTCTTCCCCGTCCTTTTCAACCAAAAGAAATTTAGCTTCGGACATATGTCGATAGGGACCGTCGGTGAAGTTCACACCTAAACGGCTATTCAGCGTCATGGAATCTGAGTTGCCAGAAAGAGATTGAAAACCGAGTTCTACTTCAGATTGCCAGCGTTCAGGGACGCTAGCTAGCGCACAAAGAGGCAGCGCAAGTAAACAAAAAACAGACGGTTTCAACAGCACTGACGCCATATGGGTTACCATAACAATACTTGGGAGGACATTTTATATGAATCCTTCTTCATTTGGTCAGCAAGACGTTAAATTGACAGGAAAATAATTTGTCTTCGCACTGGGTCGTGCGTCCGAAAGGGATTCGGATATAATGGCCTGCGTAATGACAAGGTACTAAGTGATATGGCAGAGCAACGCAGCAAGCAATTTAACTCAAAGAAACCCCGAGACCGTCAGGTAGATGCCCTGAAGATGCCGCCGCATTCGTTAGAAGCGGAGCAATCGGTGATCGGCGGTTTAATGCTCGACAACGAGCGTTGGGATAGCGTGGCAGAAAAGGTGGTTGCCGTTGACTTTTACAGCCGTCCTCACCGACTGATTTTTGAAAGCACCAAGCAGCTGCTTGATGCGGGACAGCCCCTCGACCTCATTACCCTTTCAGAGCAACTCGAAAAGCACAATCAGCTTGATGATGTGGGTGGATTTGCCTACCTGGCTGAGCTTGCGAAGAATACGCCAAGTGCGGCTAATATTGTCGCGTATGCAGACATTGTGCGAGAGCGTGCCATGGTGCGTAACTTGATCAGTGTCGCCAACGAAATTGCCGATGCGGGTTACGAGCCAGAAGGCCGTTCGTCTGAAGATTTGCTCGACATGGCAGAGAGCAAAGTCTTTGCGATTGCAGAATCGCGTACCACAGAAAATGAAGGCCCACAGAACATAGACAGTGTGCTGTCGAAAACCCTTGAGCGCATTGAAGTGTTGTTCAAATCGCCGCAAGACGGTGTGACGGGTGTATCGACAGGCTTTACGGACCTGAACAAGAAAACTGCAGGCTTGCAGGGTTCAGATTTGATCATCGTCGCGGCGCGTCCATCCATGGGTAAAACAACCTTTGCGATGAACCTGTGTGAAAACGCAGCGATGGATCAGGACAAGCCGGTTCTTATCTTCTCGCTGGAGATGCCCGCCGAACAGTTGATGATGCGTATGCTGGCATCGCTCTCTCGTGTCGATCAGACAAAAATCCGTACTGGACAATTGGATGACGAAGATTGGGCTCGGATCTCCTCTACAATGGGGATCTTGATGCAGAAAAAGAACATGTACATTGATGACAGTTCAGGGTTAACACCGACGGACGTGCGTTCTCGTGCTCGTCGTGTAGCGCGTGAACATGGCGGCCTGTCCATGATCATGGTCGATTACCTTCAATTGATGCGTGTACCGGGTTTGCAAGATAACCGAACTTTGGAAATCTCCGAGATCAGTCGCTCGTTAAAAGCGCTGGCGAAAGAATTGAATGTGCCCGTTGTCGCCCTGTCCCAGCTTAACCGCTCGTTGGAGCAGCGTGCTGATAAACGCCCTATCAACTCCGACTTGCGTGAATCTGGGGCAATCGAGCAGGATGCGGACCTTATCATGTTCATTTATCGTGATGAGGTTTATAACCCAGAAAGCCCGTTGAAAGGCATTGCTGAAATCATCCTTGGTAAGCAGCGTAATGGTCCAATCGGTTCTGTTCGTTTGACCTTCCAAGGTCAGTATTCTCGTTTTGATAACTACGCAGGTCCTGCGTTTGATGAAGAGTAACCGCGAGGCGTTATGAAAGCGGCAACCGCGCTTATCCGTACAGCAGCACTAAACCACAACATTGATGTGATTCGTGCCATGGCCCCTAATAGCCGTGCATGGGCGGCTATTAAAGCTAATGGCTATGGGCATGGGTTATTGCCTGTGGCTAAAGCCTTGTCTTCGCAAGTGGATGGCTTTGGTGTTGCTCGTTTGGATGAAGCGTTACAGCTTCGTGCGGGCGGTGTGGTCAAACCTATTCTGTTGTTAGAAGGGTTCTACTCTGCCGTTGATTTGCCTGCGGTGGTTGCCAATAACTTACAAACCGTGCTGCATTGTGAAGAGCAGTTGCAGGCCTTTGAGCGTGCAACGCTGGAACGCCCTGTCACTGTTTGGTTGAAAATAGACACTGGCATGCATCGCCTTGGGGTTAACCCTCATGATGTCAGTGATTTTATCGCGCGTCTTGAAGCTTGCCCCAACGTTGCCAAACCGCTGCATTTTATCAGCCATTTTGGCTGTGCCGATGAGCCAGAAAATCCACTCACCTTGCAGCAGATTGACCTCTTCAAAGCATTGACTGCAGGAGAACCTGGCCTTAAATCGCTGGCGGCATCGTCGGGTACATTGATGTGGCCGACAAGCCACTTTGATTATGTTCGTCCGGGGATCAGCCTTTATGGTATCTCGCCGGTGTCTGAACGAACGGGTGCTGATTTTGGCTTACAACCCGCCATGACCATGACATCCAGCCTCATTGCTGTGCGTCGCGCAAAGCAAGGCGATGCGATTGGGTATGGTAGTCGCTGGGTAACACCACGTGACACCCTGCTAGGCGTTGTCGCCATCGGTTACGGTGATGGTTATCCGCGTGTTGCGCCCGATGGCACACCGTTGTTGGTGAATGGTCGTCGCGTACCATTGGTCGGTCGCGTTTCTATGGACATGTTGACCGTCGATCTTGGCCCTGACGCCACGGATCGTGTGGGTGATGAAGTCATTCTTTGGGGAGACGGGTTACCCGTTGAAGAAATTGCCCAGCACGTTGGCACGATTGGTTATGAATTGGTCACAAATATCACTTCACGTGTCGACATTGTTTATACCTAAATGATTTGTAGGTTCTCTTGATATTACGAACGTTAAAAGCCGCAACCTGTGTTGCGGCTTTCTTATGCCCACTGTCCTCCGTATTGGCTTCTAACACTTCCGAAGAAGCGTTAGACATTGAAGTGGTTCCTTTTGCATTTTCAACGGAAGCCATGGGTTTTTCTGCTGGCATGGCTGGGCTTTGGAAGCATGCAGGTCAGCCTCAGGCATCGTTATTTGCCGCAGGGTTAGGTTCGAGTAAAGGCTCGTGGATGGGATTTTTTTCCGCCAATAACTACACACTTTCACCAGAGAGTCGTTGGTTAATCAGCGGGCAGTTTTATGAAGGCAACTTTAAGCAGTTCGACTACTTTTTGGGAGACGCAGCCTCTAACGCTTCTTCTTTTGACGATCGCTTAACCGCCGACAGCCGAGATGCGCAGCATCATATAGGCTTTCGCTACATCCTTCCTTGGGGGGCGGGCAAGCAACAACCTATTCGTGCGGCTTTGATACCACGTCGAACGGTTGATGGTAATGCACCTTGGAACAGCGGAGTATCGTCGATAGAGTTTCGCCCGTTCTACCACGCGCAGTCACTGAAAGGTGAAGGGGTTGATGCCCCGAGTGAATTTGGCAGTGCAGAAGAAGTTTGGGGCGCTGAAACGCGTTTTCGTTGGGATAATCGCAATAGTTTGAGTAGCCCAACCATGGGGAGTCTGAGTGATGTTGTTATCACGGTCGATCCAGGTTCGGATGATAGCGCGAGCTGGTGGCAGTGGGAGGTCAGCCAAAGCTGGTATTGGGATCTTGGGGCGTGGAAAGACATGGCGAACCAACAAGTCGTGGCGTTTAACGTGTATACCAGTGATACCCCAAGTTGGAACCAAACCACCGCTATTGATGGCGTGAGTGAATATCATCGCCCGCCAGAGTTTGCGGGTGCTCGTTTAGGTGGTTTTTACCGCTTACGTAGCTTCCAAACAGGACGATTCGCAGGGCGCTCCGCGCTAAGCTACAGTGCTGAATATCGCATCATGCCAGAGTGGCAACCTCTTGGTGAGTTGCCCGTATTTGATTGGTATGACGTACCATGGTGGCAATGGGTGCTGTTTGCTGATGTGGGGCGCGTGGCGGACGAATACGATTTAGCTGAACTTCATCGTGATATGAAATGGAGCAGTGGTGTCGCCATGCGCTTTCAGGTTGAAGGCATCGTTGTACGCTCAGAAATGGCATGGGGCAGCGAAGAAGGGCTGTTTAGGGTCATGATCAATCAGCCGTTTTAAGGCAAAAAAAAGCCAACGCACAGCGTTGGCTATTTGTATTCACTTCTTCCCCTGAGAAAATCACTCCCCCTGAATAGTCACCACAACCCTCCTTGAGCCCCCGTGATCGCGATGCTCACCCAAGTAAATTCCTTGCCACGTTCCCAATGTGAGCCGCCCATTCGTAATGGGAATAGAAACGCTTGAACCTAACGTAGAAGATTTGATGTGCGCAGGCATATCATCATCGCCTTCATATATGTGTTCATAATACGGTGCCCGTTCTGGCACGAATGCGTTGAAGTGAGACTCCATGTCCGTACGAACGCTAGGGTCGGCATTTTCATTGAGTGTCAGGCTGGCAGAGGTGTGCTGTATAAACACATGAACAAGGCCCACGTTTAAGTCCTTAATCATGGGGAGCTGCTGCTCAATCTCATCGGTGATCAAATGAAAGCCACGAGGTCGCGCACGAAGGTTGATTGTTTTCTGTGCCCACATTTAAAACACCTCTTGAGGTAGAAATTGGTTAAAGTCACCTGCAACAAAAAGAGGCGACTATGGCTGTGATGCAATCACTGACCTAGCGCAACACTCGCGCCATACAAACATGACAATATGTCGGCCTCAGGTTGTTCTGGAATCAAGCGAAATGACATCGTACCATGATGCGATTCTGGAGACCTTGCGACATTCACGGTCTGCCTCTGAAATACGCGGGAGGGTAGTGCCCGCGATATCAGACTCTGTTTACAAAGGAATAATAATTATGTTGAAGTCTATCAATCCGACGCAAACGGCAGCGTGGAAAGCGCTAACCGCCCATTTTGAAGATGCGCAGGATTTGACCCTTACCAAACTGTTTGCCAAAGATGCGAACCGTTTTGATAAATTCTCTGTAAATTTCGGTGACGATATCCTTCTGGATTACTCGAAAAACCTGCTCAGTGAACAAACACTCGATAAATTGTTCGCGCTGGCAGAAGAAACAGAATTGAAAACCGCGATTGGTGCGATGTTTGGCGGTGATAAAATTAACCAAACAGAAGATCGCGCGGTGTTGCATATTGCTCTTCGCAATCGCAGCAACACACCGGTCATGGTTGATGGTGAAGATGTCATGCCACACGTGAACGCTGTGCTTGAGAAGATGAAAGCCTTCTCTGAGCGAGTGATCGGCGGTGAATGGAAAGGCTACACTGGCAAAGAAATTACCGACATCGTGAACATCGGTATTGGCGGTTCAGACCTTGGGCCTTACATGGTGTCAGAAGCACTGGCTGCTTACAAAACGCGCCTGAACCTGCACTTTGTGTCTAATGTTGATGGCACGCATATCGCCGAAACGTTGAAAAATTTGAACCCAGAAACGACGTTATTCTTGGTTGCATCTAAAACGTTCACCACACAAGAGACCATGACCAATGCATTGTCAGCGCGTGACTGGTTCTTGGCAAAAGCAGAAGACCAAGCTCACGTAGCGAAACACTTTGCAGCGCTGTCAACTAACGCAAAATCTGTTGCGGAATTTGGTATCGACACTGACAACATGTTCGAATTCTGGGATTGGGTTGGCGGTCGCTACTCACTGTGGTCAGCAATCGGCCTGTCGATCTGTTTAGCGGTTGGCTACGACAACTTCATCGAGTTGCTAGCGGGCGCACACGATATGGATAACCACTTCCAGCAGACTCCGTTCTCTGAAAACGTGCCTGTGCTATTGGCGTTGATTGGCATTTGGTACAACAACTTCTATGGTGCAGAGTCAGAAGCGATTTTGCCGTACGATCAATACCTGCACCGTTTTGCCGCGTACTTCCAGCAAGGAAACATGGAATCAAACGGTAAGTATGTCGCTCGTGATGGCCTGCCTGTTGATTACCAAACTGGCCCAATCATTTGGGGTGAGCCAGGGACTAACGGTCAACACGCGTTTTACCAGTTGATTCACCAAGGCACCAAAATCATTCCATGTGATTTCATTGCACCTGCAATCAGCCACAACCCATTGAGCGATCACCATCCAAAACTGATGGCGAACTTCTTCGCACAAACAGAAGCGTTGGCGTTTGGTAAAACACGCGATCAGGTAGAAGCTGAGTTCGTTGCAGCAGGTAAAACAGCGGCAGAAGTGGCAGAGCTTGTACCGTTTAAAGTGTTCGAAGGCAACCGCCCTACCAACTCAATCTTGGTGAAGCAGATCACTCCTCGTACGCTAGGCGCACTGATTGCTATGTACGAGCACAAGATTTTCGCACAAGGTGCTATTTGGAACATCTTCAGCTTTGATCAGTGGGGCGTAGAGCTAGGTAAGCAACTGGCGAACCAAATTTTGCCAGAGCTTGCAGATCAAGAAGCCGTTGCAAGCCATGATAGTTCAACCAACGGTTTGATTAACGCGTTCAAACAATGGCGCGCGTAATTTCTCAGGGTTAGTAAGAAACAAAAAAACGCCGCATCTTTTTTAGCGGCGTTTTTTGTGTCTGTGATAGGCGCTTTTTAACAAAGCCGCTTATTCAGCAGGCGACGGCATCATCAATCGAAGCAGATTTCGATATAAGCGCGACCAAACTCTGAATCAAAAGGCATCAGAATAATCTGGCCTTCACTTTTATGAGTAATCGTGTGTTCTTTGCCTGAAACAACAATCGGTGTTGCCATTTCGAAATCAAATCCCTTCTCAGCAAGAATACGCTTCGCACCACCTGTGACCATATTGGTGATCTCACCAACCATATCCGTAACGTCAGCATCAATAGAGGTTGGGCGCTCCCCTAGCATACGGCTCATGATTTCTAATGCGAGTTCTTCTTCGAACGTCACAGAAAGTGAGCCCTTGGTTTTAGGGCCAACCATACCAATCAAGCCTGACACATCGCCTTTTGCGATTTCAGTTTTTTTTACTTGAGGCTTCTTTGGCGTAATTTCTAACTGCGCCATAGTGGTAAGCACGTTAACCAACGAAGATAAAAATGGGTTTACAAATTCAGCGCGCATAATCCTTATTCACCGTCCTACTGCATGTTATGTGTAGCCAACTGGCAAGCGTGGCATGTTCCATGTGTTTCAATGACGTGATGACTCACGACAAAACCGACCTGATTCGCCTTCTCTTGGAGGGCGTTAGATAAGGAGTCCGCATGACACTCTTCTACTGCGCCACACGAATCACAAATTAGAAGTTGAGAACAATGTTGCTCATGACCGGGCAGACAGCAAGCAATAAAGCTATTGGTTGACTCAACTTTGTGCACAAAGCCTTGAGAAAGCAAAAAATCGAGCGCTCGATACACAGTGGGTGGTTTCGCTTGAGGTTCAATTTCTCTTAAAACATCCAATAAATCATACGCACTGATCGCACGTTTACTTTGAATGATGATTTCATACACTCTTTCCCGTTGTGTCGTTAATCGAACACCACGTTGTTCACACAACGACTGAGCACGGGCAATGAGTTGCGAATGATTGGTCATTATGACCTCAAAAATCAGGCTTAAGGCTTCATTCTATCACAGCAAACTCAACGCGCACCTGCAAGGCCGTGATGAGGGTTTATCTTTCATCATTGTAGATGATAGAAATATGCCAAAAAGCGAGAAAATGCGTTCTAGCACGTAAAGTTTGCACTTTTTCCTATACGTTTTTGCTCATTTTAGATGACAGCACAGATTTAGATGCATTAACACTGGAGTTACTCATTTTTTTGAATATATGTATGCTCTCGGCAAATTAATGTCCCGTAATCTGCAATCAAGGTCTCTTTGGTGAGTTCGCAATAAAAATGTCCATCAGACATTGGTGAATGAAATTGGCACGTTTTACACACGCCAAAACTCGCCGATTGGTTACTGCGCTGTATGTCTCTCAATAAGGTTTCTAACTGCACTTCTAATTGCGCTTTTCCACTTCCTAGCTTTTCCAATCCTCGCTTTAAAGATGCGGGAGGAATGGCTTTTTTGGCGATGGATTCGCCTTGAGGAGACAGCACCAAATGAGAAACGCGGCGATCGTTTGGATCTTTCTCTTTGGTGAGGTAGCCCTTCGCCTCCAGAAGAGAAATAGATTGAGATGTTGTACCTTTGGTGATGCCCAAAAACTCCGTAACGGCAGCGGGCGTATCGCTGTATTTATTACAACGAGATAGGTAATAGATTACTTCTAGATGCACTGGGTGCAAACCATGTTCAACGCCGACGAGTCGCACTTCATTGCGATACAACGTCGTAATGCGCTCGAGGATGTCACAGATTGGATCGATCTCGTTCATGCTCACTTCTTATTAAACTTGTTTCTTATCGAAACTATATTGACAAGCATAGCAGGGTTCCTACACTGATTAAAAGTTTCGATGCGATACCATATTGAAAGGGTAAGGAGAGTCGATAACGGCAATACATGTTTATGACACTTACGCGGCAGCATCTTCAGGGAAGATTCTGCACTTCAATGTATTAATGCGGATAAAAGACGACGAGCTTGCAGTGAAATATGCCAAAGCGTGGTTAGCGGACATTGGTGAACCTGATGCGAATGTTAAATCCGGCAATTGCGCGTTTTGCCATACCACGGCAGATCTCCCGCAATATGATCAAGCGCTCAACCAGAAAGGGTACGCCATCTACAAATTGGAGGGCTGTCCTGAATAGGCGGAAAGTTCGTTTATAATACTCAGAGCACGTCTGGCTAGCCGTGCTCTGGGTGTTTATACGGACATCTGACTATACAACGTCGCACCTAAAACCATTTTTATGGCGTGATCCGCTCCCTCTTCCCCAATGTTTTTTCCAAGGATGTGTTGCAGTTTCATAATAGCGCTTCTTGAATACGGACTTGTGCCATTTTTGATGATGTTGTGAAGCAGCATTTTTACCACTTCTTTAAATATGTGCGACTCTTCATCGTGATATGCCAACAGCCATGATTGAATGAAGCCATCTTTTGAACTGAAGTCGAGCTTTTCAATCACGACGGGGAAGACGCGCCCTTGTAATGCAGTTGCGAACATTACGTTTTTTGGATAGTAGGATTGAATGCTGCTTTTTCTTACGTTGAGTTCTTTAGCCAAACGGTCGTAAGTGATGGCCTCCCAACCTTCCGCAAGAAAGATTTGGAAGATCAATTCATCCATCATTTGTTTTTTCTGTTCTTTTTCTTCTGCGGTAATTCTAGCCATGATGTTTATTGACTGTGTGTGAGATTGATAGAGTAGCAATTTTTACGTACTTAGTACCAGTAATGTTCAGGGAAGTAGATTATATCTGCCGAGGGCTATCGAGATTGGTGGTGGTTTTGTTGCCAATATTACAAAAATAGAGTGATTAGTGAAAAAAAATGAAAAAAATGAAAAAAATGAAAAAAAACACCCGAACTAGTGATCTTAATCGAAGCCTTGTCAGCTCTGACTTCATCAACATTTTCTCTCTGCTTTGAACACCGCCTTGAAAAAAAAGTTCTAGATGCACTATTACGTACCAAGTACGAATAAATTATATTCCTCCCATCGCAACGAAGTGCTCATCGGAAGCATCTTATTGCAAAGGTATTAAAAACAAATTCTTATCACTAATTAGTACTAGTACGTAATTGTGATGTATAAACAGCGAAAGGGAAAAAAATGAAGCACACCGTAATTGCACTTTCTGTATTGGCGACTTCTTTTAATGTTCTAGCAGCGTCTTCAACGCAACTTGAATTTGCAGAAACCATTCCATTGACGTGTGGATTTGTTATGGAAAATGCGGACTTAGAAGGTTCGATTCGATTTTCTGACGAAAGAATTTCAAATGTTAATGCTGAAACGCCTGCGACCTTTCGAGTGATCAATAACGGTAACAATGGCTTTGCGACTATCACGATGCGTGACTTTAGTGTTTGGGACGAATCAAATAACTTTGGTGCAAATGGCGAGAAAACAGACGTTGAAGCTTACTCAACATTTGCTGTTGATAATGGATTGGCTGGGATTTCTGAAGTGAAACCTGAAGGGTCTTTTCAGGTGGCAAGTAGCGTAGAGACTGAAGTGAGATTGAAAGTAGATATGCCGTCATACCGTTTTGATGCGGACAGCGAACTGCGTATTACCACAGTGATGGATATTGACTGCCTGTAACAATACCAAGGGCATTATTTTAGTGCCCTTTAATATTGTTATTTGAGGTTTGTGATGAAGTATCTAATTCTTTTTATGGCTTTATTTTCATCGATGTCACTTGCGGCAACATCTCATTTCCAAACGCCAGTGCGCTATGGTGGGGCTGATAACTTAGATGCTTGGCATTTGACTCCTGATGCGTTTGTTCCGATTACTATTCGACATTTTGGTAATGAAACGGGGTATTACATTGAGGTTAATAATCAACAAGTAACAGATGTATTCCAAATGGATGGGGACGACATACTTGCGATTGATGTGCCAGTGACGTTAGAAAATCGGCATGGCGCACAGATTTTCAAAGTTTGCTCCGTGGCATTGCATGGAAGTTTAGGTTCAAGAATTTGCACTAAAGCTGAACTGTTTTTAATTGAGGCGACGAAATGAGATTGCTACTACTGAGCGTTTTACTATTGGGTTCGATGAATGCACATGCTTCTAGTGAAATTCGCTCCTCAAATAACTCCTCTTGTGAGCAGTCTGATTTTCAACCTTGGGAACTCAGCTCAGGCGTGGGGCAGGGGATGTACGATGGCATTCAAGCTAGCGATAGCATTGTAAATATCGATGAAGGTGATGAAACCCAATTTGGTTTGAGGCTAACGTATCGATTTGGCGGAGCAGAGCAGATCGACTGTTCTCATTTTCAAAAGCTTGTTGAACGAGAACAAGCTGCATATACCACGCAGTTAGAGTTAAAAGTGAAGCAACTCGAGGCAAAACTAGCAAAACAAGATGCTGTTGATGTATCGCGAATCAAATTCAAATAGCTCCATTGCCTCATATACTCGCTTGTGTCGTCAGGCGAACACCGTGATCTTCATAAATCGTGGCGTACGAAAGTCTCTTCGTCTCTTCCCCGTATGACCCGTTCTAAAATCGGAATAAAAAAATCCCTGAGTCAGACTCAGGGATTTTTGTGCTTCTAACGGGTTACCCGTTTAGAGCCGTGACTCGATTACAGGTAGTAACGAACGCCCAGTTTCCACTGGTTGTTGTCTTCCTCTGAGCCATCTAGGCCAAACTGGAAACCACCAAAGCCAACGAAGGTTGGGGTGAATTTGTACTCAGCTTGAATCGCCGCTGTTTCATAAACAGAGCTGTTTTTCTTCTCGTCTGTCACTGACTCGTAGTTTGCGATCAGGTTTACGCCGTTGCTTAGCGCGTAGCCCGCCAGAAACTCCATCGCATTGGTTTCTTCTAGCTCCTGAATCATGTACTCACCCATTGAGTAAGCCCCTGAAACATACAGGCCTTTACCCCATGAACCGTAGCTTGCGCTGACGATGTGTGATTCAGCAACGATAGTACCTACATCACCCGTGGTGAAGGCGTAGTTAACGGCGAATGCTGAGATGTTGTAGCTGATCGCTGCTTGCAGACGTGCTTCATAGTCGTCGTGTGCGCCCTGCCAGCCACCAGACATTGTCAGTGCGTGAGATTCACCCAGTGCCAGCGTGTTGGTGTAGCTCACCATCTTGTCAGCACGGCCGGTGCCTAGGTTGGCGTGGTCGCTGTAGGTAAAATCGTTAGCGAAAGCGATAGGCTTGTCAGTGGTTGCAACAGCGTTGTAGTAAGGTGCCCATTGGGTACCCACAACCACACGGCCTGCGTCTTCATGAGTCAGGCCAATGTAGCCAAGACGGGTAGTGAATGCATTTGCACTGTTGGTTAAGTAGTTCAGTGCCCACTCACCTTTTGCATCAGCAACAAAACCATTGCCTATGTCATGCGTTGCGTTGAAGTTCAGGCGTGGTGATGCAGAGATAACTTCTAGCTCACCTTTTTCTGAATCGCTCAGCGCGACAGAAACATGGCCGCCGATCGCGAATGTAGAACCGTCTGCATTATAAAGCTCGATTGCAACCGCTTGAGAGGTGAAAACAGAAGTGGCGATAGCAATAGCGAGTGTTTTCTTATTCATTGTTTTTATTCCGTATGATTAATCGTCTGTTAGGTCCAAAACAGCTCAAAAGCGTCTAAGTCGCTCATGATTTGTTAACAGGCTCGCATCGAATGTATTCCATAACTGACTGATTTAACGCATGAAACAATATCAAAGAATAAAAAACATCCTGAATTTATTACCTTTCAATGGGTTGCATTGAACCGAGTGACGCTAAATTTATTTTGCCACTCGTACTTTTTATTTGTTTGACCTTGGTTATTTAGATCGTGAGAAGGCTGCGGTAAAAATGTGATGTGGTAGAGTGTTGTTTGAAAAATACGGTTAGTTGCGACATGATATTTTGCGATCGACCTTGCTAGTTTTGACGATTTTGACGGAGAGGGAAATTTACGCTGACTAAATTTGAAGCGGTTGTGGGGGGTATGTATAATCCGGCCTCCCAAGGCTCGCAACGCATATCGTGTCCCCATATATATCCCCAAGGGACAGTTGAGGAACTCATCGCGAGTCTAATTAAAAATTATATTGCTTCGCCGTCGTGGAATATGTAGCTAAGACGCCGAAATTTAGTGAGATGTTAACTATGTATCCTACTGCCCGCTTCTCTATCGCTCCGATGCTGGATTGGACCGATCGCCATTGCCGTTACTTCCACCGTATATTGTCAAAGAATGCGTTGCTCTATACCGAGATGGTGACAACGGGCGCGATCATTCATGGCAAAGGCGACTTTTTGTTGTTCAATGAAGAAGAGCATCCTGTTGCGTTGCAGTTGGGCGGTTCAAATCCAGCGGATCTGGCGACCTGTGCCAAGTTGGCGGTTGAGCGCGGTTATGATGAGATTAACCTGAATGTCGGTTGTCCGTCAGATCGTGTACAGAACGGCCGTTTTGGTGCTTGCTTGATGGGTGAAGCTGAGTTGGTGGCCCAATGTGTGTCAGCAATGAAAGAAGTGGTGGATATTCCCGTCACGGTGAAAACCCGCATTGGTATTGATGACCAAGACAGTTACGAGTTCTTGGTCAATTTCGTGCGCACTGTTAACGAAAAGTCAGGCTGTGACAACTTCACTATCCATGCACGTAAAGCATGGCTTTCAGGTTTGAGCCCGAAAGAAAACCGTGAAATTCCACCGTTGGATTACCCACGCGTTTACCAACTGAAGAAAGATTTCCCGCACCTGACAATGGGCATTAATGGTGGCATCAAATCTCTCGACGAAGCGGAAGAACACCTGAAATTTATGGATGGGGTGATGATAGGTCGTGAAGCTTATCAAAGCCCGTACATGCTGGCTGAAGTGGATCAGCGTCTGTTTGGAAGCAACGCGCCTATCATTAAACGCAGCGATGCTGTTAAAGCCATGTTCCCATACATTGAAGAGCAGTTGAGCAAAGGTTCTTACTTAAATCATATCAGCCGTCACATGCTGGGCATGTTCCAAAACATGCCTGGAGCACGTCAATGGCGTCGATACATCAGTGAAAACGCACACAAGCCAGGCTCCGGCGTGGAAGTGCTAGAAGCGGCATTGGCGAAAATTCCTGCTGAGTTGAATGTTTAACGGCATCATGCCTGTGAAATGATGAGTGGTTAAAAATACCGCACTAGTTGGTGTGATTTACCAATTCTTCGAAGGCGTTATCTGTTTCGGATAACGCCTTTTTTATTATCTTATTGAAAAATATAAATTTAAAAAGTTGGCCTGCTTCGTGCAATACCCTTTTCAGTATAAGAATTGTCACTGAGTACCTTAGGAGGGTCTGATGATTGAGTTTCTATTTCTGGTGGGATTCACCATTGCATTGTTAGCGACAGGGATCAGCTTTATCGGTGTGATTGCCGCGATGGTTGTTGGTTTTGTTGTCATGGCGCTGGCCGGTATGATTGGGCTAGTGTTTAAAATGCTGCCGTGGATCCTCTTGATTGCAGTTGTGATTTGGTTGTTGAAAGGGCGTGATAAAACGGCACAAAATGCCCGTGATTACTGCTACAAACGCTCACGCCGTAATGCACGAGCGCGTCGCTACTAGGTGACGATGTGCGCGACGATCAGGGGGCTAGCTCTCCTGATCGTGTCTAGGTTTATATTGATGATTCCGCATAAAAATCCGGCAGTTTGTGCGGAATTTTTGTATCAGTTTTGCTATAGTGCTCGCAAACCATAAACCGAAAAATGTTAGGCGGAGCCCTTTCAATGAAAAAACTAAACCTTTCTCTTGCTGCTTTGGCAGTGGCCGCAACTTTTGCAATGCCTGCACAAGCTGCAGTGCTTTTGGGTGCTAAAGCGGGTGTTGATGCTTGGTATGCAGATGCGAAAATCAACGACGTGCGTGCTGATGATACAAGTGTTCAGGGCTCTTACTACGTGGCATTTGAGCACTTTATCCCATTGGTTCCTAACGCGAAAATCCGTTACACCGGTGTTGATTCTAAAGGTGCTAACACGCCGAACGTTGATTTCACTCAGTACGATCTTATTGCCTACTACGAGATTCTGGATAACGATCTGATCTCTTTCGATATCGGTCTAAATCTGCAGAAATTTGATGGTAACTTTGGTGTTCATCAGTTTGATGAGTGGCAGCCAGCAGTATACAGTGATGTGCGTCTAGGCATTCCTGCAACGCCAGTGTCTCTGTTCGGTACCTTCAGCTTTGGTAGCTACGACGAAACCAGCACAGTAGACGCAGAAGCGGGTGTTTTGTTTACGCTAGGTCTTGTTGCTGCGGATCTGAACTTTAAAGCGGGCTACCGTGTTCAAGATTACGACTTCAACTACTTTGGCGCTAACAACGGCAAGTTCATGAACGATGGCTTCTTCGGTGGCGTTGAACTGAACTTCTAATTGCCCTGAGCAATGAAGTATTGAAAACCGCGCATCGGCGCGGTTTTTTTATGACTAGATATTGGCGTTGGCAGCTGCGCCGTTTTCTTCTTCTTTCTTCTTTCTTCTTTCCGATCTCCTATTTTTTTCCCTTACCCTGATCTCGCGTCGGCTGGAAGCCTGCCACGGCTAAAGCAACAAATACCAAGGTGCAACCGAACACCACGAGTAATGCCGTAACATTGAGTTGTTGGTATAGCGCAAATCGGATCAATTCCACACCAAAGGTGAAAGGGTTGAAGCGGCAGAGATCATAGAGCCAGACGCTGGCTTCTTGCATTTTCCAAAGAGGATAGAGTGCAGAGGACAGGAAAAACATTGGAAAGATGACGAAATTCATCACCCCAGCAAAATTCTCCAATTGGCGAATGCGTGAGGCAATCACAATCCCCAGCGCACTGAGCATCAAGGCCGTGAGAAACAGAGCTGGAATGGCCATAACATACCCCATGGGCTCAAGTGGCCTGTCGTATAACGCTGCGATGACAAGAAATGCGCCGACTTGAAGTACGCTTACTAATGCACTGGCGACTTGTTTAGAAAGTAACAGAAATGGCCTTGGAAGCGGGCTGGTAAGTAGCACTTTTATGCTGCCCATTTCACGGTCGTAGACGATCGACAAAGAGCTTTGCATGCCATTAAACAGCAAGATCATGGCGCACAATCCGGGGAGAATGTATTCCTCGTAATTGATGTAAGTGGCATAGGGCTCCATGATGGCAATGCCAAGCGCTGCGCGAAACCCAGCCGCAAACACAACAAGCCACAGAAGTGGCCTGACAAGGCTCGCTGCGAACCGTGCTCGCTGAGAAAAAAAGCGCAGCCATTCGCGATAGCATATTCCTACAAAGGCATACCAATAGGTCACTGGGCTATCTCCGAGTTGTCATTGTCGCGGGTTAATGCGGCAAATACTTTTGCCAATGTCGGGTGTTGATGCAGAGTGCGCAGCGTGCTGGCTTTGTTGTGTGCCTGCAGCTTTCCGCGATGCAAAATCAGTACATCATCATCGTCATCCACTTCTTCAATTAAATGCGTTGCCCAAAGCACACACAGAGGCTGCTGTTCACAAAGGGCGCGCACCGCATCAGACAGAGATTTACGCGCTTTGGGATCAAGCCCGCTGGTGGGTTCATCCAATAGCAGTATTGACGGGGAGTGCATCAAAGCGCGAACCAGTTCGGTTCGGCGGCGATGCCCACCATTCAATGAGCGCACCTTGTCATGTAAGCGATCTGACAGAGAAAAGTGCGCCAGTAAGGGCGCAGCTTTACTCATACTTTGTGCTTTGCTGAAACCATGCAGCGCGCCGTAATAACTGAGGTTTTGCGCCACCGTGAGGTCCATGTCTAACGTACTTTGCTGGAACACGACGCCCAGCTTTGCCATGGTCTTTCTACTCGGAGTTTTATCGAGTAATTTGATGTCGCCTTGCTGACTTGGAGTCAGTTGAGTCAGTAATGAAAACAAGGTGCTTTTTCCTGCGCCATTAGGGCCAAGCAGCATGTGCAATCCCTGCCCGAGAGACAGGGAAATATCATTAAGCGCAAGGCGCGCGCCGTAGTGGTGAGTAAGAGCGCTGACCTCAATCATGGGCAGTTAGTTCGCGCCTTGGACAGCGACGCCCCAAGGGTATCGACCGACTTTAACGGTTTTCAGCACTTTACGATTGGGTACGTCGATAATGGAAACATCACCACTGACGCCATTGGTGGCGAGTAGTTTGTCTTGAGCGCCATTAAATGCCATTTGCCAAACGCGGCGACCGACCAACAGGTAGTCTTCCACTTCTAATGTATCCGTGTTGACCACTGCGACATGGTTTGCAGGGCCCAATGCGACAAATGCGGTGCTACCGTCTGCCGTAATACGTACCCCAACGGGTTGCACTTTATCTTTGTGGATACCTTTTGGCGCGAAACCGATTTTTTTGATGATGGCCTTGGTGTCAGTATCAATGACCGATACCGTGCCGCCAATTTCGGCGCTAACCCAAAGCTGTTTGCCATCAGGTGTAAACTCTGCGTAGCGAGGACGCGCATCCACCAAGGTATTATTCACCATGGTATTAGATTCTGTGTCTATCCAGTGCACCATGTTGGAGGTTTCGGAGGTAATGATGGCCATTTTACCATCCGGACTGACGGCGACCCCTTCGGGTTCGACACCCACTTCAACTTGTGTGATCACACTTGCGCTTGGAATGTCGACCACCGTCATCAAGGCATCATCTTCGTTGGCGATGTAAAGACGTTTGCCATCCGGATGAAGGGCAAATAGTTCAGGATCTTCCCCTGACGGCAGTTCACCCACCAAGGTATTGGTTGCCAGATCGAGCACTTGTACGGTGTCAGATTCACTGGCGCAAATGTACAGTTGCGTACCGTCTTTGCTGACTTCAATACCACGCGGGCGATCGCCTACAGAGATGGTGTTGATGACCTCCATCGTGTCCATATCAATCACACTCAGGGTATCGTCTTTCTCATTGGCGACATAGGCCAATTCTTTGGCTATCGCTGGCGTTGCCAGCATGGCGGCAAGCGTCATAGCAAGCAGGGTTCGAGTTAGAGTCATAACGTGACGTCCTTATTCGTTATCGAAGGAATGGTATAAGCGGCATTGGCTTTGTGCGCGATCAACGCCCAAAGAATCTAATTCGTTGCGGGGGTGCAAAAACCCGTCAAATGGCGCGGAGGTGACAAGCGCTTGATCGTCAAACAGTGGGACAGTTTGGCGAAGCTGCCCATTCCACGGACGGTACGTGAGCTTACGGCCCTTGTAGGCTGCCAGCTGAAATTGGGAGCCGAGAATAAAAGGCAGCAAGAGGTTGGCATCGGCCGTATTGGACACGGTCACTGCTTCATTGATTGAGCGAATGGCCACCCACGCGGCGTAGTCTTTGGCGCTCATGGATCGGGAAAACAGTTCGCTGAAGCGGTTCTGAAGTTGCACCGCGCCCCATTGTTCAATCACATAGTGCCAGCCATCGGCGCGAAGACCATGCGTGCCAACCACAGGGCGAGGCAACCAAGTGTTGTAAGGCAAATGCTGTCCAAACAGATTGCTTTCATCGATAACCCACACCACGTCGTAATCGCTCGCTTGGGTAAACACAGGCAATTCTGCTGATGCCGTGCGGCGAAGGTCGGTATCAAAATTCCATACTTTCTCTGCCACTACCTTGTGGTTGAACTTGTTCAATGTGTGTTTGACGGCGGCTAAAAATGCCTCATCTTCAGGCGTGGTTCCCGTGACTAAAAAGACGCGATTGAGACGACGAACCCTTAGCCATTGGGCGATGGCATCAGCGCGCATGCTATAGCTAAGCGCGGAATGTAAGGTGTTGGGTAGGCATGTTGACGTGCGCAACGCATCGTCTTGATTGCCGACATTCAGCAGAACGGCGTCGTCCGGTAGCGCTTGGCGTAAGGCAACGAACGATGGTGTGTCGAGATCGGTTAAGAAAAAACGCACGCCGCTTTGATACCACTGGTTTGCGGTGGTGCTGAGTTGATTGTTGTCAGGGTTGGTTTCAACGCGCAGCGTGTACTTCTGACCTAAAAACTTGCCTGTGCCATTGGCATCACTGATCGACAATGTGGCGCCTGCTTCTCCGTTGTTTTCAGGCTCTCGGAGGTAAACAGGCGCTGCCGTAGACGTATCTACGGGCTGTCGAAGTAGACCGATGTCGACGTTAACACTGGCCTGTGACATAAACGAAAAAAGCATAGCAATCAGCGATGTAAACCACGGTGTAAAATGATTTCTGACCTGTGAATCATGTCTATCCATTGACTGAATCGCTCCGTATCAAATTCCGTTATGACTGTAAGCAGTGTGGTCTTCTTTTTCCAAACAAGGGGTCTCTGTTTTAAAAAAATCCTCCCAAAGAATGAGAAATATCCCCGCTTTTGTAGCATGTTCTCAATGCATTGCCGCTCCTACACTTCTCCCTGTACCGAATAAAGCGTGTTTTAAAAACGTACTGGTTGAAAGAGGAGTTAGCGCAACATGGAAAAGGTTGAACGCAATATTTGCTTAGTCACCGCCGTCGCTCTCGTAGCGGCTCTTGGGTCACAACTGGTTTTCGCTCATGGCGATGTCACCCCACAATCTATTGATACCTCCAGCATTCCCGTACTGGGCTCTGAATGGACAGAGACCAATCCTTATCGTGAACAAACGGGTGATGTGCGCGGCGAAATCGAGCGCATCGGGGCATCGGCCTATAACCAAAACTGCGCACGTTGTCATGGCCTTGAAGGGATCTCTGGCGGTATTGCCCCAGACCTTCGTTTGTTGTCGCCCGATTACGATGGGGATGAGTGGTATATCTACCGCGTGCAAAACGGCGCTGTGCGAAATGGGGCGGTTTACATGCCAAAAATGACAGAGCATCTAAATCAAGAAGCCTTGTGGGCCATTCGTACTTGGCTTGAATCTGTGGCGCCAGAAAACGGCTAACAGGAGGCGAAGATGATCCTATTTGGTCACGTCACATCTATGCGATTGCAAATGCGGGTGCGCGCTTTTTTCTCAACACTGCTAGCGGCATGGATGCTGCAGGCAGGGCCTTCCTTTGCGCTGTCCTATGACGACATTCAGGCGAGGGGGGAGATCACCATCGCGGTTTATCGCGACTTCCCTCCCTACTCGTTTGTCGATGAACAAGGAGCGCCCGCAGGTGTTGATATTGATCTGGCCAAGGCTTTGGCTAAAGGCTTGAGCGTGACATTGAAGCTGCATTGGATGACACCTGATGAAACGGTGGAAGACGACATGCGTAACTACTTGTGGAAAGGCATGAATCTGACCAGCGAAGACGGTCGTCGCGTGAAAGCTGATGTGATGATGCGAGTGCCTTATGACAGACAATTCGCAATGCAACGTGACGATCTTGGATTACCTGCGCACGAGCTGGTGCATATGTTTGCGCCTTACCAGGAAGAGCGTTGGTTGCTGGCGTATGATGCCAATCAGCTTGATAAGCCTCAAACCGCCGCACGTTTTATGTATCACCCCGTTGGCGTGGAAGTGGATACCGTACCGCAAGTCTATTTGACCACCGCATACGGCGGCCGCTTCCGCGACAACAGCCGAACATTTCCTTCCGTAGAAGACGCGTTTTCCGCGCTCACGGAAGGTGATGTTGGCATGGTGCTGGGCATGAGTTCGCAGCTGCAATGGCTCAACCATATCGCCTTATCCTCAGCCTCACACCATGTCATTCAACGAAATCCCATCCAAAAAAATGCGTCGTCAGGCGCTCAACAGGTAAAGCCATCTCGCCATCCCCAAATAAGTAACAACACCAGCAACTTGCACGTCAGCGACATGCAACTCACCGAACTGGCTTTCCCTTTACTTGGTCGGGCCAAGTGGGAACTTGGTATCGCAGTGCACACAAACTACCGTCAGTTGGCATATGCACTGGAAGACATCGTGGTCGCACACATACAAAACGGCGATGTTTTGCGTTGGGGTGAAAAATACGGTCTTCGTTATCAATTGCCGAGCCGTTATCTACCTGAACCAGAAGACGACGTCGAAGAGGGCATTTCACCACAAGCAAGCAATACGGTGGCATATGTTCCTTGAGGTGTTGTGACGACAAGACATTTCGCGCCTGCTTGTCTGTTTTATCGACAGAGCCCATTAGCGGCAGCAACAGGCATGACAACAACCACACGACAAGCTTACCCAAGCAGTGAACCAACAATGAGGTATTCCCATGACAGCAAAGTCATTTAAACGCTGCGGCATTTATGCTGCGCTATCACTCGCGTTAACCGCCACACCGGTTTATGCGGGTGTCACGGACGAAGACATCCTCGCCGATCAGGAAACCCCTGAGGATATAGTGACTTATGGTCTCGGGCTTCGAGGGCAGCGTTACAGTCCTATTGATTCGATAAACCGCGACACCGTAAAAGAAATTCGTCCTGTTTGGGCATTCTCACTCGGCGGTGAAAAACAACGTGGGCAAGAAAGTCAGCCCATGGTCAAAGACGGTGTCATGTACGTGACAGGTTCGTATTCTCGTGTTTACGCCATTGATGTGAACACGGGTGACGAACTGTGGCAGTACGATGCGCGTTTGCCTGATGGCATCATGCCATGTTGTGACGTGATCAACCGTGGTGTTGCCTTGTATGACGATTTGGTGATTTTCGGGACGTTAGACGCCAAACTTGTCGCTTTGGATGCGAAAACCGGCAAAGTTCGCTGGAAGAAAACCGTTGATAACTACCAAGACGGTTACTCGATCACCGCTGCGCCCATTATTGTGAAAGGCAATGTGATTACAGGTGTATCCGGTGGTGAATTCGGGATTGTAGGAAGAGTGCGAGCGTATGATGCGAAGACAGGTAAGTTGGTGTGGGAGCGTCCAACGGTTGAAGGGCACATGGGCTACGTCTACAAAGACGGGAAAAAAATCGAAAACGGGATTTCAGGTGGAAAGCCGGGACAAACATGGCCAGCTGATCTTTGGAAAAGCGGTGGCGCAGCGCCTTGGTTAGGCGGCACATACGATCCTGATACCGATTTGCTGTTCTTTGGCACGGGCAACCCTGCCCCGTGGAACTCACATATGCGTCCGGGGGATAACCTTTTCTCTTCATCTCGCCTTGCGATAGACCCGGATGACGGAAAAATTGTGTGGCACTTTCAGACCACGCCACATGATGGTTGGGATTTTGATGGTGTGAACGAACTCATTTCCTTCGATTACACCGAAAACGGCAAACAAGTTAAAGCGGCGGCGACGGCTGACCGAAATGGCTTCTTCTATGTACTGAATCGCACCAACGGTGAATTCATTCGTGGCTTCCCATTCGTCAATAAAATCAGCTGGGCGACGGGGCTCGATGACAAAGGTCGACCTCAGTATGTTGAGGACAATCGTCCTGGCGATCCCAATGATGTTAAAGACGGTAAGCAGGGAGAAACCGTGGTAGCAGTACCGTCTTTCTTAGGCGGTAAGAACTGGATGCCGATGGCGTATAGCCAAAAATCGGGCTTGTTCTATGTGCCAGCGAACGAATGGCAAATGGACATTTGGAATGAGCCGGTCGCCTACAAAAAAGGCGCTGCTTACCTTGGTGCGGGCTTTACCATTAAAGCTCTGAACGAAGATTACATTGGCGTGCTGCGTGCCTATGATCCGAAAACGGGTGAGCGCGTGTGGGAATACAAAAACTACGCGCCATTGTGGGGCGGAGTGTTAACCACTGCGGGTGGTTTGGTATTCACGGGTAACCCCGAAGGCTACTTGCTCGCGTTGGACGACAAAACGGGTGAGGTGCTCTACAAGTTCAACACCGGCTCCGGCATTGTCGGTAGCCCTGTCACATGGGAAATGGACGGTGAGCAATACATTTCCGTCTTGTCAGGCTGGGGTGGTGCGGTGCCACTTTGGGGCGGCGATGTGGCGAAACGCGTGAAGAACTTCAACCAAGGCGGAATGGTGTGGACGTTCAAATTGCCAAAAAGCTAAACCGTCGTACGTATTCTCGGTGGGATAATTCTCGCTGAATAAGGGATATGCGTAACATCGAATCATGCCGAGCAAAAGCTCGGCATTTTCGTGTTTTGCGTTCAACTTCAGTGCTATGGATTCAGTGCCATGGCGATGAGCTCGAAGTGTGTAAATGATCGCTTGAGTTGCCATCAAAAAAGCCAGTCTGACGGGTGTTCCATCTAACCGCTGGGCCCGTAAATCGTCGGATTGAGCGTCACCCACACTCTTCATCTCCCTCCAAAGTATGAGATTTTGCCAACCATGGAGCGATGGAGAGATCCGGTGAGAGTTTCATACTCTATCTACAACGCCTGACACTGTTGCGAATAAACATGTTAGGGACGACACAGAGACAATCGCCAATAGGGGTGGACAGATGATTTACGCAAAACCAAATACCGACGGAGCCGTCGTTAACTTTAAGGCGCGTTATGCTAACTACATCGGCGGTGACTGGGTTCCGCCAATCAAAGGACAGTATTTCACAGACACCTCACCTTGTACGGGAGAGGTCATTGCTGAAATCCCGCGCTCTGGTGCAGAAGACATTGAACTCGCGCTTGACGCAGCGCACCAAGCGAAAGCCTCGTGGGGAGCGACGTCAGCCACTGAGCGTTCGAATATTTTGCTGAAAGTTGCTGACCGCATTGAAGCTAATCTCGAATATTTGGCGGTGGCAGAAACATGGGAAAACGGCAAGGCCGTGCGCGAGACCCTTAATGCAGACATCCCTTTATGTGTTGATCACTTTCGCTATTTTGCAGGCTGCATTCGTTCGCAAGAAGGGTCGGCGGCAGAGATCGACGCCAATACCGTGGCTTACCACATACACGAGCCGCTCGGTGTTGTTGGCCAAATTATCCCGTGGAACTTCCCTCTGCTGATGGCTGCATGGAAAATTGCCCCAGCCTTAGCCGCCGGTAATTGCATCGTATTAAAACCGGCAGAGCAAACGCCGACGAGTATTTTGTTGTTGATGGAAATCATTGGTGATCTGTTGCCACCGGGTGTCCTGAACATTGTTAACGGCATGGGTCCAGAAGCGGGACAGGCACTAGCGACCTCAACACGCATTGCCAAAATCGCCTTCACGGGTTCTACGGCAATTGGTAACCATGTTTTACGCTGCGCTGCAGATAACCTTATCCCATCAACGGTTGAGCTAGGTGGTAAGTCACCTAACATCTATTTTGAAGATGTGATGCAGCAAGAAGATGAATTTATCAGTAAAGCGGTTGAAGGGTGCGTACTGGCCTTCTTTAACCAAGGTGAAGTGTGTACTTGTCCTTCTCGCGTGCTGGTTCAAGAAAGTATCTACGAAGAGTTCATTGCCAAAGTGATTGAGCGCGCGAATGCCATCAAGCACGGCAATCCGCTGGACACTGAGACGCAGGTTGGCGCTCAGGCTTCGAATGAGCAGTACGAAAAAATCTTGAGCTACATGGATATTGGTCGTGCTGAAGGGGCGGAATTGTTATTAGGCGGTGGGTCGGCTGACTTTGGTGGGGGCTATTATGTGCAACCTACCATCTTCAAAGGCGACAACAACATGCGTGTTTTCCAAGAAGAGATTTTTGGCCCAGTGATCGCTGTGACAACGTTTAAAGACGAAGCGGAAGCGCTCGCTATTGCGAATGACACCGAATACGGTCTGGGTGCCGGTCTGTGGACGCGTGACGTGAACCGTGCTTACCGCATGGGCCGTGCAATTCAAGCCGGACGTGTGTGGACTAACTGTTATCACCTCTATCCTGCTCATGCGGCATTTGGGGGTTACAAGAAGTCAGGCATAGGCCGTGAAACGCACAAAATGATGCTCAACCACTATCAGCAAACCAAAAACTTATTGGTGAGCTATGACATTAATCCGCTAGGTTTCTTCTAGTCCTTGTCCGCTCGTAGAAGGCAGTCGCGGCCTCCCCGCGCTGCCTGATACATAGCTTTGCGGGGTTGTGAACCCCCGCTTTTTTTATGAGCAGGTTAGTCATGCGATGGCGTAGTACCGTATTTCTGTGGTTGCTGTTGATCTTACTGCCTTTCATTGTCTCTGCCGAATCTTGGTTAGAAGTGAGCGACGATGCGGCGACGATCTTTCCCCGTGCGACGCGGATGAAAGCTTCCAGCGACACCCTTCCCGTTACCGAAATTTATCAACTCGATCAGCCTATTGGTTACCTGTTTGAAACCGATGACTTGACCGACTTCCCCGGCTTTTCTGGCGACAGCATCAATCTTCGTGTCGGTCTCGATACAGAAGGACGCATCATCGGCCTTTCGTTGTTAGGTCATCATGAACCGATTTTTTTGCACGGTCTTGGCGAAAAACCGCTGGTGGACTTCATTGACCAATATGGTGGATTGTCGCTGAAGCAGCAGGTGTTGGTTGGCAGCGATCAGCAGCGCATTGCCAGTGACGATATTGTCTATTTTGATGGTGTGACCAAGGCGACGGTGTCGGTCATGGTGGTGCATGACACGATAATGGCCGCCGCACGAAAAGTGGCGCAGGCAAGGCTAACGGGGTTTGGAACGGCGGTGCAGGCCAGGTTCAACACTAACGCGTTTCAGCCTCAAACTTTAAAACAATTAACCGATGCGGGCTTGCTGTATCACTGGCAACTGAGTAATGAGGATGCCGCTTCCGCACTTGGCGTAAATGTGTCTCGGCTTGAAAAAGCGCGGGATCCAGAGCAGCCAGATAGTGCGCCGTTTATTGACCTGACACTGGCAGTGCTGAACCCTGCACTTGTGGGTAAAAACGTGTTGGGAGAGGCGGAATATCAGCGCGTGATGGACTCACTTGCCCCTAGCGAGGTTGCCATTTTGGTGGGCTCTCGTGGGGCGTATCATTTTGTGGCAGATGATTTTGTGGCAGGCACAACGCCTGCTCGCTTTTCTTTGCGCCAGCAAGACAGCCCATTGTCATTGCGCGATGCCGACTTGTTCCATCTTCAACATGCAGGTTTTGCACTACCCCTTGCCCCGTTTGAGCGGGTCAATATTTTCACCTTTTCTGACCAAAGTGGGTTTGACCCATCATTGCCTATTTCTGTGGGAATGACGGTGCAATTGGTGAAAAACCATCTGGAATCGGAACATGTCTTCGTCGACAGTCTATATACGCTGCCTGATGACGTGTTAGTTGCCGTGACGCCACCTGAACCACCGCTGCCACTTTGGTTACGGATTTGGAAAGACAGACTCGCAGAGATTGTCATCGTTGCGGTGTATTTGACGTTGCTGACGGGCGTGTTCATGTTTCAACATCGATTGGCTCGGTTTAGCCGTTATTTGACGCCAGTGCGCTTGGTTTCTTTGGTATTTGTGACGGTCTTTATTGGTTTCTATGCCCAAGGCCAGTTGTCCGTGGTGAACATCTACACCTTGTTGCTATCCGTTTGGAATGGCTTCGATATTCGTGTTTTCTTGCTCGATCCCATTTTGTTTGTGCTGTGGACGTACGTGTTTATCAGCCTGTTTTTGTGGGGGCGAGGGCTCTTCTGCGGCTGGTTATGTCCTTTTGGCGCGATGCAAGAACTGGTGGCTGTGGTCGCGCAGAAATGCCGTCTGCGCCAGTGGAAGGTGAGTGAGGTTATACATCAACGGCTTATTTATCTGAAATATGGCGTGCTGTTGGTGTTGGTGGGGACCGCCTTTTTTCAATTGTCGCTTGCGGAAACCATGGCAGAAGTCGAGCCCTTTAAAACCGCGGTCACCTTAATGTTTGAGCGCACTTGGCCCTTTGTGCTTTATGCCGTGCTCTTGCTGCTGGTGAGCGCTCGAGTTCACAAAGCCTATTGCCGTTATTTGTGTCCGTTAGGAGCAGGGTTGGCAGTGATTGGACGTTTTCGTTTATTCAGTTGGCTAACGCGCCGAAGCGAATGTGGCAGTCCCTGTCGTTTGTGTGAAAAACACTGCGGTATTCATGCTATCCGCAAAGAAGGGCACATTGACTACAACGAGTGTGTTCAGTGTTTGGAGTGCTTGGCGATTGTCAGTGATGAGCATCGCTGCGTGGCAAACAAATACGGTAAGAATCGAACGTCGCGAAGGGCCGCCCCCATCCAAGTAGAGCCTTTGAATGCGGCAGCCTCAAAAGCGGAAAGTGTGGTAGTGGTTGTTTCTTCACACAAAACACAGGGGTGAGAGGCGCATTGCAACAGCTTTCCCTGATTTGGCAAAAGTCTATTGTGTCTCGGAGTAGAGAAATCATCACAAAGTAGGATTGGTAGTTTTCCTTCTTGTTATTACGCTAAATGTCGGTGGCGAGCATTTTGTCACTTTAGTATCTGGTACAAGGAGTAATCACCATGTGGAAAAAACCTAGCTACACAGAACTGCGACTCGGATTCGAAGTCACCCTCTATATCAGCAATCGTTGAGAGAGTCGAAATGGGATGCCGCCTTAGGGTGCATCCCTTTTTTTATGCCTTTTTTCTGAATATATCGATAGCTGTAAGACGCGTTGCAGATAACAGTGGCGGGTATGCCCAGTCAGTACAGAAATCGATATAGAAAATATAATGAATTGAATGGATATGTCACAAGCAAAGGAGTGGGTGAATGCAGATAGTGGTGCTTGGTTCAGCCGCCGGAGGCGGTTTCCCTCAGTGGAATTGTCATTGTCGCATGTGTCAGTCTGTAAGAGATGGTACCAGCCGAGCCTTACCTCGTACCCAATCGTCCATTGCGGTGAGCGATGACGGTGAACACTGGGTGGTGATTAATGCCTCCCCTGATATCCGCCAACAAATTAATGCCACGCCTCAGCTAGCTAAAGCAACGGGAGCGCGTGGCTCTGCAGTCTGTGCAGTGATTGTCACTGATGCACAAATTGACCACACGACAGGGCTTCTGATCCTGCGTGAAGGCCTTCCACTGGATTTGTATTGCACGTCAGAAGTGGCTGAAGAACTCAGTACTAGTTATCCCATCTTGTCGATGATGAAGCATTGGGAAGGGGGATATCGCACTCACACTGTCGACGCACAATCTTCTGAAGGCTGGAGTATTCCGGCGGTGCCGGCATTACGTTTTACCCCGATTACGTTAACGTCGAATGCACCGCCATTTTCCCCTTTCCGCAACCGCCCGCGCCCCGGCGATAACATCGGGTTAAAAATCACTGATACCCACACTGGAAAATCCCTGCTTTATGCGCCAGGCCTTGGGTCGAATGATGATCCAGCTGTTTTGGCGGCGATGGCTGATGCCGATTGCCTCATGATGGATGGCACGTTGTGGACGGACGATGAAATGATCCGAGAAGGGCTTGGGGTGTCGCTGGGCAGTGACATGGGGCACCTGTCTGTGTCCGGTGAAAACGGCATGTTGTCTTTGCTGTCACAGTATGAAAAACCGCGAAAAGTTCTGATCCACATTAACAATACTAACCCGATCTTGGACCCTGATTCTGATGAGCACCAAGCGGTATTAGATGCAGGCGTCGACATCGCCTTTGACGGAATGATAATCACTGTTTAGGTGCTATTTGATGACTTGAGTATCTGGTCGGGTGAAAGACACTCTGGCGCCAGAACTAAAAACAATCACATAAAAGTAATCAGATAAAAAATCACATAAACCCAAGGAGGGATGATGACGAACGCGATGAGCCGAGAAGACTTTCAGCATGCACTGCTCACCAAAGGGCAGTATTACCATATTCATCATCCTTTCCATAAGGCTATGTACAGTGGCAACTGCTCCAAGGCGCAAATTCGAGCGTGGGTGGCGAACCGTTTCTATTACCAAACATCCATTCCGGTGAAAGATGCTGCCATCATGGCGAATTGCCGCGATCCCGCGATCCGCCGAGAATGGGTACAACGCATTCTTGATCATGATGGACATGAGAGTTTGGATTGCCAATGGGGTGGCATTGAAGCATGGCTGCGTTTAGCGGAAGCCGTTGGTTTGGACCGCCAAGATGTGATTGATGAGAAATGGGTTTTGCCAGGCGTGCGGTTTGCCGTGGATGCTTACGTGAACTTTGCTCGCCGTGCCACGTGGCAAGAAGCTGCATGTTCTTCGCTAACCGAGTTGTTTGCCCCCGAAATTCATCAGTCGAGGTTGGACTCGTGGCCAACGCATTATGGGTGGATTGACCCCGAAGGATTAACGTATTTTCGTCAACGGTTAAGTCAGGCTCGTCGTGATGTGCAGCATGGGTTGTCGATCACGCTCGATCATTTTCAAACCGTTGAACAGCAAGAAAGAGCACTCAACATTCTCCAATTTAAGCTCGATATTCTATGGTCATTGTTAGATGCCATTAGCATGGCGTATGAATTTGAGCGCCCGCCGTATGTGGGTATTACTGACAAGCCAGTTTGGCATCATGCGCTGGATCGATCATAAAGGCTGATCGCCAACTAAGATCAATGGCAGGGAGCTTTGGCGTATAAAAGTGGCAGGAAGCAAGGAGTGACAACGCGTGACGGATGAAGCGAAGTACCAGCGAAATACCATGTTTCGTATGCAGTTTGAAAAAGCACAGGATTGCCATGTGCTGTTATTCCCTGAAGGGATGGTGAAACTGAGTGACAGTGCCGCGGAGATCTTAGCGCAGTTTGCTTCGCCTCGTGCGGTCGGTGAAGTGATTGCATTGCTTGAAGAGAAATTCCCCGGTGCGGATTTAGCAGACGATGTGCATCAATTTGTGGAGGTGGCTTATGACAAAAAATGGATCGAGCGCTGTTAATCCCCCGCTTTGGTTGTTGGCAGAGCTGACTTATCGCTGCCCACTTCACTGCGCTTACTGTTCTAATCCACTTAATCTCGGTGATGCGGCAGATGAGCTTTCCACGGAAGAGTGGTGTCGCGTACTGACACAAGGACGTGAACTGGGAGCGGTACAACTGGGTTTTTCGGGTGGCGAGCCTTTGCTTCGCAAAGACCTAGAGCAATTGGTTGCTCACGCTCATCAGCTGGGCTACTACACTAACCTGATCACCTCCGCGGTTGGCTTAACGGAAAAGCGCATTGCAGCACTCAAACATGCGGGCCTGGATCATATTCAGATCAGCTTTCAATCTGCGGATCCGGATTTAAGTGATGCGATCGCGGGAAAACGGCATGCATTCGCGCACAAGAAAGCCATGTTTAATGCGGTGAAAGCACATGGTTTTCCGATGGTGATGAACGTGGTGATCACGCGGCAAAATATTGAGTCGATTGAGGCTATCATGGCACTTGCCATTGAACTGAATGCTGATTTCGTCGAGCTGGCCACCTCGCAATATTATGGTTGGGCGCTGCATAACCGAGATGCCTTGTTACCTACCCGCACGCAAATTGAACAAGCCGAAGCCCAAGTCAACGCATTGCGCGACTCACAGCAAGGGGACGGTCCAAAATTCATCTTTGTGACACCGGATTATCATGAAGATCGGCCTAAGCCATGTATGAGTGGTTGGGGGAATATATTCATGAATATCGCCCCTGATGGTTTAGCACTGCCATGTCATAGTGCAGCGTTACTGGATCTGCCGCATCCAAATGTGAAAGAGCACTCGCTTTCGGATATTTGGTATGACGCTGAGAGCTTTAATCACTTCCGCGGATTTGACTGGATGCGGGAACCTTGCCGAAGCTGTAATGAGAAGGAAAAGGATTACGGCGGTTGTCGTTGTCAGGCTATGTTGCTGACGGGTGACCCTGCTAACGCAGATCCGGTTTGCAGTAAGTCTCCCGATCATCATGTGATTGAAGAGGCAGTGGCTAAGGCCAACCAAGGCTGTCATAGCATGGCATTAGCGCGAACCGTGAAGAACAGCCAGGTGATCCTTTCTGTGAAACCATGACCTAAGGAACATTTATGGCGAAACCGCACCCCGCTGCGCCGGATTGGATCTTGCTGCCGCCAAAGGATCAGCAACTGGGCACCGGATGGGTGGGCTATCGTCATGTTAGTGGGATGATGCATTGGCATCATGCCGCATCGGAGGATCAACGGTTAAGTGCCTCGCTGGTGGTGCCTACCCCCGTCGAAGATGATAGTGGTATCACGCATGCGCTTGAGCATATGGTCTTGCGTGGATCGATGCGGTTCCCCGATAGCGACACCTTTTTCTCATTACGCAGCGAGTTGGCGTTGTTGGAATTTAATGCCAGTACGAAAAAGGAATCCACACGTTTTCATTTGTCAGGCTATGATCCCCATTCTGCGTTACGTGGGATCGGTTTTTTTGCTGACAGCGTGTTGTCACCCCAGTTGACCTTGGAGGACTTTGAGCAAGAGATCTTCCATCCTTTAGGGGATGATTATGGAGGCACCTTGTATCGTGAAATCAGCGAATACATGAGGATTGAACATTTTCATGCCTCCACGGTGCAAGCGGTAAATTGTGTGCCACGTGCCCCGCTATTTGGCGGTATGCCAGATACCATCACGCAGTTGGACATTGCGGCGCTTCGCCGTTACCACCATCACTATTATCGCCCTGAAAACATCTTACTCATCACGGCGGGATCATGGCCGATGGTGGCGCTGTGGCGTCAAGTTTCTAAGGCGTTAGACGGCGTGGGAACACCATTTTCGGTTACGCTAAGTGAACAAGATATTTTCTCTTCCGTTGTTGCTGAAAAAGACGATGAGCGTATTGAGTCTTTGGCGTTATCTTCTCATTGGGCGGCGGTGCTGCATGCCACCTTAAGTTCACTGAAATATCGCCAACCCTTGAGTGAGCTAGGTGCGCAGTTACTCCCTCTGAACAACGATTTTCAACCAGCCCCAGCGTTGCGATTTCGTGTTTCGCAGCAATGCTCATTATCTGATCTTGAGCAGTTAGTTGAAGGAGCGCGCCAACGTTTATCGGCTAAGCGTACCGCATGGCAATCCGGCTATTTTAAGCTTCAGCAAGGCCAGCGCATGGCCACTCGCTGGGGGGATGGCCTACAGCGTTTGTATCACCAATTTTCAACCACGCCGTTTGCACCCCCTTATTTAAAAGGGGAGGTGTGCGAGCAGCTGCCGACATTCTCGTTTACAGACAAACAATGTCAGGGTGAGTGGATAGCGCCGTGCCCACCGTTGGTTCGCCTAGCGATATTGTGTCGATTCAATGCACGAGACACAAAAACCCGCGCTGATTTGACGCGCTGGCTTGAGCTTTGTGAGCAGCGAACTTTGCGGTGGGCGTGGATGCAGAGCAAGCCCATTTTGGGAGAGATTAAAGAGTGGTACTGCGCCAATGCAGTGGTGAAGGGGCTGACGGTCGATTTACCAGAAAGTGATATGGCGCTATTGCGCCATTTTTGGCACCACACCTTAAGTGCGAATGAGATCCACGCGATGGATGCAGAGTGGCAACACACCGCACAAGGTATTGTGTTGAACTGCGCAGGCAGTGTGCCGGTGTTTCGCGCTGGCACCATCATGGCGAGCCATCGCGATGATGAAACCGCTATGCATGTCGCGTTATCTTTTCCTCATACTACAGAGGCGGGGACGATCGCTGCTTTGGGGCAAGCCGTGATGGCGTCTTCTTTGATCTTGCAGCGACGACTTGGTGGTCGCTGTTATAGCCTTGGTGTTTCGTTTGATTTAATGAGCTACGAATTGACGTTTGATTCCGTGGCGGATAGCGACCCTAGTGTTAGCTTCATTGCGTTGCTGAACGCCTTTGAAACGCTGTGTTCGCCGCTGGACGAAGATGATATCGAGAAGGTTTGTGATGGTGGATTGGGTCTGGTCTCGGCGCGATACAACAAATCAAATGCGCGTTTTCATCAGACATTACTCAATACCGTTGGGCGAAGTGTGGCATTGGATTTTTCTGTCGTCTCGCCCGCCAGTTTGGCGCAGTTGGCAACTCAAGTGCTCTATGCGTTAAAGCACGCTACCTTGCACTGACCCTAATATTGAAGATTCCATTGTTGACGATGATCTGTGTGGGGTAAGGGTCAGCGTCTTAAATAGCGATCGAAGTCGATGTTAGTCACGCCAACCACCGCTTGGATCCGATTGTGAACACCGAGTTTTTTCAATATCGCTGAGACGTGAGATTTCACCGTAGTCTCAGAAATATTGAGGTCATAGGCAATTTGTTTGTTCGCCGCGCCTTGTGCCATGGATTTCAAAACCAGCAACTGTCGTCGCGTAAGGGTATGCAACATTTCGGGTGAAAACTGGGGGTCGTCGTTACGTCTGTGGCCACTATTTTTATCGTTTTCTGCACGAATAATATCAGCCGGAAGATAGACGTGACCGTCCAATATTTGCTCAAACGCCTCTCGCATTTTTTCTCTAGGTGCACTTTTTGCGATGAAGCCGACGGCGCCGTAAGCAATGGTTTGAAGAATGATTTGTTTGTTGGTTTCTGCGGAAATAATGGCGACGGGAATGGTCGGAAATTGATTACGCAATTCAAGCAGCCCTTTGAGGCCGGCCATGCCGGGCATATTCAAATCCAGTAGGATGAGATCTAAATCTGTATGTTCGTCCGCCAGCACGAGCGTGTGCTCAATGTCCTCTGATTGAAGAATGTCACACTCTTCGTAACGTCCCCGGATAACGGAGATTAAGGCATCACGAAAAAGAGGGTGATCATCGGCAACGAGAAATTTGTACATAAAACAGTCCTTTCAAGTAGTCGCACCGCTATCTTCCTGACAGGGCTTACAACTATTATTTTTGCTGGATAAACTGACATCGCATTATTTATCGTGTTTTTTCTGCAGGTTATGTGTAAGACGTGTCATCCCACCATACGCAACCAAACGCCTTCACACGCTCTTCAGTGTAGTGACCCTGATTCCACTTGTGACCATATGGTGTCACATTCTTGAAAATTTGGGGCTGCTGACTTTGCAAAAATGTAAATATCCTTCCTAAGTATGAGGCTTAATTTCCTCATGAGCGAGTAAACTAAAACATACGCAACAGGATTCGGACTCGCTCAACATGATGCGCGAGCAGGAGGGTGACATGGCAGTAACTCAAACTTCGGACAATCAACAAGCTATTTATCGTGCTGCATCCTATCAACTGGATGCAGTAAAGGCTGCGCATGAATTGGCGCTTCAGCTTGATAACGAAGAGATAGGCTTTGTGCTGTTTTTTTGCTCATCAGTCTACGATTTGGAATCGCTCGGTAAAGAAATCAACCACGCGTTTTCTCATTGCGAAGTGATGGGGTGTACCTCTGCGGGTGAAATTACGCAATCTGGCTATGCCAAAAGCAGTATCAGCGCACTGGGTTTTTCTCGTCGTGATTTTAAAGTCTCAGGCGCCCGAGTCCCGCTGGAAGAGCTCGACCTGCAGGCCGCTCAATTATGTGTGAGCTCTTTGGTGGATGCGTGTCAGCAAGATCAGAAAGCGCCAATCAGCAGTAACTCCTTCGTGTTGACCTTGATTGATGGGTTATCCCCCAACGAAGAGCGTTTTTTGGTAACGCTAGACACTGCGTTAGGTCGTTTACCTCACTTTGGTGGTTCAGCGGGAGATGATATCAACCTTGCCAATACCCATGTTTACAGTGATGGCGCATTTCATACTGAATCAGCGATTGTGGTGATGTTCAACACGCATTGCCCGTTCGAAGTTTTCACCACCCACCACATAGAAAGTCTTGAGAGTAAATTAGTGGTGACGGAAGCTGATTGTGCAGCGCGGCGCGTGTATGAATTTAACGCTGAACCTGCAGCACAAGTTTATGCACGAGAAGTGGGTATTACGTTAGAAGATCTTCGCCCTGAAATTTATGCCCTTCATCCGCTGGCAGTACTTATTGGCGATCAGTATTACGTGCGCTCAATCCAGAAGGTCAATGACGATCTGAGCCTGGATTTTTATTGCGCCGTGGACGATGGCATCGTGGTGACGGCGATGAAACCGGGCGACTTGTTTGCAGATACCCAAGAGAAACTCAGTGCCATCGAAGCCCGTATCGGCCAGCTCGAACTGACATTAGGGTGTGACTGCTTTTTGCGTCGCTTAGAAATCGAGCAAGCCTTGATGCGGGACAAAGCGAAAGCTATGTTCTCGCGATTTCGATTAATCGGATTTAATACGTATGGCGAGCAGCTAAACGGCATACATATGAACCAAACCTTAACCGGTGTAATGATTGGGCGACCGCCTGAGTCTCCTAAACCTTTCCTTGCGGATGCCAATGGCGAACACCCTGAGGTCCATTCAGACGAACGCGTCGACGGTCATGCCGAGAGAAAGGTAGGGTAAGTGGACAAAAAGCAGCAAGCACTGGAACAAGAAATCGCGGCGCTTAAAAAAGAGAATGCTCGTCAGAAAAAGATGATTGATGCATTGGTTCGTCGCGTCGAACAAGGAGGTAGTGGTCAGCTAGATGCTTGGGGGGCTTTCCAACATTCGGTGGTACTGGCCGATCAGGTACGAGAAAAAACCGATGAGCTGAATCATGCGCTGCAATCCATTGAGTCCACAAACCGTCAACTGTCGCAGGCCAAATCACAGGCAGAGAAAGCGCATCAGCGTTTTATCGATGCCATTGAATCGATTTCTGATGGCTTTGCTTTGTACGATCCCAATCGTGAACTGGTGTACTCCAATAGCCATTTTCAGCGCTATTGGCGTGATAATGCTATTTCACTGAATACCCCCGCTCTGACACCTGAAAAAATTCGCAGACTCGCCGAAGAGCACGGCTTGATCGTGCGTGAAGCTGGTGAAAACCATAATGGGCATACTATCAAGCTGCACGATGATCGCTGGCTGCAAATCAAAGAGCGAGAAACGAGTGATGGCGGGATGGTGATGCTTTACTCTGACGTCACACAGTTAAAGCTGGCTGAAACGGCACGCTTTGAAGCGGCAATGGCAGAGAAAAGTCGTGTCTTGCAAAACATGGTCGATAACTTGTCGCAAGGTGTACTCATGGTGAGCCATACCGGTGATATTCAAGTGTTCAATCAGCGCTTTCTTGCCATGACAGGCTTCGCTCAAACGCAACTCAATGGCGCGCATATTGAAGCGTTAACCGCAGACTCCCCCATGACCTTGTGGCGCATTGGTTTGGGAGGGACGCATCCACCGGAAGGGATCCGCGTGCAAACCTTGCCCGATGGCCGGGTTATCGAAGTGCGCAGTCATGCCATGGACGATGACGGATACGTCAATACTTACACCGACATTACGCAGCGCTACCTTGATGCAAAAGAGTTGCGTGAAACAGAGCAGTGGCTCAGGTTGATTACTGACAATGTGCCCGCCTTGATTGCTTATGTGGGTGACGATCTTCGGTATCAATTCACCAACCGAGCGTATGACCAATGGTATGGCTTCCCGCCGGGTGAGTTGCTAGGGCAGCATATTTCAATTTCTCGTAGCCAATCCAAGTTTGCGGCGTTGAAGCCTTATGTAGAACGTGCTCTTTCTGGTGAGTCCGTGGTGTTTGAAATTGATGAATACAATGCCAGCGGTGAAGCGCGTTACGTGGTAAAAAGCTATGTGCCGAACCAGTCGTCGAGCGGAAAAATTACAGGGTTATTTGTTCTTAATTGGGACATTACCGAGCGCCGCCAAAACGCGACGAAATTGGAGCAGGCCTATCAAACCCTCGAACTTCGTGTGCAAGAGCGGACGGCGCAGTTGCAAGCACTCAACAGCCAACTGCAGGATGAAGTTGAAGAGCGTCGAGTGATCCAAGAGCGCTTGCTGGAAACTAAGAAAGAGGCGGAGCGCGCGAATTTATCGAAAACCAAATTCCTTGCAGCGATAAGCCACGATTTGTTGCAACCCCTCAATGCTGCCCAATTGTATTTGGGATCGTTACTCAGCCATCGGATGTCCCCGTCTGCACGCCAATTGGTGAATTCCCTCACTCACTCCTTGGAAGATGTGGAGTCATTGATCACAACGCTGGTTGATATATCTAAACTGGATGCTGGTGTGGTCAGGGCCGACAAGCAGTCTTTCCCAGTTAGTGATTTGCTGGATAATATCGCCCATGATTTTTCACATGCCGCAGAGGGCAGTCAGGTCGAAGTACGTTATGTGCCGAGCTCTGCCTACATTTATTCTGATTCTCAGCTCCTTGCCCGTATTCTTCGCAATTTAATGACCAATGCCCTGCGTTATACGTCGTCCGGAAAAATACTGCTGGGAAGTCGTCGTTGCCGAGATGGACTTCGTATTGAGGTGCTCGATACCGGAATGGGCATACCTGAAGATAAGAAGAACGAGATTTTTCAAGAGTTTAAACGTCTGAGTACAGGGCATGATCATCATACCCAATTAGGCTTAGGGCTTGCCATCGTCGATAAAATTTCCAGTGTGTTAGGGCATGCTGTCACCGTGAATTCCATCCCCGAAGTAGGGTCTCGTTTTTCAGTGTTAGTCCCTTACGGAGCAAGGGAGGCTCAGAGTGCCCGCAATGTAGAAACTCTGGTGACGGATGGTGGTGTGGTGCTTCAAGGAGCGCGAGTGTGGGTGGTGGATAACGACCAAAACATTTGTCGTGCAATGGAAGAGCTTTTACAGCGTTGGGGCTGTGAAGTGACCACCGCCAGTTCATTGCAAGAACTGCAAATCAGTTGTGATACCGTGCAATGCCCAGTGGAACTGCTGATTGCGGATTATCATCTCGACAATGAATTAACGGGTCTGGCGCTGGCTAAATCTATCAATGCTCAGCGGTTACAGCCAGTACCGACCGTGATTGTGACGGCTAATCGCAGTGAAGAGTTGCAGCATCATGCGCGAGATTGCGGGTATCTGGTGCTACATAAACCCATTTCGCCCATGCGGTTGAAAATGACCATGGTGCATTTATTGAGTGGCGAACATGTCGATAGCCTGCCACTGAAAAACACGTCTATCGCGTCTCGAAATCGATAATTTGGCCTGTGGCGCATCCAAGTCGGGGCGACTATGCTTTTTAGTATTCCCCTCTGTTTTGGTACGTGAACAGGAAGGCGCAATGACAAAATCAGAACTTCGTTCCCTCTATAGTCAGGAAATGCTGGTGGAGGCGGTGGTAGAACCTTCGTTATCCCGCGATGGGTGGATTGTCGAGTTTCGCCATGCGAGAGGTGGGCTTGTGCCGCTGACAGACGGTAACGGCTTAGAGCAGTGTTTTGGTGATGTGGATATCGCCACTGAAAGTGCTCTGGATATTGGTTTTCATCAAGTGCGTATCGTCGACGTATAACGCATTCCACGCTTTTTCTCGCCATGTCGAGAAGACCTGCTTTTCTTTCTGGCAATCGTGTTTGTTCCTTCAACGTGTGCTTCATCTATTGAATGCCATGCCTTAGCGACCCTAGTCCAAAATCCGATCACTTTTGCCTCCCCGTGCGACTAGGTTTATATGCCTGAATGGCTTGATAGTTCGCAGTGGCTCATACTCGCGGTTATAAAACATGCATTTCTATTCTTTCTAGTTATTACGGCGAATAGCTAATCTATGCTCACGAAATAGAAAAGGAATGTCGTGACATGTTACTCAAGGAACTTTCTGCACTGGCAAGCCCGCTTAACGATAAGCAGATCGGTCAACTTCAACAGACCGTGGCAGAACTGTCGCCACAGCAGTTGGCGTGGATTAGCGGATATTTTTGGGGTTTAAGCCAAACACCTGAAGCAGCAGGTAGCAACCCACAACCACTTGCTCAAGCGGTTGCCACTGCGGCAAAGCCTGCGGGTAAGCTGACAATTATTTATGCCTCTCAAACCGGTAATGCGAAAGGTGTTGCTGAAGCACTGGAAGCGAGCGCGAAAGCTGACGGCGTAGACGTGGCATTGTTCTCTGCCGATGATTACAAACCCCGTGATCTGGCGAAAGAGACGCACGTGATCATCGTGGCATCGACCAACGGTGAAGGCGAGCCGCCTGATAATGCGATTTCCCTACACGAATTCTTACAGTCTAAGAAAGCACCTAAGCTCGACAAGCTGCAATATGCAGTGATTGGTCTGGGTGATTCAAGCTACGAATTCTTCTGCCAAACCGGTAAAGATTTTGATGCTTTCCTCTCTAAGCAGGGTGCAAAAGCGATTGTGCCGCGTCTCGACTGTGACGTGGATTATGACGCTGATGCAGAAACTTGGAGCGCAGATGTTCTGAGTAAAGTGAAAGACACCATTGGTGGTGGCGTTGATGAAGTGGTTGTTCCTCTTCACGCCGCAACCACTGCAGGTGCTGCATCGGCTTATAACAAACAAAATCCTTACGCGGCAGAGCTTGTGACTAACCAGAAAATCACCGGTCGTGATTCTGGCAAAGATGTTCGCCACATCGAAATTGATTTGGGTGAGTCTGGTTTAACCTACCAGCCGGGTGATGCACTTGGCGTGTATTACAGTAATAGCGCAGAGTTGGTCGATGAAATTCTAGCGAAAGTGGGTTTGACCGGCGATGATAGTGTTGACGTGGCAGGCGAGTCTTTGTCGCTACGTAAAGCACTCACCGATAAGTTTGAAATTACATCAGCAAACCCACAACAAGTCGCTGCATATGCAGAGCTGTCAGGCAGTAAGAAGCTGCAGAAACTGGCTGAAGACAAAGACAAGCTTCGCCAGTATGCCAATAATACCCAAGTAGTGGATGTGCTCGGCGAGAAGAAAACCAAGTTGGCTGCAGAGCAGTTGATTGGTTTACTGCGCAAACTCACGCCGCGCTTATACTCCATAGCTTCAAGCCAAGAAGACGTGGGTGAAGAAGTGCACCTAACGGTCGGGTTGGTTGAGTTTGAAAACGGCGACAACACCCGATTTGGCGGTGCATCAGGCTTCTTGGCACAGCGCGCTGAAGACGCTGAATCTGTAAAAGTGTTTATCGAGCACAACAACAATTTCAAACTGCCTGCTGACGACAATGCGCCGATTATCATGGTGGGCCCTGGAACCGGGATCGCACCGTTCCGCGCCTTCATGCAAGAGCGTGATGCGCGTGGTGCAGAAGGGAAAAACTGGCTGTTCTTTGGCGATCGTACCTTCACTCAAGATTTCCTCTACCAAGTCGAGTGGCAGAAATTCCTGAAAGACGGTTTGTTGACCAAAATTGACCTCGCCTTTAGCCGAGATCAAGCCGAGAAAGAGTACGTTCAGCATAAAATCCTTGAGCAATCTGCTGCGGTTTGGCAGTGGCTACAAGAAGGCGCATACCTTTACATCTGTGGCGACGCAACCCACATGGCGAAGGATGTCCATGAAGCATTGATTAATGTTGTAGAGCAGCAAGGTGGAAAAAGCCGAGAAGACGCAGAAAGCTATTTGAATGAACTGCGTAAGGCCAAGCGCTATCAAAAGGATGTGTATTAATGAGTGACAAGAAAGTTGAGTTGGGTACAGAGCTTGGCCCACTAGCGGACAATGAGCGCCTTAAAAGAGAAAGTAATTTCCTGCGCGGTACGATTGAGAAAGATTTGAAAGACCGTGTGACGGGTGGATTCACAGCAGACAATTTCCAGCTGATCCGTTTCCATGGCATGTACCAGCAAGATGACCGTGATATTCGTGCCGAGCGTCAAAAGCAAAAGCTTGAGCCGCTGCAAAACGTCATGCTTCGTGCACGTATGCCGGGTGGCATCATCTCGCCAGAGCAATGGCTGGCAATTGACAAGTTCGCGACTGAGCACACCATGTACGGCAGTATTCGCCTGACAACTCGCCAAACGTTTCAGTTTCATGGCGTGTTGAAACCGAACATCAAGCTGATGCACCAAACGTTGAACAAGATTGGTATCGACTCTATTGCAACAGCGGGTGACGTGAACCGTAACGTGCTGTGTACCACCAACCCTGTTGAATCAGAGCTTCACCAAGAAGCGTATGAGTGGGCGAAGAAAATCAGTGAGCACCTGCTACCTAAAACACGCGCTTACGCGGAAATTTGGCTAGACGGTGAGAAGGTAGAAGGTCATCAAGACGAAGAGCCGATTTTGGGTTCTAACTACCTGCCACGTAAATTTAAAACCACAGTGGTTATTCCGCCGCAAAACGATGTGGATGTTCACGCGAACGACCTGAACTTCGTGGCGATTGCAGATAATGGCAAGCTGGTGGGCTTTAACGTATTGGTTGGTGGTGGCCTTGCGATGACCCATGGCGATACCGCAACCTACCCACGTAAAGCGGATGATTTGGGCTTTGTTGCACTAGACAAAACCTTGGATGTTGCCGCTGCCGTTGTGACCACACAACGCGATTGGGGTAACCGTTCAAACCGTAAGAATGCGAAAACCAAATACACGCTGGATCGTGTGGGTACTGACGTATTCAAAGCGGAAGTGGAAAAACGCGCAGGCATTACGTTTGAAGCGGTTCGCCCTTATGAATTCACTGACCGCGGCGATCGCATCGGTTGGGTCGAAGGTATTGATGGCAAGCACCACTTAGCACTATTCATCGAAAATGGTCGTCTGCTGGATTACCCGGGTAAACCGCTAAAATCTGGCGTGGCTGAGATTGCGAAGATCCACAAAGGTGACTTCCGCATGACAGCGAATCAAAACTTGATCGTTGCAGGCGTGTCGAAATCCAACAAAGCGAAGATCGAAAAGATCGCCCGTGAGTATGGACTGATTGACGACGGTGTCAGCGAGCAGCGCAAGAACTCCATGGCATGTGTCGCCTTCCCAACGTGTCCACTGGCAATGGCAGAAGCAGAACGTTTCTTGCCACAGTTTGTGACAGACGTTGAAGACATTTTGGAAAAACACGGCTTGGAAGATGAGCACATCATCTTGCGTGTGACGGGTTGTCCAAACGGTTGTGGCCGCGCCATGCTGGCGGAAATCGGTTTGGTGGGTAAAGCCCCTGGTCGCTATAACTTGCACCTAGGTGGTAACCGAGAAGGTACGCGAGTACCTAAAATGTACAAAGAGAACATCACTGACGCTCAGATCCTTGAAGATATCGATGCGCTGGTTGGCCGTTGGGCGACAGAGCGTAACGACGGCGAAGGCTTCGGTGATTTTGTTATCCGCGCTGGCATTATTGCGGAAGTGAAAGTCTCTAAGAGGGATTTCTATGCCTAATTTTCAACTGTCCGATTTGCTTGGCCTGAACAAGGCGCAGCAAATCTTGGAACTGGCGCCAATTAACGCTGAACTGGAAACCCTGTCAGCACAGGAGCGGGTTCGGTGGGCGTTGGAAAATCTGCAGGGCGAATTTGCCTTGTCATCAAGTTTTGGCATTCAGGCTGCAGTTATGCTGCATCTTGTGGTCAAAGAGAAACCGGATACACCGGTTATTTTGACCGACACGGGGTATTTGTTTCCTGAAACCTATCAGTTTATTGATGACTTAACCAAGCAGTTGTCTCTGGATTTACGTGTATATCGCGCGGAACAGAGCTCTGCATGGCAAGAAGCACAATACGGTAAATTGTGGGAGCAAGGCGTTGACGGTATTCAACAATACAACCGCATCAACAAAGTTGAACCAATGCGTCGCGCGTTGGATCAACTGAACGTGGGCACTTGGTTCTCGGGGCTTCGCCGAGACCAATCAAGCTCTCGCCAAACCCTGCCTATTCTTGGTATTCAAAATGGCGTGTTCAAGTTTTTGCCGGTGATCGACTGGACCAACAAAGACGTGCACTACTACTTGAAAGAGCATGGCTTGCCATACCATCCATTGTGGGACCAAGGCTATGTGTCAGTGGGCGATGTCCATACCACGCGTAAACTTGAAGAAGGCATGACAGAAGAAGAGACCCGTTTCTTCGGCCTCAAACGCGAGTGTGGGTTGCATGAAGATGATGTGAGTGGTGACGGCGAAGGGATTTAACCCTCTCAATATTGCCATTGACGAACAAAAAAGTGACGCTTACTAGCGTCACTTTTTTTATGAAAAATTATCCAGCCGAAATACGTGACTTAATTAGTAGTAAACATATTGCCAGTTGGTGCTTCCTGTCCCTCTCACGCAAACGGCATAAGCATATACATTCGAGTAGTAATAGTTATAATTGGCGTAGACATGCCAAGTGTTGCCTGATGGGTAGGAGTTTCGCAACTGATTATAATACCCGATAGAAAAGCCCCCGCCCGTTAAGGTAAAGCCAGATGGACATGTGGCATTCGCGTAGTAGTAATTAGAGCTATAGGCGATGACTCGGTCTAGGTCATCCAAGCCGCCACTGGCATCAGAACAAACAACAGAACCATCGTTGTTGACTGCTTTAATTGCTGTTCCATCGGGACACAATCCGTCGATAACGTTTTGCTTCATGTCCAGCTGTTGTGCTAGCTGCGTTTGTTGCGCTTCTAAAGCCGCGATCAATATACCGTTTTGATCGACCTCAGATTGAAGATCTGACACGTCGCCGTTGGTGCTATTGATTTGAGCTTGAAGGTCTTGTGTTTCAAGCTGGAGTGTTGCAATCGCATCATCAACAGCCACAGCATGACCTTCAAGGCTATCGACTCGTCCCACTAAGCTATCGATTTGGGATTGTAAGTCTGCGACTTGCCCTTGAATGTGTTGGAAGGGTTTTCCATTTGGGGTGCTTCCATTGCCACCTTTAGCCGCCATTGCTGCCATTGGAATGATTGATCCTACGAGTACTGCTACCACTAACCGTTTCATACCTTGTTGCTCCCATATAACGCGCTGTCGATGTTTTTAAGAAGGGACTTTGTTTTCCCGCTTCGACTGAGATTAGTGCGCTTTTGTGCCGGATATGTGGTCAAGGCTGTCTGGTGAAATCTTGAGACGATTTAAATTTGGGTCATCAGGGTGATTACGGGAAACCTTCAAAATGACAGTCAAAATGCGATTCCATGGTGTTTTCTTCTTAATTTTGAGAATTATTATTGGCGTGTAAACGCAATGATTAGGTGGTTTTCGCATTATTTTTTTTTCATGCAAAAAATTTTGGTTTGAACACTTTTGATATGGGGTTAATTACAGGCTTACTCTTTAATGGCATGTGTAAATAAAAAGTCATTGTATGAAATGTTTATACTTTTCTTTTTTAATTAATGACTTACCTATAGCTTTCTGTTTTGTTTTCTTTTGGGGTTGTGAGGTTTACTGTTTGTTGAGATTGCGATTAAGCGATGATCTGGCTGAGATTTTTTTATACCGAATGGGGTTTCTGACTAGAATGGTTTGATGTGAAAATCAGCAGCGCTGATTGTTGAGTCAATCAGGAGATGAATGGCGAAAGCCTTCAGGTATATTCCGCATAGTAGGTTACGGATAGTGCTCAAACGTTCGTTCTACGTCCTTATAGCACTGCTCTCGGTCTGCGTTATTGCGGATATTCGAACAGTCACTTTCCGCTATTCCACGTCCTATATCTGCACTGCATGCGCTGAGCAGAAGTGTTAAAAGCAATATCATCGATTTCATGGTGTGCTCTCCTGTGTTATAGCGTGGCGACACACGTGGCGTATCGCTTGTTATGTGGTGGTGGTGATGAGGTCCATAAGCGTATTTCTCAGCCATTGATTGGCAGGACTGTGCTGATTTCGTTTATGCCAGACGATTTGATGCACCACTTTTTGTGTTTCAAAGGGTGGGGATAACACCTGCAACCCAAATCTCTCGGCATACTTACCGGCCAGTTTTTCACTGGTCATGGCAATACAGTCGCTGTCGCTGACCAACGCCATCATGGATAAAACGGATTCACATTCAGCGCTGATTTTACGCTCTTGCAATATTTCCGTGGTGAAAAAATCTGCTGCATAAAGATTAGATCGACGAACGCGCAGAGTAATGTGTTTTTCCTGATAGTACTGCACTTTACTGATGGTGCTCTGAACCCTTGGATGGTTTTTGGCACAAATCAGTTTCATCGACTCCTCCAATAGCGGTACGGAGGCGTATGACTGGCCGTCGACTTTGCCTATATCAATGGCCAGGTCGGCTTTTTGCAGACTCAGCATCTCCAGCATGTTTTCTTCATTTTTTGGCGTTGGGTTGAACTGAATGGTGCAGTTTCCTAGCAGTTCGGAACGCTCTACCAAGGGCTGGAGAATTTGGAGGACGACTTCATTGATCAGCACATTGAACTTACGGTGGTGCAGAGGCGTGAACTGATTGATGTTGCCCATGGCTTTCGCCATTTGTTCAAAGGCCGGTGAAATATCGCTAGCCAGCTGAACCGCTGCCGACGTTGGACTGATACCACGTCCTTCCCGCACAAACAATTCGACCCCCATTTGCTGTTGTAACCGCTTTAATGCCCCGCTGACACCTGGCTGTGTCATGTTGAGTGCATCCGCAGCAAGCGTAATAGATCGCAGTCTGTAAACATCTAAGAAAACTGAAAGCAGGTTCAAGTCGAGCTTGGAATCCATAAACGTCACACCTCAATACATAGCCAGTAGTTATATTTTTTATAAAGTTATCTTTATTCAAGCTGATGTGTCAACTCGATAACATTTCCACATCGATACACGGCCTTTATTTCACATAAAGAGGGGCAATGACATTGAGTGGTATCGCTAAACACACGCAACTTAAAAGGGGACGTACCGAAGTTCCCTTTGTTATTTCTGGGGAAACGTTATGACAATCTCTTCTTATTCTCGCGCTTTTGCTTTGGTTTCTTTGTCGTTGGGGAGTTCTTCTTTGCTAGCACAAGAAAACAAAGAGGTACTGCAAGACATGTCTGATCCATTGGCAGTTTATACCCAAGGCGGTATGGGTATCACAGACCAAGGGCTGAACTTTAAACTCGGCATGGCGTATGACACCGGTGACCCCGATACCATGGCAATGAATATTTTGGAGCTAAAAGGGTTTGCAGGGGATTTGCTGCATTTGGATGGAAACGACAGCTTTGATTCCTTGCGTTATCGCCATTTCAGTTTGGATACGACGACAGGGCGGGGTTCACAACTTGATGTGAATTGGGATTTTGCCAGTGATCTTGGCAGCGCATCATACAGCTTCATACAGGCGCTACCGCCAATGGGGGATTTGCAGCTTTACCCCCTAGCGGGCGCAGGCTTAACCGTGACTGACACGGCGGAAATTCGTGGCAGTGATAATCCGGTCGGCAGTGTGGGCTATGCGATTCCTTCGACCTACATGGTGGTTGGAACATACGCCAAATACAGCATCAATGATGATATTTGGCTCAACTACAACCCCATGTACATTAATACTTTGAACAGTAACCACTACATGGCTGATTTGATGGATGGTTGGTATCACGAAGTGGCGGCAAGCTATCAGCTTAATCCCCGTCAGAATGTGCGCCTATTCGGTAATTATTCAGACAGTGCAGCGACGAGCAGCAGTGTGGAGTGGCGTTTAGAGTTCAATCACCAATTCTGATTGTTTGTATATAGATAGGATGTCGTCGACCAACAAGGATGTTGGTACTTTACTGAGGTACTGTGACTAATATTTTCCCATCTCCTATCTCCCATCTATTTACGCTACCTATTGCCACTTCAAGGTTTATCGCTGTTGCACCACGTTGAATATTTTCTTGGCCAATGCATTGATCCCACGTTGATTAAGCGTTTGTTGCTGCCCTTTTATTTCCACGATGATTTCAGGTAGTTGCTTCCCCGTTGGTACGTGTACAACATGGGTTATTAAGTATGCGAACAGAAAGCTGGGTTTATGCAGGCGACTGACGACGACCCACTCAGCATCGACGGTTTTCCCTAGCTGGGCTGCGGCTTGTGGATGAGAGAATAAATACCCAAAACCTTGGTCTGCCTTAGCGTGAAGCGAGGAAGGTACGGGTTTCACAATGAGGTCATACTGTGAACTGAGTGTGCTTCTGAGTAAAGGCGCCAATGTCGCGGTGCGGGCTAACTCTGGGGCATTAGGGGCGTTTTTGCTATATTGCGAGTCTCTGAGATTCTCCTGCAAGGTGAGATCATTGAGTTCAAAATCCAGTACCGCGATGGATGCGAAGACAATAGGTACCCAAGCCAATAGCAAAGCAATGAACAACATGATCACGAACGGTTTGATGCCACTTATCGTTTTTTTGACGATAAATGGCACCGCATTGTCCTTATGTTTGTTCATGACAGTTAGTCATCATCATCGCCACCGAAAGGTTTAGATGAGGCTTCAACAACGGGAACACCGTAGTCATTTAAGATCATGGCGATTTGAGGTGCGTTAGCATCCATGGCCATTTCTACGGTTTCTTTCCATGGCCTCTCGCCATACCTCACGCCCATCGACATGGGGAAATCAAATACATTGTTGCCTTCGGAGACCATTGAGATCACCGCAAGATCGGGATGAAATTTGGCAAAATAGCCTGCAATTGGCCCCCAGATCACCAGCATATCGAACTCTCCGTCAGCAACGCGGTTCACCATTTTTCCCGGGTAATCTTCCCCATCACCATTCATGATGCGGAAAAAAGAGGTGTTGCTTTTAAACCCGTTATCTCTCAGCCAAGTTACCGCTGGAGAGGGAGCAAACGCGGCGATATTCAGTGATGTTTTTACGCTGTCAGGGAGAGTCGCGACATCTTGTTGGGTGACAGCCGAGCCTAGTGGGCCATCTTTTTTGAAGATGATCGAATAGGATGAGCGGTAATAGGGTTTCGTTGTCGCCGCAATATCAAACTGAGAGGGAACACCGATGACAAGATCGCACGCGAATCGACCGTTATCATCTGACCAATTTTTCAAGGTGTTGCGGATAAAACCCATACGCTGAGGAAACCAAACGTATTCCACATCGAGTCCCCAATATTCGCCCAACTGTTCAGCGATTTTGTTCTCGAACCCTTGCTGATCTTTGTTTGAATACGGGAGGTTATTGGGGTCCGCACAGATTCTTAACTTGTCTGGCAGAGGTGACGGCGTTGAGATGTTTGCTGCTGCCAATGCCGGAGAGAGTATGAAGGCCAGTGACAAAGTGAAGAGGGCAATACAGCGATTAGAAAACGAGTTCATCTTTGCCTCCTATTGGACTTGAGTGATTTGTTGGGCGACGAAGCATTGCTGATCCGCTTCATCGCGAATCGCAAGCAGTTCGCCTCTTGCGGTGCGGCTGTCTTTGGATGAGCGGAAGTAGCCACCGCGTTCGCCACGCATGTTACGCAGGCGCAAGAAGGCATCGGCATGAATATAGTCATCAAAGGTGAGTTGGTTGGCTATTTTGTCTATCACACAGCTACAACCGTACATGTTGACGTAAGAGGGTCCGCCCTTCAGTGCCATGCATTCTTGAACGAATTTGACTCTTTCGAGTGTGGGATAGTCATTGGCGTTCGCCGGCGAGGAGAGTGCCAGTAGTGCCAAACCAATGAGCGAACTTACCGTTTTTACTGCTTTTAACATAAGCTGCCTCCTGCAATCTACTTGCGACGTCTTGGTGTTAACGTCTATGTGACGACGTCTATTGCGTAACAATAATTGGCTTTACAATAATCCCTGAGCTTGAAGCTGCTTACGGAATTTCTTCAGTAGCCCTTTGGCGGGGAGTAATGACTTATCTTTTTTGATCTCTTCCATGTAACTGTCAATGATGCCGTCTATGTCGCTTGGGTTACCCACCAACAAAACACCGCCCATTCTCGCCCCCCAGTGCGGTGTGCATTTATAGACGTAAACCCCTTCGTTTTCGAAGACGAAGCTCACATCGACACCCATCTCGGTTTTAATTTTTTCAGTGCCTTCAGGCACCATTACATCAATGGTTTCGATGAGATGTGCGGGCATGTTTGTCCATGAAACTCGGTCACCCGGCTGCAACACCACGACCATTGGTGCGAATTTCACGCCGACAGCCTGTATTTCAAATTCTTCTGCATATCCCTGACTTGTTAATCCAAGTAACAAGCAAATTGACCATAAAAAACGTCTAGCCATACAAATTCCTTTTTCGCATTAACGTTTAACGATAACGTTGAGTGTAGAGGGGAACCTCTTTACTCAACGAGTAGCATTGCGTCGAAATTGAGAAAAGGGGAGTTAAACTCCCCTTATAGTATTGATTAGTTAGGCAGTGCAAAAACAGTCAACACGCCGCCAAGCTGGGTGTAGTCTGACAATTTACGATATGCACCTACGGCGCCAAGTCCGTCAGTATCACCTTCGAGACCCGCGGCCATACCGATACCAGCCCAGCCACCCACACCGGAAAGAACCGCGATGTATTGCTTGCCGTCGTGAACATAAGTATTCACGTTCCCGATAATGCCGGACGGTGTTTTGAAGCGATAAAGCTCTTCACCGGTTTTTTCGTCCACTGCTTTGAGGTAGCCCTCAAGTGTGCCGTAAAACACCACACCACCACCGGTCGCTAGCGCGCCACTCCATACTGAGAACGGCTCTGGGATTGACCAAACAATCTCACCTTTTTCCGCATCCCAAGCAATGAAGTTACCTAGGCCACCGTGGCTATCCGGGGCTGGGAACATGGACAGCGTCGCCCCAACATAGGGTTGGCCAGCGGTGTACGCCACTTCAAATGGTTCGTAGTTCATGCACACATGGTTAGTTGGTACATAGAACAAACCCGTACGCTCACTGTACGTAGCGGGTTGTTGGTCTTTTGAACCCAGTGCTGCTGGACAAATGCCTTTGGTATCAACATCTTCACCATTTTGACCCGTGGAATATTTAGCAACGACTTGTGGACGACCTGTTTCCATGTCGACATGGGTTGCCCAGTTCACAGCAGGGTCAAATTTCTCCGCAACTAATAACTCACCAGTGGCACGATCGAGTGTGTAGCCAAAACCGTTACGGTCAAAGTGAACCAGTAGTTTGCGATCTTTGCCGTTGAACTTTTTATCAACCAAGATCATTTCGTTGATGCCGTCATAATCCCACTCGTCGTGCGGTGTCATCTGGTAGAGCCATTTGGCCATACCCGTGTCAGCATCACGCGCTATGATGGTCATGGAATATTTGTTGTCGCCAGGGCGTTGAGAAGGGTTCCACGTACTTGGGTTACCCGTTCCGTAGTAAACAAGGTTCAGCTCAGGGTCGTAAGTAAACCAACCCCAAGTGGTACCGCCACCAATTTTCCATTGGTCGCCTTCCCAAGATTCAAGGCTTGAATCTTTGCCAATAGGCTTAAGCATCTCTGTGGTTTTTTCGGGATCAACAAGCATTTCGTCATCTGGTCCTGTGCTGTATGCACGCCAAGCTACGCTGCCATCTTTGGTGTTATAGGCTGTGAGGTAACCGCGGACACCAAACTCACCACCACTGATCCCTGTGATGATTTTGTCTTTAACGACCAATGGTGCATTGGTGTTTGTGCCGCCAGATTTAGGATCGCCATTAACGACTTTCCAAACCACCTCACCGGTTTTCTGATCGAGAGCGACCAAGGTGGTATCGGCTTGTTGTAAGTAGATTTTGCCGTCTGAGTATGCCAGACCGCGGTTGACCGTATCACAACACATCACAGCGATAACGGATGAGTCCTGTTTGGGGGAGTACTCCCAAATCAGCGCTTTGGTTTTTAGATCAATCGCGAAGACTTTGTTGGGGAAAGGTGTGTGAATGTACATGGTGTCACCCAACACAAGCGGCCCGCCTTCATGACCGCGCAAAACGCCCGTTGAGAACGTCCATGCGACTTGAAGATCTTTCGCGTTTTTTGCATTGATCTGATCTAGTTCACTGTAACGTGTTCCGGAATAATTACCGCCCCACATCACCCACTGATCCGGATCTTGCTGTAATTTCAATAGCTCGTCGTTTGCCTGAGACGCTGCTGGAAACAGCAGAGTTAGGGAAACAGTTGCTACTGCGAGCAAACTGCTTCGCAACCTTTTTACACCTATCATATTTACTTCCTCCGTGACAGCGAGTGCTATTGAGCGCTTGGTGCTCAAAGGCACATCAGCCCTTTGTTGTCTCAATTTTTGATGGGCGCAATCCGCGGGTTGTGAGTGACGCTATTTGGGCCAGGACTCAACATATGACGGAGCATAAGATTGTGTTTATGGCTTGTTGGCGATCTACAACATGCGGTCTCGCGTTTCAGCATTGACCCCGAATGCCAATTCATTCCAACATCGGATGAAGCGACAATGCTTGCCGCACATTCGTAATGAAGTGTCGTCATCAAAACGTTGGTGAATTGAGTTTATGGCAGCTTTTGAGGTTGTGTGAGGAGCAAAGGAGCACAACACTTTTGTTGCAAGGCAATAATGTCGAATAGCTGATATTTGTCGATTAAATGATTGATAAATAATGATTAAATTTGCGGGTGTCAACGTGGTCTTTGAGAGATTTCAATGCAAAGGCACAGATGCCGTCTCTGTCTTTTCAGTAAGATACGACATCTTAATACCCTTGTTTTTTGTTGGGATTTATTACATCACATTCAAATGTCCCATTCGCGGGAAAATTCTCGTCCCATTGAATCTTTAACATCGGCTTTCAGTGTTCCTTGTTTGTTTGCATCAACATGGAACGTGAACGTCGGGTTCTCGCTGATCGATATGCCACCGTTGAATTGCATCACAGGATCGCCATTGAGGGTGATCTGCACATCGCTGACGTAATCCGAAGGGATCCAGTGGCGTGTGACTTGATCGATCTGCAGGCCACTGTAGTTGGGGTGACTGATCAGCAGTTGCAGCATGCGCGTATCAGTATTTCCTAAATCTTTGAGTTTCATTTTGCCCATACGTTGACGAGCAAGCAGATCATCTGCGCCGGCAGGGGCGGAGCAACCGCCCGATGCCTTCACATAGTTGCTTGTCATATGGAGTTTACCGTCGGCGGTTTGTGCAATCACTCGGACAGGGCTGTAGGCGTTGACGCGCACACGCGTAGAGATGTTTGCCACGCCGTTGTTAGGGCTCATGTCGAAGGTCCCGACAATAGGGGAAGGATTGTTATCGACAATAAGATGAATGCGCTTGATCGGATTGGGGTCGTTTTGTCTGACATTCACTTTGATGTCGAGCGGCACTAGCGCGGCGTCGATGGCGCGAACGGGTGAAACCAATTCCACGATGCCATCTTCTAAGATTTGGGGAGATCCCGGAAATAAACTGTCACGTATCAGTGGCCAGTTAACGCTTTCTTGCTGACTTTGTGCCAACAACGACGGCGAAAAAACAGTCAGCAAGGCGGCAAGTAGTGTGGCAAGTAACGCGGGGGTCTTGTTCATGATGAATACCTCTTATCATTCCCACTCCAGTTCCTTGTATGCCTGAATAACGTTGCGTCCGTGAAACTGTTCAAACAGTTTCCAGTTGTCGGCATGGGATCTTAGTACCGTAAGGCTGGCAGTGTTGATATCGATGTTTTGATTAATAGCGGCACGAACTTCTTGTGCCAGTGAGCGAAGGTAGTGTGTTTGTGCATCAAATGCATTTTTTCCTGTTTGAATAGGGCCATGTCCAGGAATGACCCGTAGATAAGGCATGGCGTTTAACGTGTTGATAACCGAAAGCCAACCAGTAAGGCTGCCGTCTAGTGATGGAACATGGTCAACAAACAGCAAATCACCAGCGATCAGCGTTCTTGTGGTGGCATCAAATACCGTTAAATCATGGCGCGTGTGGGCGCGTTCGTGAGCCATTAGCACGAGGGTGCGTTGGCCTAAGTCGATTTCAGTTTCTTTTTCAATGAAATGCGTCGCGGCAATAGGGGTGGTGCCTTCAAACCACGGTGCTGTTAGGCGTTGTAGGTAATAGTTGGCCTTGGCATGAAAGTCGCCAGCATAGCGAGTATGGGCAATGAATTGAGGTTGTTCGGAGACGAACGCCTGATTGCCAAAATTGTGGTCGGGATGTACATGGGTATTGATAACATAACGAATAGGTAGCGCTGTGATTTGGCGAATGGCTCGATAGAGCATTTCACCTGCTCGTCGGCTTCCCCCCGTATCGACAACGGCGACAGCTTCTTTGCCAATGACCACCGTAATGTTGGCGACGGGATCTGTCTGTGTGGAGAACAGGTCGTCAATTTTACCTTGATGAAAGTATATACCCGGTGCCACTTCCTTCATTGGCAATACCGCTTGGGTGTTGGCGGATGCTGTGAATGCAAATAGCCAAACAGTCAGCGTGAAAAGAAGATCTTTGACGATACTCATGGGCGGATCGGTGTATGTTTTTCTAGCTCAAATCCTGCCTCACGCCAACCCTTCACACCAGCCCGGTACCAGTAAACATCTTGTGCGCCGAGTTCAAGTGCCCGCTTGGCCGCGTTCCAAGAGTGCCAGCAATTAGGCTCGCAAAAGACGACAATAGGCTGGGAGTGTTTGACGTTTTCTGACAACAGCGAGATCAGAGCGTCCGGCATGATGCCGTGTCCGACGTTGGCAAGCCACAATGCGTTGGGCAAGGTTTCTCTTATTGGTTCAATCCAGAGTGTGGTGTCAGGTAAATTATCTGGCTTGTTGGGGGCGGGATAAACGTCAATTAAGCGTGGATCGTGATGAGCGATAAATTGTTTGAGCGCCTGTGGCGAGTTAATCACGTTTGCGCCCTGCAATGTGTTTGGTACAGGCGCACGAAAATTCTCCATGCGGTAACTGTCGGGCTCCGACATAGACTGCGGTTCTGTATTGGCCGTGACACTAAATGCGCAAAAACAGAGCAAAATCGCAGACTTAAGATGCTTTTTCTTTCCTTCAACGTGGCTGTTCATACTACTTTCTTCCGATAATTCTCCTACCTTAGTAGGAGATGGGCAGAGAGCCATCCATTTTGGATTAACCTTAGGATAACAATCAGACCGTCAAAGGGCGGGCTTTATTGTTGCAGCAATCAATAAACTTCTTTTCAGTGGAGCAAAGATGAACCGTTGGAGTGGTGTTGAAGAATTTGTTGAAGTTGTTAACAGTGGTAGTTTCACCGCCGCCGCACGAAAGTTAGGTGTTTCAACTTCCCACGTCAGCCGACGTATTGATGCGTTGGAAGGCAGGTTAAGTACACGTTTACTTTATCGTACAACCAGACAGATCACGCTGACTGAGGTCGGCAAAACCTATTTTGAGCACTGTAATAATCTTATCGAAGCATTCGGTGAGGCAGAGGCGCTCGTTACTCAAATGCAAACCGAGCCAGTCGGTACGTTGAAGATCACTGCTCCGTCAGTGTTTGGCGAAAAGTATATCGCGCCATTGACCAACGACTTTATCAAGGTTCACCCTAAGCTCAGTGTAGAATTTCACTTCACAAATGATGTGATAGACATGGTGCATGATGGGTATGACTTGGCGATTCGCACGGGGGATCTCAAAGACAGCACGCTAATGGCCAAGAAACTTGCGCCGCGGAAACTGCATGTCTGCGCTTCACCTGCATATATCAAAGAGTTTGGCGTACCGCGCGATCTGGAACAGTTGCATGAACACAATTGTTTGGTGGGGTTGGTGGAGTCTTGGGCGTTTCAAGACAATGGCACCACGATTCAGTTTAAGCCAAAGGGTCGTTGGCATGGTAACAGTGGAAGCGCTGTGTTGGATGCGACGCTACGTGGGCTAGGCTTGGCGCAGTTGCCTGATTATTACGTGAGGCAGAAACTGCAATCTGGGGAGCTGGTCGAAATATTGTCTGAGTATCGCCCCAGTGATTCTGCGGTATGGGCGGTGTACCCTTTTAATCGAAATCTATCTGCCAAGGTGCGTTTGTTTGTGGACTTTCTCTCAGAGCATTTTACAACGCATCTACCCTGGGACGATGAAGAGCATGACGACGAGGGCGATGAGCGGCAAGCGGCAAATTAGGTCAGTGGAAAAGGCTATGTCGTTTGATGCATTGCGTCGCTTGAAAGGCTACGCTGTTTGGCATGCTGCGTTGTTTGAATTGATTGGTCGGGTAAAACGTCGGGATATCCGTACTCTTCCCGCAAAACAATGGAATGCCAATGGTAAAAAAGCCAGCGCGAACGCTGGCTTTTGCTTGAAGAAATGCAGTGAAATTACAGGATTTCTAGCAGTTCTACTTCGAATACCAATGCAGCAAATGGTGGGATTGCAGCGCCAGCGCCACGTTCACCGTATGCTAGGTCTTGAGGGATAGACAGTTTCCACTTAGAGCCAACAGGCATCATTTGTAGAGCTTCTACCCAACCTTGGATAACGCCAGTCACTGGGAACTGAGCAGGTTGACCGCGCTCTACTGAGCTGTCAAACACAGTGCCGTCAGTTAGCATGCCGTGGTAGTGAACACGTACTTGCTTGTCGCTGGTTGGGATTTCGCCAGTACCTTCAACCAGTACTTCGTACTGAAGGCCAGAATCAGTCACGGTCACTTCGTCACGCTTTGCGTTTTCAGCAAGGAATGCTTCGCCGCCAGCTGCAGCTTCTTTTGCAGCTTCTTGACGAACGGCTTCTGCTTGAGTGTGCAGTTCACGCAGCGCATTGTTGATCTCGTCAACTTCGATTGCAGGCATTTCGCCAGCCAGTGCAGTTGCGATACCTTGTGCGATAGCGTCAACGTTCAGTCCTTCTAGACCGCTTCCAGCCAGTTGCTGACCCATTTGTAGGCCAATGCCATAGCTTGCTTTTTGTTCTACGGTCTCTAGTTTTACTTCAGACATGTCGTCTCTCTTTAATTTTGAGGTTACTCGGGTATACACCCAAACCACGGGTGAAATGTGACATCCCCACCGCGTTTAGGTTTAAAGTGTGAAAGGATAACAGGTGGGGGTAGCTCGGGACAAATCGTGTTACTTGAATCTGGTTTAAAAATGCCGGACAGTACCACTATTAGCCTGTGTTATGCCGCGATACACGCTTCACAGCGTTTGAATTATCCGGCATTGTGCGTGAATTCAATGTGATGACGCTGACACTTTGCTGATATTGTGAGTCTACTATGCACACAAGCATTCTTAGCATACTGGACGAGACCCGATGAGGAAATTGGGAGAGGTGATGACCTTGAAAGGAAAGCGTGAAAACCAAAAGGAAACCACCACGCCGCCTCTGGGCGAGGTGATAAAACAGGTGCGTGACAAAGTGATAGCCGCGTTGCGCCCTGCGTTAGAGAAAGTGAAGCCGTATTGGACCGCGCTACCAAAGCCGCATCGAATCGGTGTGTCAGCCTTGGCCGTGTTACTGGTATTACTGCTGTTGTGGCCTTCCAGCGAGCCATCGCAAACTAACGCTATCGTTGATGGGCAGCGAGTTGCTGTCCCTCTGAACTTGGATGAACCTCAATCGACCAAGAACTCGAATAACACAGCTTCTGAAGATACTGACTTTGAGAGAACATCGACTCCTGTCGTCGCGCCACAAACCATTGATACGGATTGGGTTAACTACGAGGTGGCTCGCGGTGACACGCTGTCTAATATTTTCCGAGCGCAAAATTTGCCGTTAAAGGATTTGTACGCAATATCAGCGATTGAAGGTGACGACAAACCTCTCAGTCAAATTCAGCCGGGTCAGTTATTGCGCTTTAAGCGTGATACGCAGGGCGATCTCGATATCATTCAAATTGAAAGCGCAGGCACGCAGTCAGTGATCTTCTTTAGATTGTCAGACGGTAGCTTTGCCCGCCGAAAATAGTATCTTACGCTAATTCGATATCTCGATAAAAACGGCTGCGTTACGCAGCCGTTTTTGTTTCTGCTCTTCGCATGTCAATGTGCGGTATTCCGTCTTCGAGGTATTGCTCCGAAATTTCTTCAAAGCCATGTCGACGGTAAAACTCTCGCAAGTGGTATTGAGCACCAATAGTGATTGGCGCTTCAGGCCAGGCATCATGAGCTTCAATAATGGCTTGGCGCACCAAGACATTGCCACTGCCATTTCCGCGCTCAGTATTGGCGGTCACTACGCGCCCGATACTGATTTCTGGGTATGTTAGCCCAGCAGGCAGTATGCGTGCATAGGCGGTCATTTTATCATCGCGATAGCCCATTAAATGTCGGGTTTCGGGATGTAGGTCGTGACCATCAAGTTCAGGGTAAGGACAGTTTTGCTCAACCACGAATACATCGGTGCGTAACCGAAGCAAATCGTACAGTTGGCGCGTAGACAACTGACCAAAGGTCAAGCTTATCCATTGCATGGTTTTAGTATCCTAATAATTATCAAAAATCTTGGGCGACAACGCGCTTACCTTTTCTGTTTTATACAACCGTATTTCGAGGCGAGGGTTGGATTCCCACTGAAGGGCAAACAGAAAAGGTAAACACGCCTTTAGGTTTTTAGTCCAATTCCCCCAAAACTGCTCGATAAGATAATGAAAAACCGCGACTAAGGCCGCGGTTTTTTTGTCTTATTTTTGGTCTTTTTCAATAATTAAACAGGGCGTTAACAGTCTGTTAATGTTTTTTCAGGTCAATTTGATACTGAGCAAAACCAACATCATCATTACCGACTTTCTCCATTGGGTAGTGTCCTTTGGCATTGATGAATTGCGCGGCTTTGTCGCTTGGTGAGGTTTCAAAAATCACATTCAGTTTGGCGTCAGTTTCAATTGGGGCGAACGTCCAGTTGTTGTCCGCCGTTGGCGTGACTTCCCCTTTTTCCTTGGTGACGCTGCTGATGTAGTTTGCTACCACAGTGCGGTTCTCATCAGGCGAGGCAAACGCAATGAAATCGTTGCCTGTGCCAGGGAATTTACCCAAGTAAGCGCGGTAGTTATTCGCTGCGACCAAGAATGGCTGAGTTGCCTGTACTGGCTTGCCATTGAAGGTCAGGCCTTTGATACGCTCTGCATCTGGATTAACGAGGTTGCAATCGCTGTCATAACGCGCAGGTTGGGTGACATCGATTTGATAGTTAACACCGTCGATAACATCGAAGTTGTAGGTACGGAAACCGTCCCAGTTTATCAGTGATTGCTGCGCCGTTGATGTTGGGTCAATTTGGTTAAACTGCCCAGCGCTGCACTCTAGCCATTCTTTCACCTCGTGACCGGTGACTTTCAGTGTTACCAATGTGTTCGGGTAAAGATAAAGGTCTGCGGCGTTACGGAAGGTGAGTTCGCCTGCTTCCACTTCGGTGTAGTTACCTGGGTCGTTTTTACGGCCACCCGCTTTAAATGGTGCGGCAGCAGAAAGAACAGGGATACCTTCTAGATCTGGATCGCCTTGAATAAAGCGTTCAACGTAATCTTTTTGCGCAAGGTTGACTATCTGAACCGTTGGGTCGTCTTGTACCAGTGAGAGGAAGCTGTACATCACGTCATTGGCTTTCCCAATCGGCTGGTTGACGAACTCACGGGTCGCTTTGTGATCGTTTTCTAGTGCCTTACGCATCGCAGGATCGGCCTGTGCGATAGACTCACCATCAAAGATCGGTCGTGATTCGGTTTGAACTGGGGTCACTACCCAATCTTCGCCTTGTTTATCTAATTGAAGATCCATGATGCCGACATGGCTACCCCAGCGACCAGGCATAACGGCCGCCACGCCTTTGATGGTACCTTTTTTATTGTCGACACCTTGAATGTCATCAAAACCTTTGCCTGGGAAGACGGCATGAGAGTGACCAAAGGCAATGGCGTCAATACCATCAACATCGGCGAGGTAGTACACCGAGTTTTCTGCCATGGCTTTATATTCGTCTTGCGATAGGCCTGAGTGCGGGATAGCGACAATCACGTCAGCGCCTTTGGCTTTCATTTCAGGTACCAGCTTGTCTGCGGTGGCTTTGATGTCTTTTGCAATCACTTTGCCGTCGAGGTTTTTCTTATCCCACACCATGATTTGTGGTGGCACAAAACCGATATAGCCCACTTTCACCAAATGCGCTTTGCCATCAGTGTCCGTCATGGTGTGTTCTTTGATGATGTAAGGCGTGAAGTATGACTCGCCGGTGTTGGCATCGAAGACGTTTGCTGAGACGTAAGGGAAATTTGCGCCATCTAAGGTGCGGTCAAGGAAATCGAGGCCGTAGTTGAACTCGTGGTTGCCAATGTTACCCACGTCGTAATTGAGTTGATTCATGGCTTTGTAGACAGGGTGAATTTCACCGTCTGCAATGCCTTTGGCTGCCATGTAATCGCCCATTGGGCTGCCTTGAATCAGGTCACCATTGTCCACCAGCACACTGTTTTTCACTTCATCTTGTGCTTTTTTCACCAAGGTGGCTGTGCGAACCAAGCCGATTTTTTCGCTTGGCTTGTCTTTGTAGTAATCGTAATCCATCACATTGGTGTGAATGTCGGTGGTTTCGATGATACGCAGCTTGATGGTCTCTGCCATTGCAGGGCTTGCCATGACGAGCAGGCCAGATAGAACAGCAATAGAGAGTGGTCGAGGTGAAAGTGTCATGTGTGTCTCCTAAGGATCTACGACAAAGGGGCAATACCGATTTCTTCAATATGCAAAGAGTGGATATGGGCATATTGTGCATAGTAGACAGCTCGAATGGTTACATTTCATTGATTAGTGTGATCTCGATTTTTAAATAATTTTATGGTGCTCACGCTTTGTGCATCGCAAAGCGTGAAACTTGTGATCTCACTACATGCCCTGTTTTAACCGCGAGAAAGACGCTAAATAACCAAAACGTTATAAAAAATGAAATTTTAGAATTTCAAGTAATATCAGCAACTCTTTATAGTGATGGTCAAAGGATTGAAAGGACGCTCACTATGGATTACTTGCCGATTTTTGCGAAGCTGGAAGGCCGACCGTGTTTAGTGGTTGGCGGCGGTGAAGTTGCATGGCGCAAAACACGCATGCTGATGAAAACGGGCGCGGCAGTTACTGTTGTGTCTCCTGATGCAGATCGCGAAGTGGTTGAAGCGGCAGCGCGTGGTGAGTTGACTTGGGTGCAAGAAGGCTTCTCGCCTGAGCACTTGAAATCCATGTTTTTGGTGATTGCAGCCACGGACAATCCGTTGGTGAATGAACTGGTTTCGCAAGCGGCAAACGCACGAAACATTCTCGCCAATGTGGTGGATGACACACCGAAGTGTAGCTTTATCGTTCCTTCTATTGTTGATCGCAGTCCGATTGTGATTGCGATTTCTTCTGCGGGTAAATCCCCTGTCTTGGCGCGTTTGTTGCGCGAAAAGCTCGAAACCCTCATTCCTTCTCACGTGGGTCGCATGGCAAAGCTTGCCGGCGAGTTTCGTGACACCTTGAAAAAGAAAGTCACCACCCTGAACGGGCGAAGAAAGTTCTGGGAAATGGCGTTTGATGGTCGCTTTAGCTCGCTGGTGGCAGCAGGTGATGAAGACGGTGCCAAAGAAGAACTTGAAAAGCTAACAAAGGGTGTATCACTGCAAGGCGAAGTGGCCTTGATTGGTGCAGGACCCGGTGATCCTGGTTTGCTGACCCTTCGCGCCCTGCAATTGATGCAGCAAGCAGATGTGGTGCTTTATGACTACTTGGTGTCTGACGAAATCATGGAGCTTTGCCGCCGCGATGCTGAGCTGATTTGTGTTGGTAAACGCGCAAGCTACCACAGTGTGTCTCAGGAAGAGACCAATGCCATGTTGGTAAAGTATGCCCAGAAAGGACACCGCGTTGTGCGTCTGAAAGGCGGCGATCCTTTCATGTTTGGTCGTGGCGGTGAAGAGCTTCAAGTGCTTCAAGAAGCGGGTGTGCCATTCCAAGTCGTCCCCGGCATTACCGCAGCGGCAGGTGCTACAGCTTATGCTGGCATTCCTCTTACCCATCGCGACCATGCACAAACGGCGATGTTCATTACTGGTCACCTGAAAAAAGAAGACGACAGTTTCCGTTGGGCAACACTGGCTCGAGGTCGCCAAACCTTGGTGATCTATATGGGGTTAATGAAAAGTGCCCATATCCAAGAGCAATTAATTCAGCATGGGCGTGACCCTCAGACGCCCGTTGCAATCATAGAAAACGGTACGCGTACCAATCAGAAAATCTACAAGGGAACGTTAAGTGAACTTGAGTCACTGGCGGAAGGTGTAGGTTCACCTGCATTGATTGTCGTCGGTGAAGTGGTTCAACTTGCCGATCAGTTGAACTGGTTTGGAAAGCAATCCTTCGATACGGCAGGTGAGATCCATGCACCGTCCGTGGTTAATTTAGGCTAAGGAAATATCAAAGAATGGAAGCCAAGACCCTTACCCACCTCAAGCAACTTGAGGCAGAAAGTATCCATATCATTCGTGAAGTGGCGGCGGAATTTGATAATCCGGTGATGATGTACTCCATCGGTAAAGACAGTTCTGTGATGCTTCACCTAGCGCGTAAAGCGTTTTACCCAGGCAAGATCCCGTTTCCTCTTTTGCATGTCGATACTGACTGGAAATTTAAGGAAATGATTAAGTTTCGCGATGAAGTGGCAGATAAGTACGGCTTTGAATTGCTGGTTCACCAAAACCCTGAAGGCCTTGCAATGGGTTGTAGCCCATTCGTACATGGTTCTTCAAAGCACACGGACATCATGAAAACCCAAGGTTTGAAGCAAGCGCTAGATAAATACGGGTTTGATGCAGCTTTCGGCGGCGCACGTCGTGACGAAGAAAAGAGCCGTGCAAAAGAGCGTGTTTATAGCTTCCGCGATAAGAACCACCGTTGGGATCCGAAAAACCAACGTCCTGAACTTTGGCACACCTACAACGGCCAAGTGAACAAAGGCGAAAGCATTCGAGTTTTCCCTCTGTCGAACTGGACTGAGCTTGATATCTGGCAATACATCTACCTAGAAGGCATCGACATTGTGCCGTTGTACTTGTCAGAAATTCGCCCAGTGGTTGACCGTGACGGCATGCTGATCATGGTGGATGACGACCGTATGGAATTGCGCGAAGGCGAGAAAGTTGAATACAAAAGTGTGCGCTTCAGAACACTTGGCTGTTATCCACTGACGGGTGCGGTTGAATCCACGGCAGACACTTTGCCGGGCATCATTGAAGAAATGCTGGTGGCGACCTCAAGTGAGCGCCAAGGCCGTGCGATTGACCACGACCAGTCCGGCTCAATGGAATTGAAGAAACGTCAGGGATATTTCTAAGGGATTAAGCATGAACAGCGTAATTGAACAACAAGTGGCCGAGATGGGTATCGAGGCCTACCTAGAACAGCATCAGCATAAATCCTTGTTGCGTTTTCTAACCTGTGGTTCGGTGGATGACGGTAAGAGTACCCTTATCGGCCGCTTGCTCCACGATTCACACCAGATTTATGAAGATCAGCTAGCAGCAATTCACTCCGACAGTCAAAAAGTCGGGACAACTGGCGAGAAGCCGGATCTGGCCTTGTTGGTTGATGGCCTGCAAGCAGAGCGCGAACAAGGGATCACGATCGACGTTGCGTATCGTTACTTCTCAACGCGTCCACGTAAATTCATCATTGCTGATACCCCTGGGCATGAGCAGTACACCCGTAACATGGCCACCGGTGCATCGACCTGTGATCTGGCGGTGATCTTGATTGATGCGCGTAAAGGCGTATTGGATCAAACTCGTCGTCATTCTTACATTGCGAGCCAATTGGGAATTCGTCAGTTCATTGTTGCGGTGAACAAAATGGACTTGGTGGGTTTTGAAGAGTCACGCTTTGAAGAAATCAAAGCGGAGTACTTGGAGTTTGCTAAGAAGCTGAACCCTAACATCAATATCCAGCTTGTTCCTTTGTCAGCCCTTGAAGGCGACAACGTGGTTGAGCGCAGTGCGCAATCTCCGTGGTATGAAGGCGATACGCTTTTGACCATGCTGGAAACTGTGGACGTAAGCAGCGACAAAGATAAAGGGCCGTTCCGTCTGCCTGTGCAGTATGTGAATCGTCCAAACCTCGATTTCCGTGGCTTTTCTGGCACCATTGCTGGCGGCTCTGTGCGTCCGGGTGATGAAGTCAAAGTGTTGCCGTCAGGCAAGACATCGACGGTTGAGCGCATTGTTACTTTTGATGGTGACCTTGAGTTTGCTCATGCCGGCCAAGCTGTCACTCTAACACTGAAAGATGAGATTGATTGCAGCCGTGGCGATTTGATTGTCCCTGTTGCTGACACACAAACAGCGACCAGCAAGCTGGCTGCAAGTATTGTGTGGATGGATGAGTCTCCATTAGAGATTGGTCGTCAATACGACATTAAAGTGGCGGGCAAGAAAACTGTCGGTTCAGTGAGTAAAATCCGTCACCAAGTCGACATCAACTCGTTGGAAACCTTTGACACTGATAGCTTGCCATTGAACGGCATTGCCGAATGTGAGGTGGAGCTAACAGAATCAGTATCACTTGATCTTTACCAAGATTGCGCGGATACAGGTGGCTTCATTGTGATTGATCGTCTGACCAACGTGACCGTGGGTGCGGGCATGATCAGTGAGCTGCTTGAAGATCAAGCGTCAAACGTTCAAGGCACCGATATTTCGGCGTTCGAAGTTGAACTCAACGCTCTGGTTCGCAAGCATTTCCCTCATTGGAATGCTCGCGACATCAGCAAGCTGCTGGGATAATCCGTCATGAGCTGGGATCAGTCTCTGGTGGTGGGGCTGCTACTTGCGGTGGTTGCAGGTTTGGTGTTTACCAAGATCAAGCCTGCCATCTTATTCGCAGCGGTGGCATTCATTGCGTTTCAATCTGGATTGATCTCGATTGATGCATTGGCAGGGAACTTCACTAACAGTTCTCTGCTAACACTGGTGATGCTGATCCTTGCGTCAGCAGCGTTAGAAAAAACCCGATTGGTGAGCTGGGTGAGTGGGCAACTCGCCAGTGGCCGTTTGGGTACTGTCGTGGCAAAGCTTGGGCTTTCCACTGCCGTATTGAGTTCATTTACCAATAACACGGCGGTCGTCGTGTCATTGATTGGTGCAGTAAAACGAAACCGCCGCCATGCGCCGTCGCGTCTTCTTATCCCCCTGTCGTACGCGGCAATTCTTGGCGGCACCCTTACTCTGATTGGCACTTCGACTAACCTTATTATTAATAGCTTTGTCGAAAATGCCGGCCTCCCGACGTTGAGCTTCTTTGCCCCAACCATGATTGGTCTTGCTGTCTTAGCGGGTGGCTTGTTGGTTTTGATCCCTTTTTGCTATTTGCTGCCTAACCATGACGATCACAGTGATGACGACTTGCCTTATGTGTTAGAGGCGGTTGTGTCTAAGGGATCGCCATTGGCAGGAAACACCGTATCCGAAAATGGATTACGTGCATTGCGCCGACTGTTTCTTGCTGAAATTGTGCGAGATGGTGAGATCATTGCACCTGTTTGTCCCGACACCGTTATGCGCGAAGGGGACAAACTGCAATTTTGTGGTGATGTAGAGAGCGTTGCGACATTACAAGAAATTGAAGGTTTGGCCCTGTTTGGTCAGCATCATATTAATGGGCAAAACTTGCTTGAGCTGGTGGTTAGTCACAGTGCGTCTATCTTGGGTAAGTCTCTCAAAGAAGCCAAGTTCCGAGAGAACTTTGATGCTGTGGTCGTGGCGATTCGTCGAGGACACGAAAAGTTAGAAGGTGGATTAGGTAATATTTCTTTGCAGGCGGGTGATACCTTGGTCATTGTACCGGGTAAAGGCTTTGCCAAAGCGCAGCAACGATTGCAGCGTGAATTTGTTCTAGTGAATGGTTTGGACTCTAGTGCACGACTAGATTCAGCGATGAGCGCGTGGGTATTGGCTGGCTTTGCCACAGTGATTGGCTCAGCACTCATGAACTGGATACCTCTGCTTAATGGTTTGGCTGCATATTTGACCGTCCTGTTGTTGACGGGTGTCGTCAATCTCGTTGAGTTGAAACGTCGATTTCCTGCTGAAATTGTCGTGATTGTGGGCAGTGCACTGAGCTTGGCGCAGTTAATGATCTCTTCTGGGCTCTCTGAACAGATGGGTGAGTTGTTCATCTATTGGTTTAATGGCTGGGGGGTGTACGGAGCACTCATCGCAACGTATTTGCTGACACTGGTATTGACCGAATTGGTCACCAACAATGCGGCGGCGGCGCTGGCCTTTCCTATCGGATATAGCTTGGCTCTCGGATATGGAGTAGATCCGATGCCATTTATTATGGCAGTCTTGTTCGGCGCGAGTGCTAGCTTTATCTCGCCGTATGGTTATCAAACTAATCTGCTGGTTTACAGCGTGGGCAACTACCAACTGACGGATTACCTGCGTATTGGGTTACCATTATCACTGGTCTACTCTGCGCTGGTGCTGGGATTGATCCCTGTATTTTTTCCATTTTAAACAACAAGGATAGAGTTATGAGTGCTTTGGACTCGAAGCATACGGATGAAAACGTGGTTTGGCATCGCCATGCCATCGATAAAGATTTCCGTGCCGAGCAGAAAAAGCAACGCCCGGCACTATTGTGGTTTACGGGGCTTTCTGGCTCAGGTAAGTCGACGGTCGCAGGTGCGCTGGAAAACAAGTTAGCAGAGCTGGGTTATCACACATATCTGTTGGACGGTGACAATGTTCGCCATGGACTGTGTCGCGATCTGGGTTTTTCGGATCATGATCGTCGAGAAAATATTCGCCGTGTGGGTGAAGTGGCAAAATTGATGACTGACGCTGGTCTGATCGTGTTGTCTGCGTTCATTTCGCCATTTCGTGAAGAGCGTCAATTAGTCCGTGAATTATTGCCTGACGGAGAGTTTTTGGAAGTGTATGTGGATACACCTCTCGATGTTTGCGAATCACGCGATCCTAAAGGTTTGTATAAAAAAGCGCGTGCGGGTGAGATTAAAGCGTTTACTGGGATCAGTTCTGCGTATGAAGCGCCAGAAAGCCCAGAGATCCATCTTCATACTGATCAACATGAAGTGGATGCGATTGTGGAGCAATGCCTCATAACTTTACGTAAGCAAGGTGTGATCGCCTGATCACACCGTTTGTATTGCGCTTCTGGTGTTAGGCTTTTTCGTTAACGGTTGAACCCGTATCACTGTTGATAGAAAACGCATGCGACAGGAGCGCCATTAACGCATCGAGATATTCAGGATGCGCTTTCTGCCCCACCAATTTTGCCAATTCATTGCCTGTTGGACTAAAGCGGTAGTAATAGATGCGCGTGCTCTTGCGAAGCGGCGTGATCATAAACGTCTTTCCTTGCCCACTTAATGGCACTGCAGAGGTCGGCTCCAGTTGGCCTGATTCCAATTCGGTTCTCAATATGAGTCCCAAATCCATCAAAAGCATCAAATCAGTAAACGGCAGCTTAAAACTTCCCAGTGCCAGCCTTTCGGCAAGATCCGGCTTAAAGTATTTTTTCATCCCACTTTCGGGGTGACGAAAACCCGTGATGAGTTTATTGGCACCATCACTTCCAAATGTACAGGCGAGAGAGCAAGCGCGTTGCAGTGCTTGAGCTTCACGCTGCGTCATGGTTTCCAGCAGTGCCAATGCTTTGAGAGACGTGCTCCCCGGCTTGAGGATCTCTTGTTTTAAGATCCGAGCCCACAGGTTTTGCATTCCTTCGCCATAGATGGTTTTGGCCATTTCAAAGAAACGATATAGCCAATCAGGATCCGGTGAACTGGCTGTCTCATCTCGGCAAAGATCGTGTGTCACTTTGATGATTTTTTCGAGGTTGGCCTGTTGCTGCTGTTTGATTTGCAGTTGCCTAAAGGCAGCGCGAGTCGTGAGGCTATCGTGCTCAATTTCGTGCAGCTTTGCATCAATATGGTGTGCCGTTGCGATAGCCGCTAAACGGTGCTGACTGGACTTGATGTGACTCTCATGTCCACCTTGCGTGTTGTTAGAGTGCTTAGTGCCCTTGTCTTCGACAATAACAGCTTCAATCACACCATTTTTATTAGGTTCAGCCATGATGTTATCCGTACGCATGCGTTAAATGAATGTTTTAGCAACGGTTTAGCGAAATCGATAGATAATCAACTATGTTAAAATAACTTTAAATTTGTTAACATTTGCCATGTCGATTAAACAGGGAGGAATCATCACAGTGAAGAAGTTCAGAGTGAATTCTGTGAATATCCTACTTGTCGTTTTCTATGTTATTACTTTGCTCTATCTGTCTCAGTTTATCGGCTAGTTATCCAAAAACATTAAAAAAACCCGCCAATGGCGGGTTTTTTTCGTTCAAGCGGTGAGCAAGATCACTGCATGAGCTTATTGACTAAATCAATTACTTGGGTCACTTCAGTGTCCGTTAGCGCCCCTTCTTTCACGAATCGTACAACGCCTTGAGGATCGATCACCACAATCGCTGAACTTTCTTCTTGTAGTCGCCATGCTTTGGCAACTGCACCGCTTTCATCCAGAACGATGGATGACCAACTGAATTCTTTTTTGCTGTCTTCAGCGGATGATTTAACAAAGCCACCAGTGCCCCAAATCGCATCATCTTGATTGATGATGGTTGTTGTTTGGTAGGTGTCGTTTGAAAAGTCTGCCGCTTTAATTGCTTCCACTAATGGCGCATTCATTTCTTTCGAGCTACTGCGTCCTGCAATGGCTTGAATGATACGAACTTTGCCGGTGAGGTTGCTGCTGTTCCATGTTTGATAGCCCACACTATCGCCGTTCAGCGTTAACTCACCGTATTTTTCAACGGTCGCCGAAGGCACAGTTTGGCCGTTCGAAATTATGTGTGCCGAAGCGAAACCTGAAATGAGAGCGGTTGCTAAGGCAAGAGTTTTAATACAACGCATAGAGGTTATGTCCCCATTTATTAGTGTGTGATTTGTCCGAGTGATCTCAAGATGTGACTTCAGTGCTTATTGTCGTGTCTAGGAGAGCAGTAAAGCAGACACAGATGATAAGTCGTTTGTCGGCTCCACCATGATGTGCAACAGACATTGAAGTTCTTCATCTTTATAAGGTTTCGGACTTTGACTATAGCCGATACAGGGTGCTCTCCCGTATCAATAACAGATCCAACCACTCAAAATTGGAAATTTATCATGTGCTAAAATGAATCATTATTGCGTCAATGTGTCTTAAAGTTGTCATGTGAAATTTTTTAGCTACGCTTACTCGGTGTGGTAAGAAATAGGGATGCCTTGCCTACATTTACCGACTACGTCTCGAAGTGGACGATCCCTGAACTTTTGGCATTCAGATTGCATCGTAAAATTGTCAGCCATTGATGAAACTAATGGTGTGCGATGCAGGTCTTATATTATCGACATGGAGGAGTTCACTCATGCTGCGTATTTTTAATCAATACCGCCCACGTCAGGTTGCCCGCTACGTGAAAGGTTTCTTTCGCGGAAGGCTCTATATTGATGGCATCGGTGCGTTTGAGTTTGATGGGGGTAGACTGTTGCCGCCAGAGAAAAAAGACAAACGTGCGCTGAGCGTGATGACCGAAGTGAATAATGAGATTCGAGCGATGACAGCTGCCGCTGCGTAGCAACTTACTGTACGCTCACGAAGTGAAAAAACGCCCGTCGATGACGGGCGTTTTGCGTTTCTAAGCGTTATTTTTAAGCCTTTAAGCTTGTATGTTTCCAGCCATCGAGGCCCCAAAGCGCTAACTGCTCGCTTTACGAACGATAGATTATCGCTCCCAAGGAGGTAAGCAGACACCTGTACCACCAATGCCGCAGTAGCCATTTGGATTTTTATGAAGATATTGCTGATGGTAGGTTTCCGCAAAGTAATACGGGCCAGCCTGTGCAATTTCTGTTGTGATTTCTGCTGGTTTCCCAGCGTCGACTAGCGCTGCTTGATAGGCATTTTTACTCGCTAGCGCAACGGCTTTTTGCGCATCATCGAAATAGTAAATCGCTGAGCGATATTGAGTGCCGACGTCATTTCCCTGACGCATTCCCTGTGTGGGATCATGACTTTGCCAAAAGTGTGTCAGAATAGCTTCCAAGGATACGACGCTAGGATCGTAAATCACTTGGACAATTTCGGTATGTCCCGTCTGTGCGGTACACACGTCTTGATAGGTTGGGTTGATGGTATATCCACCGCTATAGCCGACAGATGTTGATAAGACGCCGTCTAGTTTCCAAAAAAGACGTTCAGCCCCCCAGAAGCACCCCATTCCGAGTAATATCTGTCCTTGACCCTCAGGCGTGATTTTACTGAGTGGCGCGCCATTGACGGCATGTGTTTCAGCCGGAATAATTTCCGTCATTCGGTTGGGAAGCGCTTGTTCAGCGGTGACAGCCGATTGTTTGTTGTTGAGCATGCCGTGACTCCTTTTTGTCTGCATGTTACTGAACCCATATTTATCGTGGTTTGATGCAACTTTGCAACAAAACATCGGTGCATATAAGGGGTCATATTGTTCAGTAAGAATTAAAATGGCTCTCAGGATGAGAGAGAACGTACGGTTAATGATTAAAAAACGATTACTATCTTGGTTATTGAGTGGTGCAGTGTGGCTACCTGGCGTAGCCATTGCCGATGTTGACTTCGATATCAAAGGTCTTGATGACGCGTTGATGGATAATGTCAGTGTGTACATCGATGCTATTCCTGAGAATGAGCGTCGCCTTAATTTTCGCTTACAAGCTCGAGTGACGGATGAAATCAAGAAAGCCTTACAGGCATTAGGCTATTACTCTCCCCAAATTAACTACACGGTTGAAAAGCAATCAGACACCGATGCTACCGTCTTGCTGAATATAGACCCCGGTCAGCCGGTTATTATTTCAGAAGTCGATATTCAGCTTACTGGTGATGCTAAAAAAGATCCTGCGTTCAAAACGTTATTGGAAGGTGCACCCAAAAAGGGTGAGATCCTTAATCAAGGAAAATACGACGCGTTAAAATCGGCTATTCAAAGCCTTGCGATACGTCGGGGCTATTTCGACGCGGATTACACCCTGACGCGTTTGGAAGTCGCTCCCGGTCTAAATCAAGCATTTCTCCGACTGCATTTCAGCAGTGGTATGCGTTATCACTTTGGCAACGTTTACTATCACAACAGTCAAATCAACGAAGAGCGTTTGAGCAGTATGTTGACCTTCGGGGAAGGAGAACCATACCTAGTCAGTGATTTGGGGGCCTTCAATCAAGCATTGGCCAATACAGGATGGTTTTCATCCGTACTTGTGGAAGCGGGCTTGAACGAGCTACGTGATGATCGTGTACCTATTTCTGTGAGCTTGGAGCCCGCCCCACGCAACCAATTTGAAACGGGTGTTGGCTACTCCACTGATGTTGGGCCGCGAGTCAAAATCGGCTGGAAAAAGCCTTGGTTCAATAGTCGTGGGCACAGTTTGAATACTGATTTGTATGTGTCTAGCCCTAAGCAAACACTCGAATCAACCTATAAAATCCCGCTTGCTGACGTTCAGCGTGAGTATTATCAAGTACAGGTGGGTCTTGAAAATGTTGATAACAACGACACGAAAAGCTTGGAGCTAACTTCGTCAGTTTCTCGCCACTGGAAATATGACACGGGCTGGCAGCGATCAGTGTATTTGCGTTGGTTGTATTCCGATTACACCCAAGCCAGTGTGTCAGATATCTCCAACCTCATATTGCCAGGTATTAACTTTTCACGGGTGCGAAGCCGAGGCGGTGCAATGCCCTCGTGGGGGGATAAACAGTCGATCACCTTCGAAATGGCGGATCCCATTTGGGGCTCGGACATCAATCTCTATCGGGTAGTTGGTCAAACGGCTTGGATTCGTAGCCTTAACCAAAATAATCGGTTCATCTACCGAGCTGGTGGCGGTGGGGTGTTTACGGATGAATTTGAGCGCGTGCCGCCGTCACTGCGCTTTTTTGCGGGTGGCGACAATAGCATTCGCGGTTATAGCTATGAATCAATTTCGCCAAAAGATGATAAAGGGAAACTTGAAGGTGGTAGCTATTTGGCGACCGGGTCGCTGGAATACAATTATCGCGTGTCTGGAAATTGGTGGGCTGCTTTGTTTGCTGATGCTGGTGATGCTTGGACCAGCAGTTCGCCTGACTGGAAAACGTCTGTCGGTGTTGGCGTTCGGTGGGAGTCTCCTGTTGGGCCCATCAGTCTCGATGTCGCACATGGATTTGAGAACAAAGATGATAACTTCATGATCCACTTTAGTTTAGGTCCTGAACTGTAATGCGCTGGTTAAATCGTTTCGCCGTCGTCATCGTACTTTTATTGGTTCTCATCGTACTCACTGTCGGGACGCTATTGCTAACACCTGCAGGGGTCAGAATTGCAGTTTGGGCGGCGCAAGAGGCATTACCTGAATTGACGATTGAGCGCAGCCAAGGTGCGTTGCTTAATGGCTTTACCCTTGAAGGGCTGTCGTATCAGGACACTGCGTTTTCGCTGACCGGAAACACGTTGTCTCTCGACATTGAGAGCAAGTGTTTGAGCGGCCCAGCATTGTGTATTGAGGGGCTAACAGCCGACGGGCTGACGGTGATCGTGAAAGAGAGTGACTCTGCCGCCGACCCTGCTCCTGAAACCGAGTCTGCACCTCTTACTGAGATTTCTTCGCCAATCCCTATTTTCCTCAAAGGTGTTTCATTGAGTGATATTTCACTCGATATCCTGGGTACCAAGGCGCATTGGGATACGCTGACCACCGAAGCCCAAATGCAACGCAGTACGTTGACACTAAAACCGACTGTATGGCGGGGCGTGATGGTGGAACTGGCGGCATCAAGCAGCAGCCAAGATCCGGCGTCTGATGATGCCAACAATCAGAGCAAAAAAGATGATGGGGATTCACCTCTTGTTTTGCCTGACGTGTCGTTACCTCTAAACGTGGTGGTGGAGCGCTTTGAGCTTAGTGATGCTACGTTACTGCTGCCAGAAAAGCAGGTGATTCATCAGTTTCTGCTGGTGGGTAAAGCCGAAGGTCACGACGTAACTCTCTCAGAGTTAGTGCTTGATGCCGAGCAAGGCAAAGTTTCCCTTAACGCTGATATTTCACTGAAAGGGGATTATCCACTTAAGTTGGTGGCTGATGCGAACATTCGCATGCCTCCATTAGGTGGTCATTCACTGACACTGGATGCGAGCGGCGATCTATCCAACTTAGCGTTAGGGGCGCAACTCAATGGCACATTGAAAGCAAACCTTTCTGGCAATCTGAATGTGCTCGATCCTAATTTGCCTTTTAATCTGATGCTGACGAGTCGGAATTTACAGTGGCCTATTGATAAGCCAGCAGAGTATCGGCTGACATCAACAGCGCTCAACGCGAATGGTAGTCTCAAGCGCTACAGCGCGTCGCTAAAAACCTCTGCCACTGGGGATGTGATCCCTGATATGGCGCTTTCCACGAAACTCCGTGGCAATTTGTCCGAGATTTCATTGAGCGACTTTTCACTAGATACCTTAGGTGGAAGCGTCGCGGGCACAGCCAACGTGAGCTGGGCTGACCGTGTGAAGTGGAAAACGGCACTCGACTTCACCGATATTCAACCGGGGATCAAATGGCCTGAAGCGGAAGGCAAACTCACGGGTAAGGTCAAGAATGCGGGAGAGTTGACGGCGCAGGGGGGCTGGAAAGTGATGCTTCCTGAGCTCGATATTCAGGGCATCATCCGCGATCAGGCACTGACCTTGGCGGGACAACTTGATGCCTCTGACGTGCAAGGCAGTGGAGACTTGAAGGTCGAGACGAACGGTTTGTTGTTAGCTCATGGTCCGAATAAGGTTTCTGTCACGGGCAAAATCGACAAAGAACTCGACCTTGCTGTGAAACTCAATCTACCCACATTGTCAGCCTCTTTGCCGCAAGCAGGAGGCAGTGTTCAAGGTGATGTGGTGCTGTCTGGAACGCTTGATAAGCCAACGGCTGCAATGACGTTAAATGCGAATACATTGAGTTGGGAAGAGCTAGTGACGGTGCAAAGTGTCAATGTGCGAGGCTCGGTGACACCGCTCCCCATTGTGAGTGGTGGCTTGATTTTTGATGTGTCGGGCCTAAAGGCCGAAGGTGTCGATGTTTCTCAGTTGGCGTTGCGAGCTTCAGGCGATGAGACAGATCAAACACTATCACTTTCAATGAAAGGAACCCCTGTTGGCACAGACATAGCGCTGCGAGGTAGCCTTGATCGTGAAGAGGGCTGGAAAGGCACGCTATACGCCTCCAAGCTCACGACGCCGGTTGGCCCTTGGACATTGGAACACGATGTCCCCCTGAGCTATTCACTGAAAACCAATCAGGTTGATGTTGGTGCATTTTGTTGGACACAAGGTCAAAGCCAAATCTGTTTAGATAAGCCTATTTCTGTGTCAGACAGTGGCGCAGCACAGGTGTCTATCGTCGACTTTAATCTTGATATTCTTCAGTCTTTTCTTCCCGTCACCACAACATTGTCAGGTCAGCTTGATGCCAATGCTGATGTAGCATGGCAGCCGAAAGCACTTCCGACGGTGAAAGCAAACATTACCCTTGATAAAGGACAGATTGTTGAGCAACTCGACCAACCTTTCACTCTCGGTTGGAACACGAGTACGGTGAATGCCACGCTCAAAGATGACAAGCTCAATGCCGATGTGTTGATTGATATAGCCAACAATGGCTCCATCTCACTCAACGCACTCATGACCAACCTGAAGGGGACGAAGCGAGCTTTACAAAGCACCTTCGATATCGATGCGCTTAACCTCGATTTATTGGCGCCTTTGCTTGGTGAGGATACGGAGTTAGCGGGAATGATCAACGGCAGTGTGAAGATCACTGGCGATCTTGATGCGCCTAACGCTACGGGCAGTATCAAGTTGACTGATCTGAAACTACAAAGCTTGTCTGCGCCTGTGGAAGTGAAACAAGGTCAGGTCACGATTGGATTGTTTGGTCAGCAAGGACGTATAAATGGCGATATTAAAACGCCCGATGGCGATTTGGTGTTGCTGGGGAATGCGGATTGGCGAGACATCCATGCTTGGCTAGCGTCTTTAAATGTTAAAGGTCAGCGTTTGAAAGTCGTGGTGCCACCTATGGTGGCACTTGAGGTCAGCCCTGATATGACATTGAAAGCGACGCCAAAGAAAATTGATGTCACTGGCAATGTCTCAGTACCTTGGGGGCGGATTGTTGTTGAGTCTCTTCCTCCATCAGCGGTGCAGGTTTCAAGTGATGTGGTCATTTTGAATAATGAGCTTAAGCCGATTAATGAAACGGAAGCCTCTCCTATCACGATTAACGCCAAAATTGGTGTCAATATCGGCGACGATGTGCGACTTGAAGCTTTTGGTTTAAAAACAAATCTGGTCGGCAAACTCGATGTTGGTAGTAACAATAAAGGCCCAAGTGTTAGCGGCGAAATCAATTTAGAGGAAGGAACGTATCGATCGTTTGGTCAAGATTTGCTGATCCAAAAAGGGCAGATCCTGTTTAATGGGCCGCCAGAGCAACCGTATCTTCAGATCGAGGCGATCCGCAACCCTGATGCCATTGAGGATGGGGTTGAAGCGGGTATCCGTGTAACAGGCCCTGCAGATGCACCTGAAGTGAGCGTGTTTTCGGAACCTGCTATGCCACAAGCAAATGCGCTCTCTTATCTTACGCGTGGACAGAATCTGGACAGTGAATCCGATGGCAATGCCATGACGTCCATGCTGATTGGTCTTGGGCTCTCTCAAAGCGGTAAATTGGTTGGACAAATTGGTGAAGCTTTTGGCGTGCAAGATTTGAGTGTGGACACATCTGGCAGCGGTAATGATGAGATGGTGGAAGTGTCGGGTTACATACTACCTGGTCTTCAAGTCAAATATGGCGTGGGTATTTTCACCAGCTTACCTGAATTCACTGTGCGCTATCGCTTGCTGAAAGATTTGTATGTTGAAGCAGTATCGGGCGCAGATAATGCGGTGGATCTGCTCTATCAGTTCAGCATTAAGTAGATAACGGATCGACCATAAACATTGGATTGAAGGTGAATAAGAAGCCCGCTGCAGCGGGCTTCTTCATGTCTTAATCCTGATCAGGGTTATCTTTTAAGAATGCTTCCACTTTGTTCACCATGTCGGTTGAGCCGACAAAGTAGGGGACACGTTGATGAAGCTCGGTGGGTTTGATATCTAGGATGCGTTGCTTCCCGTCTGACGCTTTACCGCCAGCTTGCTCCATGATGAATGACATGGGATTGCACTCGTAAAGCAGGCGAAGTTTACCGCTTGGGTAAGCTGCGGTGCTCGGATATAAATAGATGCCGCCTTTGAGCATGTTGCGGTGGAAGTCTGACACCAAAGAACCGATGTAGCGCGATGTGTAAGGGCGGTTATCTTCAGGCTCATTTTCTTGGCAGTATTTCAGGTACTTCTTCACACCCAATGGAAACTTGATGTAGTTGCCTTCGTTGATCGAGTACATGCTGCCTTGATCGGGAATGCGCATGTTTTCATGTGATAAACAGAACACACCGATTGATGGGTCATAGGTGAAACCATGAACGCCATTGCCTGTGGTGTAAACCAGCATGGTGGATGAGCCATAAATGATATAGCCTGCTGCCACTTGCTGGTTTCCAGGTTGTAGGAAATCTTCCATCGTTGCTGAACTTCCAATCGGAGACACACGGCGGTAGATGGAGAAGATAGTTCCTACGGAGACGTTTACGTCGATGTTGGAAGAGCCGTCGAGCGGATCCATCAATATGACGTATTTAGCGTTATGCCCTTGCGCGTTGTCGAAAATAACTGCGTCATCTTCCTCTTCGCTGGCAACGCCACAGACTTGATCCCTTGCAGCCATGGCAGACTTAAATTTTTCATTGGCATAGACGTCGAGTTTTTGTTGTTGTTCGCCTTGCACATTTTCACTACCAAACGCACCAGTAATATCAACCAAGCCCGCTTTGTTGATTTCGCGGTGGACGATTTTAGCTGCGAGTCGGATAGAAGACAGGAGCGAGCTCAGTTCGCCACTGGCATGGGGGTATTCATGCTGTTTTTCGACGATGAACTCGCCAAGTGTTCGCATATCTGACATTTCAGATCCTTTTGATGTCTGTAACTAAATTCTTGGGTAAGATGCTTGAAAACAAAGAGGCACACGCCACAAGCAATAGGCAAAAATGCTCCTTACTTTCTATGTTGAGTTACTCTTTTCAATGTAGACATAAGACGGATGCCAAACAGAAGAGCATCCAAGAATTGCGCAACATCTGAACAGTAAATCAACTTGTTACCGAGTTTAAAGTGTAGAACTTTTTAATAGTAACGAAGTAATTTGAACGAGCTTGGAACTGTGATCGCAGCGCGGTGCACACCAAGATAAAGTGACTTTCAAGGCTGACGAAGCGTTATGCATATACATATTTTAGGAATTTGTGGCACCTTCATGGGTGGCGCAGCCATCTTAGCCCGACAATTGGGCCATAAAGTCACAGGCTGTGACGCCAATGTGTACCCTCCAATGAGCACATTGCTTGAATCTCAAGGGATCGAAATCATTCAAGGTTACGATCCTTCTCAGCTTGATCCCGCGCCTGATCTCATTGTCGTTGGTAATGCGATGAGCCGAGGTAATCCTTGCGTTGAATATGTCCTTGATAAAAATCTGAATTACACGTCAGGTCCGCAGTGGTTGCTTGAATTCTTACTTAAAGATCGTTGGGTGCTAGCGGTGGCAGGAACCCATGGCAAAACCACGACGGCCAGCATGTTAGCTTGGGTACTTGAAGATTGCGGCTACCAGCCGGGCTTTTTGATTGGCGGTGTACCAGGCAATTTCGGTGTGTCGGCGCGATTGGGTGAGAGTATGTTTTTCGTGGTAGAAGCGGACGAGTATGACAGTGCCTTTTTCGACAAACGATCAAAGTTCGTTCACTACCATCCACGCACTTTGATTTTGAACAACTTAGAGTTCGATCATGCGGACATCTTTGACGATCTTGCTGCGATAAGGCGCCAATTCCACCATTTGGTGCGCACCGTTCCAAGTCTTGGTCGCATCATTGCGCCTGCTGAGGATGTGAATGTCAAAGACACCTTAGACATGGGATGTTGGAGCGAGCTTGAGTTTGCCGGTGAAGATGGCTTATGGAAAGCTGAAAAATGTGTCATTGATGGTAGCGAATTTGATGTGTGGTTTGAAGGCGAGTGTGTTGGTACGGTCAAGTGGGACTTGATTGGCGATCATAATGTCAGCAACGCACTGATGACCATCGCCGCAGCGCGACATGTGGGTGTTACGTCAGATTTGGCCTGTGAATCGTTAGGATCTTTCATCAACACAAAACGCCGTCTTGAGCACAAAGGTGATTTCGCAGGCATCACCGTTTATGACGATTTTGCCCATCACCCAACTGCCATTAAAACTACATTGGAAGGCTTGCGTGCGAAAGTGGGTGAGCGACGTATTCATGCGATCCTAGAACCAAGATCCAACACCATGAAGCTTGGCGTACATAAAGATGATATTGCCCCGTCTTTGGACTGTGCTGACACAGTGACGTTGTTCCAACCTGACCACATCAAATGGTCGGTAAAAGAAGTTGCTGATGCGTGTAGCGCACCGTCTGAGTGTTTTGATGATATTGACGCGCTGGTCGCTTCCATTGCGTCAAATGTAGGCCGTGGCGACGTGATATTGGTCATGAGTAACGGCGGTTTTGGCGGTATTCATGACAAGCTGAAAGCAGCGTTAGAGAGCAAAAAATCAAACCGTGACACCTTGGAGGCGCATGGTTAACTTGGCGAAAAACGACAAACGTATCACGCTTGCGTGGAGTGGTGCATCTGGTGCGCCTTACGGCATTCGCTTGTTGGAATGTTTGTTGGCAGCAGACTATGAGGTCTATCTGCTAATTTCATCTGCGGCGCGTGTGGTGTTGGCGACCGAGCATGGTTTAAAGCTGCCATCCGGCCCCGATGCCGCAAAAAAGGCGCTGACAAAGCACCTTACTGTGTCGACGGATAAGTTGAATGTGTGTGGCAAGGAGGATTGGTTTTCTCCTGTAGCGTCTGGCTCGGCTGCGCCAAAGCAGATGGTTGTGTGTCCATGTTCTGCGGGCTCACTTGCTGCGATTGCTCATGGTATGTCGGATAACTTGGCTGAACGTGCTGCGGATGTGGTGCTAAAAGAGCGAGGCCAATTGTTGTTGGTGGTTCGCGAAACGCCGTTTTCGACGCTGCATTTAGAGAATATGCTCAAGCTTTCTAAGATGGGCGTCACCATCATGCCGGCTGCGCCAGGTTTTTATCATCAACCTCAAACGATCGACGATCTGGTTGATTTCATGGTTGCGCGCATTTTGGATCATCTTGGTGTTGAGCAAGGTTTGGTGCCGCGCTGGGGCTATGATCAACGGTCATGAAAGTGATCGATCGGTTTCCAAATAAAAAGGGACGGTATCTACCGTCCCTTTTTATGCCAGCTCTACCAAGCAATCAGTTTTACTGAGGCTTTAAAATCAACACGTTGACTTTAGATTGCTCAAGGACTTTGGTGGCAACAGAGCCAATAAGTAGCTTATTCGTGCGTGAGCGCTTGTGGCTTGGCATGACAATCAAATCACAGCCAAGACGCTCTGCCGATTTCACAATCACCTTATAGGGTTTGCCTTCGGCCACCGAATAATCGTAGGCAATGCCTTCAGGGATCATTCGCTTGGCGAATGCTTTTAAGCTGTCCTGAACGTCTTGTTTCATTTTGAGCGCAGCATCTTCAGGGAAGTATGAAGCGACCATGGAGTTATGAATACCGGGTAATGCAGTTAACAAATGCAAGGTTGCCCCTGTTTGCGAAGCTAACCAAACGGCATGCTCAACGGCTTTATCACCGAAGTGTTCATCATTCAAATCAACCGGGACCAGAATGTGCTTATACATGGATTACACTCTCTTCGTTAAAGTAATCCGGCGGGGCGCAAGGCCCCGACCGTTTTTATGCCGTTTGCTTCAGGCGGCGACGTTGGTTCCACCCCAGACCAGCCAGTAGCAGCAAGGTGGGTACAAACACCCATTCTTTCATTGGTCGTTCTGCAGGTGTGCTGACTTGAACCACTTCCCAGTCGAAGTCGATACCTGCCTTTTCTGCGGGACTACCAAATTGAATCATGTCGATGTACTTTCCACCGTCTTCGTCACGCAGTTCTAAACCTGTCGATAAGACACGCGCCAAGCCTTCTGCTTGTGCGGTATCAACAGGGAGGTGAACGTGTTTAGTCACGATGTTGCCGTCGATATTCTCACCCTTCACTTGAATGTTCAGGGTTTGGCCATCAGGCAATGTCTCTGCCACTTTGATGATTTCTGTGCCTGCATAATCGTTAGTTGGTGCGTAAAGTTCATCCCAGAAGAAACCTGGGCGGAACAATGCGAATGTGATCAACAGCATTAATACGGTTTCGTACCATTTGTTCTTCGTCAGCCACCAACCTTGTGTGGCGGCAGAAAACACCAACATGGCGACGACCGCTGAGAAGATGGTAAGGAACAGATGTAGAGGCCCATCAAGATCCATCAACAACAGCTGTGTATTGAAGATGAACATGAATGGCAAAATCGCGGTTCGAATATCGTAGGTAAAGCCTTGGATACCCGTTTTTATGGGGTCTGATTTCGCGATCGCTGCGGCGGCAAATGCGGCCAAGCCTACAGGTGGGGTATCATCTGCGAGGATACCGAAGTAGAACACGAACAAGTGGACGGCAATCAATGGAATGATCAGGCCTTCTTGCGCACCCAAGGTCACGATAACTGGCGCCATCAGGGTCGATACCACGATGTAGTTTGCCGTGGTCGGTAGGCCCATACCCAAGATCAAGCTGATAACTGCTGTAAATAGCAGCATCAGAATGATGTTACCGCCAGAGATGAACTCAACGAAGTCGGTCATGACCAAGCCGATGCCTGTTAGCGTAACCACGCCGACAACGATACCCGCTGCAGCTGTTGCCACACCAATACCGATCATGTTGCGTGCACCCGCGACAAAACCTTCAGCTAAGTCGACAAAGCCATCTTTTATTGCCGTGGCAAACTCACCTTCTTTGCGGAAGAAAGCCATCAAAGGGCGCTGAGTCACAACAATAAACATCATGAACATGGTTGCCCAGAATGCTGAAAGACCAGGAGAGAAGCGCTCAACCATCAAACACCACACTAGCACGACGATCGGTAGCAGGTAGTAAAGGCCTGAACGAACGGTTGGGCCTGGATCGGGCACTTCTGAAAGGTCTGTCGCCGCAGGGTCTTCAACGGCTTCCTTTTTGAATTGTGCAGAGTAGCGAACGAGGGCGACGTAAGCGGCAAATATCAACACGCCAATAATTGGGCTTGCTGCTGCGCCGTATGCGTCTTTGGTCCAACCGATACCGTAGTAAACCGCGAAGCTAAGTACACAGATACCGATAATGATAACCACGATGTTTTGTAGGGTTTGTAGGAATGTCGACGTATGACGACGTGGCAAACCTGTCATACCCGCCTTACAGGCTTCAAGGTGGACGATATAAATCAGAGCGATGTAAGAAATGATGGCGGGCAAGATAGCCGCTTTAATGACTTCGATATACGGAATACCCACGTATTCCACCATCAAGAACGCCGCTGCACCCATGATAGGTGGCGTAAGCTGACCGTTTGTTGAAGCCGCAACCTCGACTGCGCCTGCTTTCGTGCCAGGGAAGCCAACACGTTTCATCAACGGAATGGTAAAGGTACCTGTGGTTACAACGTTGGCGATAGAAGAGCCTGAGATAAGGCCAGATAGACCTGATGCAACAACCGCTGCCTTTGCTGGGCCACCACGCATGTGACCAAGCAATGAGAACGCGACTTTGATGAAGTAGCCACCTGCACCCGCACGATCAAGCAATGCGCCGAACAAAACAAACAGGAATACAAACGAGGTCGATACACCAAGGGCTACACCAAAGACACCTTCGGTTGTTAGCCACATATGTGACATGGTTTTGTTAAGGCTTGCCCCTTTGTGCGCGATAACATCTGGCATTTGAGGGCCAGCAAAGGTGTATATCAAGAATACAGCGGCAACCACCATCAAAGGTGGACCCAGTGCTCGACGTGTGGCTTCTAGGAGTAACACCATGCCAGTAACGGCAACCACAATATCAAATGAGGTGGGGGCTCCTGCTCGTGTAGCAAGCTCAGAGTAAAAGAGGAACAGATATCCCGCCGCGAAACTTCCTAAGAGTGCAAAGACCCAGTCTTGGAGAGGAATACGATCTCGTGGAGAGCGTTTTAGTGCGGGATAAGCTGTGAATGCTAGAAAAATAGCAAACGCAAGATGAATAGAGCGCGCTTCGGTGTCGTTTAGCGCAACGGTAAATGGAGAGGCGTACCAGAGCTGGAATATTGACCAGCACAATGGAACGAACCAAAGGATGCGTCCAGGGAACCCTGAAGGTGATCGGGCACCTGTGTCCGCTTGCGCGACGATGTCCTGTGCGTCGAGCGGTGTCTCGGTCGTCTTCGTCATGCCATTGTCCCTATATTGGCAAATGAAAGTGTAAAAACATCTGACATCTTGTGTGATTAACCCGCGTCAAAGCCGGCTATCTCTTCAGCTCGTTGAATACGGCTATTTTTTTCATCTTTCAATGTCAGCTGTAAAGCATAAGTTTGGTTAACACGCGGTTTGTTCAGTAGAAAATACGCCAAGCCGTTGCTGGCTTGCAACAAACCTGTATCAAGAATTTAAATCTAGAGGTACATTTTGTCATGGTTTTTCACATCGATTTGAGGCTTTGGGAGTAAGAAAACGTAAAAGTCTCAAATATGAGATGATTTTTAATGAGGATGTGTGAATGTATGGGAATAAAAGTAGGCAGGACGTTTAGAAAAATATCCTGCCTTAATGTGCAATTTTTACCGTATTAACAACTGTAATCGAACAGGCTGCAAACGGAATTAAAGAGAGCGAGGGTGGTGGTAGCACGCGTTGGGGTAATGAAGATTGTGTCATCACCAGCAACGACACCTAAAATCCCCTCAGCTTTACCCAAAGAATCGAGCAAGCGAGCGATTAGTTGTGCTGCACCTGGGCCCGTATGAATGACAACGAGTGCATCGTTGTAATCAATATCCATCACCAGCTCTTTCAATGGGCTACTGGTGGTTGGCACGCCAAGTTCTACTGGCAGGCAGTAAACCATTTCCATTTTTGCGTTTCGGGTACGCACTGCGCCAAATTTGGTGAGCATGCGAGAGACTTTAGATTGGTTAATATTTTCATAACCCTGCGCTTTGAGCGCATCAACGATTTCACCCTGCGAGCTGAATTTTTCTTCTTTTAGGATCGCTTTAAAGGCTTTCACTAATTGGTCTTGCTTGTCTGAATTACGCATATTTCTTCTTTCTTGCCCGTGTCAGGATGGCGCATTTTTGCATAGTGATTCAGTCGCGGGCAATAAAATCCGCAGTAAAGTGACGCACCTATCACCTTTAACGCCCTGTGTTGGCCTTTAAAAAGAAAAATGAGAAGCGTGGCTTATCCTAACCTTGATAAGCTTGTCGGCACTGTCGAAAGCCACGTATGATGCTTTTAGGTCAACATAATGGGATCAGTAGCCTGCTTTATATCGTAAACCGCGACGAGTTGCTGCATCCCAAGATCTGGATATAACAATAATCGTAAATAAGGAGAACGTGATGAAAGTTGCTGTGATTGGCGCCGCTGGTGGCATTGGTCAAGCTTTAGCCCTGCTTTTGAAAAACCGTCTGCCTGCGGGCTCAGATCTGGCTCTGTATGACATTGCTCCAGTTACCCCTGGTGTTGCAGTTGATTTAAGCCACATCCCAACGCCGGTAACGATCAAAGGCTTCAGCGGTGAAGATCCAACCCCTGCACTTGAAGGTGCTGATGTGGTTCTGATTTCTGCGGGTGTTGCTCGTAAGCCAGGTATGGATCGTTCGGATCTATTCAATGTTAATGCGGGTATCGTTCGTTCTCTTAGCGAAAAAATCGCTGATGTTTGCCCTAAAGCATTGATTGGTATTATTACCAACCCTGTAAACACAACAGTAGCGATTGCTGCTGAAGTGCTTAAAGCGAAAGGTGTTTACGATAAGAACCGTCTGTTTGGTATCACGACGCTGGATATCATTCGTTCAGAAACGTTCGTGGCTGAGCTGAAAGGTAAAGATCCCAGCAACGTACGTGTTCCAGTTATTGGTGGCCACTCAGGCGTAACGATTCTTCCTCTACTTTCACAAGTTGAAGGTGTTGAGTTTACGGAAGAAGAAGTGGCGGCATTGACACCACGTATCCAAAATGCGGGTACAGAAGTGGTTGAAGCCAAAGCTGGCGGTGGTTCTGCTACGCTTTCTATGGGTCAAGCGGCTTGCCGTTTTGGTCTGGCATTGGTTCGCGCTGCACAAGGCGAGAAAGACGTGGTTGAGTGCGCGTACGTTGAAGGTGACGGTAAATATGCTCGTTTCTTCGCGCAACCAGTACGTTTGGGTAAAGATGGTGTCGAAGAGATTCTTGACCATGGCCCACTGAGTGCGTTTGAGCAAGAAGCGCTCGACAGCATGCTAGACACGCTGCGTAAAGACATCACCTTGGGTGAAGAGTTTGTGAAGTAATCACAAGCGGAAGCAAAAAAAGCGGCTGACTAAGCCGCTTTTTTTATGCCTGATATTTTGTCTAGGAGCAGACATATCTTCGTGTTACTTAAGCTGTGTTGGGCGAGAATAAGAACAAGAAGCACTAACCCGGTTAGTTAACACTGCGTCTCGTGGCATGCTTTAAGTACGTGATACGATCTTAGACACGAAGCCAGCGTGTTAATTATTTTGTCCAAATTCACCTTTCAAGGTTTGACCTAAACGATCTACCCACCAGTTAATGGCATCTTTGGCGTCATCAAGTGAATCGATCATGGTCGAGAGATCTTTGTTTCCAGCTTCACGATCGATGGCTGCAAATAGTGGCTTGTCTGTATTTGCATCACTTGCGAGCAGTTCGATGGTCGCACTACCGACGTTGGTGTGTTCACCAGTTGTGATCTTCGAGATGGTTGAAATTCCTAAGCCAACGGGCAATAGGCTGCTTGTTATTGCGAGTATAGGGTTAGGGGTTTCTACATTACTGATCGCGATGCTAAGACGTAGGCTGTTTTCAATCGGCGTATCCACAACAGGTTTGTACGGTGTGATTTTCTTTTTAAGGCGATCCGCGAGATAAGTGGTTAGTTCCATGATTTGTTCGTCACTCAGCGCATTGTCTTCATTTGTAAGCACATAAATACGATCAATGACGACGGCATCATATTGAGCAATTTGACGCTTCAGTCGCTCTGCGTCTCGTAAACCTATTCGCGCCCACACTAAATCAACGCCTCCTTCCGGTCCTGCTTGAAAATCCTCATAGCTTGTAAAGCTGGTGGCAGAAGGGCGATGGCTCGATGTGCAGCCAAACAGGAAAAAGCTCAATGTCAGCAATAAGGTGATTTTGGTGATGAGAGATGTCAAAACAGGCTCCTTGCCATGCAGGTAAACGAGTTAGAGAAAAGGTGAATAAAAGAGAGCAGAAATAAAAACGCACTTCGATGAAGTGCGCTTTCGTCGTTACTTTTTGCGGTTCACTGCAAGATGAGCAAGTGCTTTGAGTGCTTCTTTATAAGGAGATTCTGGAATTGGGGAAAGTGCCTGAATGGCTTTCTCTGCTTCTTCTTCTGCGCGAAGGCGCGAATATTCCAATGAGCCGACTTGTTCCATGCAGGCCAGTATGGCATCCAGCTTATCAAGTCCGTTTCCTTGCTCGATCGCTTCACGGATCATTGCTGCTTGTTGCTCATTGCCGTTAGCCATGGCGTGCAGTAAAGGAAGGGTAGGCTTGCCTTCAGCAAGATCATCGCCAGTATTTTTGCCCATCTCATCGCCTTGTGATGTGTAATCCATCACGTCATCGATCAGTTGGAAAGCCGTTCCTAAATAACGACCATAATCTTGGAGTGCCGCTTCGAGGTGCTCAGGTGCATCGGCAAGGATCGCACCAATTTGCGTTGCCGCCTCAAACAAACGGGCTGTCTTTGAGTAGATCACCTGCATGTAGCTGGCTTCAGACGTATCTGGATCATTGCAGTTCATTAGCTGCAACACTTCACCTTCAGCGATCACGTTCGTGGCTTCGCTCATGACATCGAGGATCCTCAAGGATCTAAGCTGTGTCATCATCTGAAATGAGCGTGTATAGATAAAGTCGCCAACAAGTACGCTGGCAGCATTGCCGAACATTGCATTTGCGGTCGCTTTACCACGACGGAGATCAGACTCGTCCACGACGTCATCGTGGAGCAAGGTTGCGGTGTGGATAAATTCGACAAATGCGGCAGCGGTGACATGCCCCTCACCCTGATAATTGAGTGATTTGGCAGCCAAGAGGGCGAGCATAGGGCGCAGACGCTTTCCTCCACCGCTGACGATGTAAAAGCCCAGCTGGTTGATGAGTGCGACGTCAGAATCTAGTTGCGCAAGTATTTTTTTATCAACTTTTGCCATGTCATCGGCAATAAGTGCTTGGATGGTGTTAAAATCCATTGATGCGTCCGGTCCAAGGGAAGAATGCAGTACGATGCTGTCATTTTTGCGTTGATAGTACACTAAAATTTACGCCTCGACACAGGGTCTTTAGTCAGAAAAACAAGGGTGAGTAACAGTGGACAGGTTTTCGCCAATTTTCTTTCATTGCCCTCTTGCCAGTCGGCAAATCTTGCCGTAGAATTCGCGCCCTATTGATGAATTAAATGCGCACCCCTAACTGCTCACTTTTTAAACGCAGTAGGCTGTGCGGAAATGCGGAGAAACCCATGTACGCAGTTTTCCAAAGTGGTGGTAAACAACACCGTGTAAGCGAAGGCCAAACTATTCGCTTGGAAAAGCTAGACATTGAAACTGGCTCATCTGTTGAGTTTGATTCAGTTCTGCTGGTTGCTAACGGTGAAGAAGTTACCGTTGGTGCACCGTTCCTGGCAGGCGGTAAAGTAACTGCTGAAGTAGTTACTCACGGTCGTGGCGACAAAATCAAAGTCGTTAAATTCCGTCGTCGTAAGCATTCTCGTAAGCAAATGGGCCACCGTCAGTGGTTCACTGAAGTCAAAATTACTGGCATCAGCGCTTAATTTAGGAGAAGAGATAAATGGCACATAAAAAAGCTGGCGGTTCTACTCGTAACGGCCGTGATTCAGAAAGCAAACGTCTAGGTGTTAAGCGTTTCGGTGGCGAATCTGTACTTGCAGGTAACATCATCGTTCGTCAACGTGGTACTAAGTTCCACGCGGGCACTAACGTAGGCTGCGGTAAAGACCACACTCTATTCGCTTTGACTGATGGCAAAGTGAAGTTCGAAGTTAAAGGTCCTAAGAACCGTAAGTTCATTAGTATCGAAGCTGAGTAATAGCACTCGAACTTATTCTGAAGCCCTGCCTTACGGCGGGGCTTTTTGTTGTATATCCAAGTGACTTTTAAGAATAGGCGACTTGCCTCTTTGACGTGACTTGGATATATAGCGTTTAAAGGCGACTAAGCGGCTATATTTGCGTGAACTTCGTTTAGCGAAGTATAGGATTCTCGTCACGCAAACGTCACAGGTGTCACGATTCACTTTGTTCGTGCACAATCGATGACGATATTAAACGCAGTGTGGCATTTGATCCTAAGATCATTATGATCATCAGCCCAAAGTGCTCCATCAGGGTGCTGCTAAATCGCCAATGTTAACCCTAAGACATGTAATACCTCGCCTCTGGTTAGGTCGTGCTGGGTATGGAGAAGAAGATGAAATTTGTAGACGAAGCGGTGATCCGCGTTGAAGCGGGAGATGGCGGTAATGGTACCGTTAGCTTCCGTCGTGAAAAATATGTACCCCGTGGTGGCCCTGATGGCGGCGATGGCGGTGACGGCGGCGATGTATATCTGCTTGCTGATGAAAACCTGAACACACTGATCGACTTCCGCTTTGAGCGTTACCATGCTGCACTTCGTGGCGAAAATGGTCGTGCGGGTAACTGTACCGGTAAACGTGGTGACGATCTGGTATTGAAAGTGCCAGTGGGTACACGTGCAGTTGATGAAGATACTGGTGAGGTGATTGCCGATCTGACTCAACATGATATGAAGATCATGGTCGCAAAAGGTGGTTGGCATGGATTGGGTAACACCCGCTTCAAATCATCAGTAAACCGTGCACCACGCCAAAAAAGTATGGGTACCAAAGGTGAATTGCGTCATTTGCGTCTAGAGCTACTTCTGTTGGCTGATGTGGGTATGCTTGGTTTGCCGAATGCTGGTAAATCTACCTTTATTCGTGCGGTATCAGCGGCTAAACCAAAAGTGGCGGATTACCCGTTCACAACCTTGGTGCCAAGTCTTGGTGTTGTGCGTGTGGCGCAAGATAAGAGCTTTGTGGTAGCTGATATTCCAGGGCTTATCGAAGGTGCGGCAGAAGGCGCGGGTCTTGGTATTCGCTTCTTGAAACACCTTGAGCGTTGTCGTGTGCTTCTACACATGATTGACCTGATGCCTGTTGATGGCTCAGATCCTGTCGACAATGCTTTCACCATCATCGAAGAGCTGCAACGCTACAGCGATAAGTTGGCGGATAAGCCACGTTGGATCGTCTTTAACAAGATGGATCTTATGTCGGAAGAAGACGCCCAAGCACAAATCGAACGTGTGCTTGAAGCGCTGGGTTGGGATGAACCTTATTACGCAATCTCTGCGATCAATAAAGGCAACACCCAGCAGCTAACGTTTGATCTGATGGAATTCATTCAATCTCTACCTGTTGAGCTGACACAAGAAGTAGCAGAAGAGAATAAGGTTGAATTCAAGTGGGATGATTACCACGAGCAACAGATCAAGCAGCAGCAAGAAGGCTCTGATGACGATGATGATGATTGGGACGATTGGAATGAAGACGACTACGATGTCGAAATCATTTACCGCCCATAATTAACCGTTATTTAAAAGAACCGTCTCATAGAGGCGGTTTTTTTTCATCCATATCAAAGTAAACCGACGGAAACTCACGTAAAACCGAAGTTCACCGCATTGCTATTAATATCAATCAAGGAGTGAGCATGGTGCAAGGAGTGGCTGAAATGGATGAAGATGCGCAGCGGAGTGTGTCTCGATTAGTGAGTCAGACAGGGCAAATGCTGTTGCAGCACGGTGCAGAAAGCCGTTTGGTGAGTGATATTTGTTGCCGTTTGGGTGAGGCACTTGGCTTGGATAGCGTGGAGATATCGTTATCGGCCAGTTCAATGGTGATCACCACCATACATAATGATCACTGCATTACGACTGCACGCCGCTGTCCTGATCGCGGGATCAACATGCGAGTGATCACTGAGATCCAGCGCATATTGATCATGACGGAAAAACACCTTCTTGATAAAGATGGCGTAAAGGCGCGTTTGAATCGCATCTCCCCTCAACGTTATAACCGTTGGCTTGTCGCTGTTGTGATTGGCTTATCATGCGCAAGCTTCAGTCGTTTATCGGGTGGCGATGCGTCGGTGTTTGTCTTGACGTTTGTTGCTTCGTTTGTCGGTATGGTTGTGCGTCAGGAAATAGGTCATCGCCAGTTCAATCCTTTACTCAACTTTGGTGTCACGGCATTTGTCACCACGCTCGTGTCGAGTATCGGCGCAATGATGAGTATCGGCAATCAGCCTTATCTTGCCATGGCATCGTCGGTACTGATGTTGGTGCCCGGTTTCCCATTGATCAACGCGGTATCTGACATGGTGAAAGGCTACGTCAACATGGGGATAGCCCGCTGGGTGATGGCAAGTTTACTTACGTTAGCCACAAGTCTTGGCATTGTCGGTGCGATGAACGTGACGGGTATTTGGGGGTGGTTATGACCCTGTTACTTGGCCTTCTTCATGATATGTTTTTTGCTGCAATCCCCGCTGTTGGGTTTGCTTTGGTGTTTAATGTGCCTGTAAAGGCACTAAAATACTGTGCAATTGGTGGTGCTATTGGGCATGGAAGTCGATACCTTTTGATGCACTACGGCGTGCCGATTGAATGGGCGACACTGTGTGCGGCGACCTTGGTAGGAATGGTGGGTGTGTATTGGTCTCAACGCTTCATGGCGCATCCTAAAGTATTTACGGTTGCTGCGATTATTCCGATGGTGCCAGGTGTTTTTGCATTCAAGGCCATGATTGCATTAGTGGAAATTAATAGTTTGGGAGTCAGTGACGCGCTTTGGGCAACCATGATGAACAATGGTATTAAAGCGCTGTTTATTATCGCAGCGTTGGCGATCGGACTAGCAATGCCAGGACTCTTGTTTTACCGAAGAAAGTCCGTGGTGTAGCATAGCGACCACAGAGCAAGACACGATGCTTAACAACAAAGGAAATCCGCTCACGATGAAAATCAGCATGATCGCAGCGATGGCGAAAAACAGAGTCATTGGAAAAGATAATACGATGCCATGGCACCTGCCTGCCGACTTTGGTTGGTTCAAACGCAATACGCTGGGAAAACCTGTGATCATGGGGCGAAAAACGTATGAATCGATAGGTAGGCCGTTGCCAGGGCGTCGAAACATAGTGATCAGTCGTAACAGTGAGTGGATGGCTGAAGGTGTTGAAAGCACCACCAGCATCGAAGAGGCGCTGATCTTGGTTGATGGTGTAGAAGAAGCGGTGATCATCGGTGGTGGTACAATCTATGGCGCATCACTTCCTAAAGCTGATCGTTTGTATTTAACGTTCATTGATGCAGATATTGATGGGGATACTTGTTTTCCTGAATGGGGAGAGGGATGGGTAACCAGCCATTCTGAGTATTTTGATGCTGATGAAAAGAACAAGTACAACATGGAATTTGTTGTACTTGATCGATAGTCAAATTGCTTATACCCAAACAATCTGAAGATGCAGGATTCAGTAAACTCGCCCGAAGGGAGGCCCTCAGTGCGTCCACTTCATCGTTAAATTCCTGTGAGATAGAATGACTATTTCTACAAAAATTTGCCTTGAATTGAACGCACTGATGGCCTCTGAAATCGAGCATCTTCAGGTTGATTGGGTATAGGTATCGACGCTAATCAGCATGTATTGGGCAAGGAAGTGAATATCTTTGCCCATCTTCCCAACGGATCATCGTTAGTGATCCTCCCCAGACACAACCTGTGTCGAGTCCCATTAGATGGCGATTAACCACGCCACCGAGCGCCGCCCAATGTCCAAATACGAGTGTTTCTTCAATGTTTTGCCTTGGCGTAACTTCAAACCAAGGTACAAGTTCCCCATGGGGCATTTGGTCTGGAGGCAGTTTACACGCCATGTCGAGAGCACCATCTTTCAAACAAAAACGCATACGAGTGAAAGCGTTGATGGTGTATCGGTATTGCTCGATCTCTTCTAGTTCATTTGACCAGTGTGTAGGCTCATTGGCATACATGTTTTGGAGCAGCCAGTGATAGTCATCCCCTCGTAGGATCTTTTCGACTCGTTTGGCGTGATGTTTGGCATTCTGAAGATCCCAGCACGGTGGGATCCCTGCATGAGTCATCACAAAACCGGGGACGAGCTCGTTTCGTTTATCGTAATGCAACAGCAAAGGTTGCTGTCGAAGCCAATGCAGCAGTTCATCTCTGTCTGAGGCATCCAAAATTGGTTGGGTTTTGTCTTTCGCTTTTGGTTTTTTGAATCCTTCGGCGACGGCTAACAAATGAAGGTCATGATTGCCGAGTACCGTATGCGCATGATCACCAAGAGATTTCACAAAGCGTAAGACTGACAAGGAATCCGGTCCACGAGCAACAAGATCGCCTGCAAGATAGAGGTGATCGTGCTTTTCATTGAAGCTGACAGTATCTAAAAGTGCTCTAAGATCGTCAAAGCAGCCTTGGATATCACCGACAAGGTAAGTCGCCACGAAAGTTCCTAAAAGCTAGTGAAGAATATTGGGTAAGGCGAGGCGAAAAGGCATGACTTCAATATCAAACTCTTTGCCATTCAAATCAACCATGGTGTAGAAGCCTTGCATCGCACCTACTGGTGTTTCGATAACAGTGCCACTGGTGTAGGTGTATTGCTCGCCAGCACGAATGTGAGGCTGCTCACCGACCACGCCATCACCTTCAATGACCAGTTTTTTGCCATTTGAGTCAGTGACAAGCCATTTACGACGTAGAAGTTGTGCGTCACGATCGCCATTGTTTTCAATGGTGATCGTGTACGAGAAGACATAGCGCTTTTTGTCTGGTTCGGACTGCTCTTCAACATAGTGAGTGACAACCCGAACCATAAATTTGTTATTAACCATCCCTGTCGCGCTTCCTTTTCTTTCTATTGTTATTGTTGTTGGTGATTTGCATCCAACCAGTTTGCTAACGCAACAAACTGCCCAAGCGATAGGCTTTCAGGACGGGCTGTAGGGTTGATGCCCAACAATTCCAAAGTCTCTACTTCAACCAATGCCTTAAAGCAGTTACGCACGGTTTTACGGCGTTGGTTAAAACCTTCTCGACAGACACGTTCTAGCCATTTCAGGCTGGTTGCAGGGTGTGGCAACTCTTTGTGCGGGATCAGACGCACAACCGCAGAGTCGACTTTTGGTGCTGGTGTAAACGCCTCTGGTGGCACTTCAAGTACTGGAACAACTTTGCAGTAGTATTGTGCCATCACGGTCAAGCGACCATAGGCTTTACTATTCGGACCCGCAGCAAGGCGATTTACCACTTCTTTTTGAAGCATAAAGTGCATGTCTTTCACTGCACCTGTAAAGGTGAACAAGTGGAACATGAGTGGTGTAGACACGTTGTATGGCAAGTTACCAAAAATACGCAGCGGGTTTTCTGGCGACGATAGGGATGCGAAGTCAAACTTCATTGCATCGCCTTGATAAATAGTTAGTTTTTTCGACAGTTCCGGATGGTGGCGAAGACGTTCAGCCAAATCTCGGTCGAGTTCAACCACGCTCATTTTGTCGATTTCGCGCGCAACTGGCTCGGTTAGTGCACCTAGACCAGGGCCGATTTCCACGAGATTTTCACCTGGCAAAGGATTGATTGCAGACACAATACCGTCAATGATGTACGGGTCGTTTAGGAAGTTCTGACCAAAGCGCTTACGGGCGCGGTGACCTAGATGGACATTATCGCTCATGATTTCTTATCTACTAATTCGAGGGCGTGGGAGAGCGCAGTCCGCAGGCTTCCAGTATCCGCCGTTCCGGTACCCGCTAAATCCAATGCGGTACCATGATCTACAGAAGTTCGGATGAAAGGTAAGCCAAGCGTAATGTTGACCGACTTTCCAAATCCTTTAAATTTTAACACAGGCAAGCCCTGATCGTGATACATCGCAAGCACGGCATCAGCTTCTTTCAGGTACTTGTCTTGAAAGAGAGTGTCAGCAGGGAGCGGACCAATCAGGTTCATCCCTTGTTCACGCAACTTTTCTAGAGCTGGCTCAATGACGTCAATTTCTTCTCTGCCCAAACAGCCATCTTCACCCGCATGCGGATTCAAACCGCATACATAGATTTTAGGCTCAGCAATACCAAACTTGGTTTTTAGATCGTCATTGAGAATTTCAATGACTTGGAAAAGACGTTCTTCGGTGATGGCTTTTGACACATAAGCCAAAGGAATATGGGTAGTAACTAATGCCACCCTCAACCCTTCGGTTGCCAGCATCATCACAACTTGTTGAACATTGGCCTGATGCTGGAAAAACTCAGTGTGCCCACTGAATGATACGCCAGAGCGGTTAATCACGCCCTTGTGAACAGGGCCTGTCACCACGGCGGCGAATTCACCTTGCATGTTGCCTTCAGCGGCTCGACTCAATGTGTTTAATACATATTTGCCGTTGGCTTCATTAAGCTGACCAGCAATAACGTCTGCCCCCATCGGCTCATCACACACAACGAGTGTCCCTGGTGTGTGCGCTTTTGGAGCGGCATCAGGGTTATAATCCACCAAATTGACGTTGAGACCCAATAGCTTGGCACGTTGTGCAAGCATCTCTTTATTGCCGCAAATGACCAACTCGTGTTCCCATGCGTCATGAGCCAAAGCGAGAACAAGATCAGGACCAATACCTGCCGGTTCTCCTGGCGTGATAGCGATGCGTTGTGGATTAGCTTTCATCCGTGTCACCAATTTGTTCGACATAAGCACCAGCACGAAGCTCTTGCAACCATGCTTGTGCTTCTTCATTAAATTTCCGATTCAAAAGCATACGATAGGCACGATTCTGCATTGCAGCGTCGGTGCGATCGGCTTGGCGACGATCAAGCACTTCGACAATGTGCCAGCCGTGAACGGTTTTAAACGGTTCGCTGATTTCGCCTTCAGGAAGGGCATCTACTGTATCTTTAAACTCTGGGACGTAAATTTCGGTTGTCTGCCAGCCTAAATCACCGCCTTTCACGGCAGAGCCTGGATCTGCGCTGTATTGCTTGGCTAAATCCTCAAAGGTTTTATCACCGTTTTCGATCTGCTTGAGCATTAAGTCCAATTGGCGTTTTGCACCTTCATCACTCAATACTATCGATGTTTTGATCAGAATATGACGCGCTTTGACTTCAGTGACGGCAACAGACTCAAGACCTTGAACATCTGTGATCTTTAGAATGTGATATCCGACACCACTTCGGAACGGTCCTAAAATGGCACCTTTACCATTGTTGCCAATTTGGTCAGCAAAGATAGTTGGCATTTCTTCAAGTCGCAGCCAACCCCAGTCGCCACCATTAAGTGCCTTTGGCCCTTTTGAATTAGCCAGTGCCAGCGTCGCGAAATCTTTACCGCGTTTGAGCTGGGAAGCGAGTTCATCAGCGTTAGCGGCGACAGCGTCGCGTTCCGACTTTTCAGCATCTTCGTCTAAGCGCAGCTGAATGTGGCTAAGTTTATACTGAACCTTTTCGAGGTTTTTTGCGTTAAGTTGTGACGCCAGCGATTCTACTTCCTGAGGCAGGATGTTGATACGGCGACGCACTTGCGCGTTTCGTGCTTCACTGATAGTGATTTCACGGCGAATTTGGTCACGATATTCAGACCAAGAAATCCCGCTTTGCTTGAGGCTTTCCCTTAGCTTGGCGACCGAGATATTTCGCTCTTTAGCAATATCTTCAATTGCTTGCTCTAAACGGGTATCGTCGATACGGATGCCAAGACGGTTTGCTTCTTGAAGTTGAAGCTCTTCTAAAATGAGCTGATCGAGAACCTGTTGTTCAAATACGTCAGCAGGTGGCAGTGATTCTGCGCTCGCATTGAGAGTGACTGTTTTTTTCAATGCCTCAACATCACTCGACAGAATAACGCCTTCATTCACCACGGTGATCACGCGATCGAGTTCTGCCGGAGCGGCAGAGATTGACAACGAACTGGCTGAGATTGCTGATGCCAGTAAAGCTTTCGTCCATTTATTCATTAGCGGTTCCAAAATCTCACTATTAATTCTTTAAGCCAAATGGGCTTCTGTAGCCCAGTGCATTGCCGCTGCCGGTGCTATAACCAAAACCTGCGTTTGCGCCAAGTCCCAATAAGCTGAAGGACAGGGAAATACTGTTGTCATAAACGGCAGGGTTATTGATGTTGCTTCGCGCCATTAAGTACTCGTTGTAGTGCAACCCTATGACCCAACAGGCCGAGGTATAAGTGATGCCTAATTGATTCTCCAGCATCAAATCTTGGGTCAAATCGTGAAAATACTGCCCGGTAAAATTTACACTGTCAGTGATGGGGAAGCCTGTCACTAACCCTGCTTGGGAAATGCCATCTTCCGTGATCAGATCCAAGTTGTTGGCCCCAATGGTACTGGATATGTAATCTTTTGATACATAGCGATAGCTGGTTTGTGCGAAGAAGCCACCATCTCGATATTCCACCGTGGCATTACCAAACTGGAGGTTACTTAAGTTGCTGTCATATTCCAATGAGCCACGCACAAACAGCTTATCATTGACGTTGAGTTCGCTCTCGATGGCCCACGCTGAATAATTTATTGATGTTTCATCTTGATTGCTCGGCGTGTCTAGATAGTAGATTTGGCCGAAAGCGACGTTAAAGCGCTCTTTGTAGGCATCATCAAAAAAGCGCGACGCGGCACCTACAGTGAATTGATTGGCCGGATTTATATAGTCAACGCTACTGAACTGATTAGCACGAAACAAACCGTAGTAATCGGTTTGAAGGCGTGCTGTATCATAGCCGCCTCCCGCATAATTGACGGGGTTGTAGATACCACTTTGGTCAACGTCTTGGATATACAAGTATTGAACCTGTGGTTCCAGTGTTTGAGTATAACTGTTGCCAAAAAGCGCCCCTTCTCGTTCCAGCGTGACCATACCATGCAGTCTTGCCATTGGAACCGCGCGTGAGACAGTGCTGTCTAGTGTTTCCCCGTTGTAGCCTGTTACACCCTCGATATTGGATTGGTCATAATAGGTGTAATACACCTTACCTTCGGCGGAAGCGCTAAGCCACGGCAAGTTATAAGGCAGCACGAGTGTGGGCTCAAGGTTGATACGCAACGCATCAGGTTTGCTGTCATTATCTGTCGCAAATTTACTGATTTGCGCAGGCATTGAGAAGCCCATGCCATAGCCAAGTTCGGGGCGATAATAGTTCATGGCAAGTTGTGGCAACAGGCGATAGACCGATGTGTTTGGACTCAACGACTGGAAATTACGCACGCTCAGGGTGCTATCCCAATTGACATCTCGGTATGACACATCGCCCGTTTGCAACAAAGTATTGTCTTCACGACTACCAACGCGAGAGTCCGTATGGCGGGAGAAATAACTAATATCACTGACTTGACTGTAATCTACATCGTACTTCCAGTGGTTTTGGATGCCAGAGTGACGCCAGTTAAAGCCCCAGCTTTTATCGATGTTGGGATATAGCTTGTCCTCGCCCATGTATTCGAACGTCATGCCGCCACTGCCAGCTCGTGTCAAATAATTAGGCTCCATGGTCATAAAAAGGCCACGGTTTGACATATATTTTGGCGTGATCAGCATGTCCGCTTGCGGATGAATGTTCCAATAAAATGGGGTCGAGATTTCAACCCCATCATTGTCATTCCAGCTGATTGATGGGTATAGAAAACCGGTTAATCGGCCATCTTCAACGGGAACGCGCAGGTAAGGAAGATAGAAAATAGGGGTGTCGAGGATTTCAAAGCGCGCATGGTAAAGGTCGGCAAATATATCGCCATCTTCTTTTTCAATTTTTCCTGCACTAAAACGCCAACTGTCATCATTGTCAGGGCAGGTTGTGTAGGTTCCATCTTCTAACTCATAGAAAGTGGTTCCGTTTTTGAATACTCGTTTTGCTTGTCCGCGCCCAGGTTCACACATCATGTTGTAGGTGGCATCGGTCAGTGTGGTGTCTTCAGTGTCGAGGTTCGATTGAAGAGATTTGCCTTTTACTGCGATTTCGCCGTCATGAAAATAGACGTTGCCTTCCGCCGTGACGATATTTTCTGGCTGACGTAAAGTGGCAGTGTCCGACTTCACGGTGCGGTTGCCTTGAGTCACAATGACGTCACCGCGATAAATCGCTTTCTCGTTTGCTTTCGCTTCGGCATGGTCTGCAACAATGATGACGGGAGCATTGTTAATGTCGCCTGTCTGCGAGTTTGCAGGAAGGCAACGGTACTCTGGTGCAAGGCAAGTTGCAGTTGGGATAACCAAAGGTTGGGTGTTGTTTGGCGCGTCGTTTGCCTCTTCCGCCATCGCTTGGCCATACAACGCTAGCCAAATCATGGAGGACAAAAAACTTTTGGCAGTCGGTGACATTAAAACTCAATCCTGTTGTTGGCATACGGCACTGTTATACACTGGCGCTGCGTGTCGGCAAATTTTGCTGCAAAATGTGGGTTATGATAATGCAAATTACTCATATACCCAAACGACCTCTGTCATCAATATTTTAAAGGTGGTTTGGGTATGAGTGAGCAGTATGTTGTTGCAAACGCGATAGGTTAATCAAAAAGAGAAATAAGCATGGCGATTTGGGGAAAAGTACTTGGGGCATTCTTTGGTTACCTGCTAGGTGGGCCATTTGGATTATTGTTAGGTCTGTTTTTAGGTCATAAGTTCGATAAAGCCAGACAAAATAGCGCATTGGGTGGAGGTTTTCGTGGCGAGAATCAACAAGCGCGTCAGCAGGCTTATTTCCATGCCACATTCGCGGTTATGGGACATGTTGCCAAAGCCAAAGGTCAGGTAACACAAAATGAAATCCGCTTAGCTTCCGTCTTGATGGACCGAATGGGTCTACAAGGCGAAGCGCGTCGTCAGGCGCAAGATGCATTTCGCGAAGGCAAAGAAAGCGGTTTTCCATTGGAAGATGTACTTCGAGATGTAAAGCGCACGACAGGTGGGCGCTTTGATTTATTGCAGTTTTTCTTAGAAGTTCAAATTCAAGCAGCGTACGCCGATGGCACCGTTCAGCCTAGCGAACGCCAAGTGCTTTATACCATAGCCGATATGCTAGGTTTCTCTCGCCAACAACTTGAACAGCGTCTTGCGATGCAAGAAGCGGCATTCAAGTTCTACCAACAGCATGGTGGAAGTGGCGAAGGGCATCACCAGCAATGGCAACCTGACAACGGCCAGCGTTTGAAAGGCGCATACCAAATCCTAGGGGTGGATGAGGATGCTGATGGGCAAACGATTAAGCGTGCTCATCGCAAGTTGATGAACGAGCACCATCCAGACAAACTGGCCGCGAAGGGTCTTCCGCCAGAGATGATGGAAATTGCCAAGCAAAAAGCGCAAGAGATCCAAGGTGCCTACGATTTGATTAAAAAAGAAAAGGGCTTTAAATAGCCCTTCTCTGATACCGAATTTATGGGTAACAATTTTCGGTGACGGATTTGGTCATCGCGTTTTTCTTACACCAAGTTCTGTGGTTCGCCAGCCACGAAAGCATCCAGGTTTTCGGTTAACTGGTTGGCGAGTGCCTGAATGCTGGAATCAGAGCCCCATGCGACGTGCGGAGTCAGTATCAGGTTTGGCATGCCTGCATGGGCAAGCAAGGGATTGGTTAGGGTGGCGGGCTCTTGTGTGAACACATCGACCCCTGCGCCAGCAATGACGCCTTTCTTTAACGCCTGAACCAGTGCTTTCTCGTCGACTAACCCACCGCGACCCGCATTAATCAAGATAGCAGAAGGCTTCATCTTGGCCAACTCGTCTTCGCTAATCATGTTCAGTGTCCCTTCATTGAGTGGACAGTGCAGTGTGACGACATCAGCTTGTTCAAGCACGGAATCAAACGAGACATACCCTTCGCGGGTTTGCTCTGCGCCTTTACGCTCGGCGCGGATAACTTTCATGCCCACGGCTTTGGCTAAGGCTTCAACGCCTTGCCCTAGGCTTCCAGAGCCGACTATCCCTAACGTGGCTTCTGCTATATCACCAATGGGATGGGTGAAAAAACAGAATTGATTTTTTTCCTTCCACACCCCGTTTTCAATATCTCTGTGGTATGCATTGAGGTTTCGGCGAAGCGAGAAAGTCAGCGCCATCACGTGCTCGGGCACCGATCGCGTGGCATATCCACGGATATTACAAACTGGTAAGTGATTGGCATGGCACCAGTCGGTATCCACGTTGTTATAGCCTGTGGCAGAAACGGCTATCAACTTTAATGAGGGTAACTGTGAGAGTATCTCGCCGCTAAGTTCGACCTTATTAGCGATAACAATGCTGGCATCCGCAAGACGACTAAGTACCTGATCCTGTGACGTGGACTCATAACTTTCCCAATGATGGGGGAAAGAAGGCGTAGGAATACGAATGTGAGCGGGGATGGTGGCGCTGTCGAGAAAAACAATCTTTTCCATGGCGGACTTCCTTTTTCCGCCACTGTAGAACGTTGATTACGCTATTTCAACAAACTTGGGTCTGCTTGAATGCCACGTTTGACCAATGTATCAGAAGGCGCATTAGCGTAAAAATCACAAGGCGCAGATAGGTGCATCGGTTCGCCAGTTCCTGGGTGTAAAAAGCAGAGTTCGCCCGCATGAAGTTGTAAGCGCGGTGAATACTTGTAGGCTTGTGGATAGGCGTAGAACTCGTCACCGACAATAGGGTGCTCCAGTGCCAGCATATGCACGCGAAGTTGGTGAGAGCGACCCGTGATAGGCAAAAGGCGCATCAAGGTGGTTTTTCTCTCACGCTTGATCACTTCGTAATCTGTGACCGAGGGTTTGCCATTTTCGAAACATACCATTTGTTTGGGGCGATTCGGCCAGTCACAAATCAAAGGTAAATCAACGCGACCTTCATCATTTTCCACATTGCCCCATACGCGAGCGTAATAAAGTTTGTGGGTGATGCGTTCACGAAATTGCGCTTTAAGGTGACGCTCAGCCTCTTTGTGTTTGGCGAACACAATCAGACCTGATGTGGACATATCAAGGCGATGCACCAATTCGGCGTTTGGAAACTCTTTCTTGATACGAGACCAAGCACTGTCGTAGTGCGCAGGATCGCGACCAGGATTCGTTAGCAGTCCGCTGGGTTTATTGAGGGCGATAATGTCATCGTCCTGATAAATAACATCCAGCCAAGGCTCTGTTGGCGGATTGTAGATAAAGTCGCTCATGAGTTCGCTCGAAAATTAAACGGCCGAAAGTGTAGCACGACACGCTTGAAAGGCTATACCCAAACACATTCTCGCTGAACAGGCATGGACCTACTTTGAGGTGGTGGGATATGAGGGTAGAAAAACAAAGGCACCGCCGAAGCAGTGCCTTAATCGATGTGCTCAGAGAAGCTTACTGGTGGCTGACCACGATCACTCGCAGTGCATCAAGACGAACTTGTGCCTGACTGATGTAAGTGCGCAAATCTGCCATCTGTGACTCCAAACTTTCTAATTCATCATCACGAATGTTTGGGTTCACCGCTTTCAGTGCCTGAAGACGATCCAGTTCACTGCGCAGTTTGGTGGTCATTTCCGCTTCGGCGCTTTCCTTCACTGTCGCGAGGTGCGCTTGTGAAATCGGAGTGCCCATTTCAATCAAACCATGAATTTGAGTCTGTACGGAAGAGACCAGTTTGCTACCAAGGTGGCGATTCACTGGGCTTAACTGACGGTTAAAGCCTTCAAACTCCACTTGAGCTGCCAAATCATTGCCTTTTGCGTCAAGCAAAACTCGGATAGGCGCAGCCGGCAAGAATTGGTGGATGCCAGAGCTTTTCGGCGCTTGCGCATCGGCAACGTACAGAAGCTCTAGGAACAGTGTGCCCACAGGCAAGGCTTTGTTTTTAAGCAAAGATACCGCCGTAGAGCCCACGTCTTCTGATAGGAGTAAATCAATGCCGCCTTGGATCATCGGGTGTTCCCAAGTGATAAAGCGCATGTCTTCGCGTGATAATGCCGTTTCGCGATCGAAGGTAATGGTGCAACCTTCACTTGGTAACCCTGGATAGCTTGATACCAGCATATGCTCAGACGGTGTGACAACAATAGCGTTTTCGCCTTTGTCATCTTGGTTTAGGCCCACAGTGTCAAACAGACCCAATGCGAACGTTACCAAGTTGGTGTCGCCGTCGAGAGAAGCGATTTTCTCTGCCAGAGCTTTTGCTTCATCACCGCCATTCGAGTGCATTTCTAGCAAGCGATCGCGACCTTTTTCCAGTTCGCCTTTCAAGCGGTGGTGCATTTCTGCGCTGGTTTCAACCAAGGTATCAAGTGAGTCGTCGATGCTGCCTTTCGCTAGCAACTGCAATAGATCATCTTGAACGTGTTCGAATACCGCGCGACCCGTTGGGCAGGTTTCTTCAAAGGCATTAAGGCCTTCATTGTACCAACGTGCTAATAGCGCCTGCGAAGTCCCGATCATGAAAGGAACGTGAATTTCGATATCGCGCTTTTGACCGATGCGATCAAGACGGCCGATGCGTTGCTCAAGCAGGTCAGGGTTCATTGGCAAGTCGAACATCACCAGTTGGTTTGCAAACTGGAAGTTACGACCTTCAGAACCAATCTCAGAACAGATAAGCACTTGCGCGCCAGCTTCGTCTTGAGCGAAGTAAGCTGCTGCTTTATCACGTTCTAAAATCGACATCCCTTCATGGAATACGGTGCCACGAATGCCTTCACGCTCACGCAATGCTTGCTCTAATGACAAAGCCGTTTGCGCTCGAGAGCAAATAACCAGCACTTTTTCTTGGCGGTTTGATTTAAGCAAGTCGAGCAGCCAATCAATGCGCGGGTCGAATCCCCACCAGCTAGCGTCTTCGCCTTCAAATTGCTGATAAATATCTTCAGGGTACAGCCACTGAACGGCTTTTTGCTCAAGGCTTTGATTGCCTGCGCCCATGATCCCCGCCACGCGCATCGCTGTTTGATACTGTGATGGCAAGGCCAAGGGGTATAAGTTCAGGTGACGTTGCGGGAAGCCTTGAATGGCTGCGCGTGTGTTACGGAACAGGACACGGCCGGTGCCATGACGATCCATCAGGTTATCTATCAATTCATTTCGAGCGTCGCGTTGTTGAAGGTCGTCAACGTCATTGGCTTCGACAATACGGAGCAACGGCTCAACGTCTTGCTCAGACAACAGCTCAGTGATGCTGTTCTTCGCTTCATTGCTCAATGCTTCGTTAGACAGCAATTGGCTGACGGCATCAGCAACGGGAGCGTACTGAAGCTCTTCTTTAACGAACGCTTGATAGTCATAGAAACGGTCAGGATCGAGCAGGCGCAAGCGAGCGAAATGGCTTTCGTGGCCTAGCTGTTCGGGTGTCGCGGTCAGTAGCAACACACCTGGCGTATTTTCAGCAATACCTTCGATGACTTGATATTCGCGGCTTGGCTTCTCTTCGCTCCACTCAAGGTGGTGCGCTTCATCAACCACAAGCAAATCCCATTCGCCTTCCGCTGCTTGCTCTGCGCGCTTGCGGCTTTTACGCAAGAAATCGAGCGAACACAGGACCAACTGAGCGGTGTCGAACGGGTTGTCGGCATCAGCGAAGGCTTCAACACAACGTTCTTCGTCGAACACGGAAAAATGCAGGTTAAAACGGCGAAGCATTTCTACAAGCCATTGGTGTTGCAGCGTTTCAGGCACAACAACAAGTACGCGAGAAGCGCGACCAGACAGCACCTGCTGGTGGATGATCATGCCCGCTTCAATGGTCTTACCCAAACCCACTTCGTCTGCCAGCAGTACACGAGGAGCATGGCGTCTGCCCACTTCATGAGCGATGAATAGCTGGTGCGGGATCAGGCCTGCACGCATACCACACAAACCACGCATTGGGCTTTTGTGTTGCTCATATTGGTTTTTCAGGGCGCGATAGCGAAGTGCAAAGCGATCCATCCGGTCTATTTGACCAGCGAACAGTTTGTCTTGTGGTTTGTTAAATCGAATTTGGTGGCTCAGCAAGATTTCGCGGAGCTTGACGTTATCTTCGCCTGTGTCAGTGCGTTGACCTGTGTAGGTTAGAACGCCTTGTTCTTCGTCAACGTGCTCGACCTGTAAAAACCAGCCATCGTGGCTTTCAATAGTGTCACCCACGTTAAACATGACACGGGTGATTGGCGCGTCGCTGCGGGCGTATAAACGATTTTCTTCGCTGGCAGGGAACATTAGGGTAACGGTACGGGCGTCGATAGCAACCACGGTACCAAGACCTAGGTCACTTTCAGTATCGCTGATCCAACGTTGTCCGAGGGCGTATGGCATAAGGGAAGAAACCTCTGGTTAAAGCTGACACAAATTGGAGCGTGCTTCTTGAGAACTACATTGTAGGTCATGTTGAGCACTCAGAAAATGGCTGCTAATGGTACTTGAAGTTGTGAGCATGGTCACGGTCAATGTAGTAAATTTGGCGCGTGTAACAAATAGGCAACAAATTAATGAAAATGTGGGCTTGTCGACGGGTAATTCGTTGAAATTGTCTTACGATTAAGAATATACCCCGATGACAGTGTCTTTATCACAAAGACAATTGTCATTTGGGAATATGTGGGAATCCCACTTGCCTATGTTACCAAGGAGGTGTCTATGGGCGATGCCGAACGGAAATTCTTTGTGCTGGATACCAACATCCTGCTTCATGAACCATTCGCCATCTATTCATTTCAAGAACATGATGTGGTCATTCCGATGACTGTCCTCGAAGAGCTTGACCGAATCAAAGACAGCAAGCGAGATGTGTCTCGTGATGCACGGGTAGCGATTCGGGCCCTCGAAGATATATTCAAAGACGCAACGCCGGACCAGATCTCAGAAGGGATCGTGGTAGGCAAAGAAGGAGCGACCGGCACGGTTTCAATCCTTGTGGATTTTGAAATCAAAGAAACAGTACAAGCCTTTGCCGATAAGGCAGGTGATAACCGAATCCTCAACGCCGTTTTGTTCCTGCAAGCTAAACGCACACCTCGCAAAGTGGTTCTAGTCACCAAAGACATAAACATGCGACTTCGCGCCAAAGGGGCGGGCGTATTGTATGTTGAGGACTATCGAACTGATCAACTTATTGATGACGTCAGCTTACTGACCAAAGGCTTTCAAGTCTTTGAGGGCAGCTTCTGGGACAGAGTCGGGCAATGTGAAACGCGAAACAGCGGAAGAACAACGCTGCACACGGTTCCACGTGAAATGGTCGACAACACCTATATCAACCAGTACCTCCTTGATGAAGGCAAGGACTTCGCTGGGCGCGTGGTTGGACTCACCGACGGTGAACTTCAGCTAAAAGACATCAGCCGCGAACGTTTAATGCATCGTGAAGCATGGGGCGTTCGTCCAAAGAATATCTATCAAGGAATGGCAGTCGATGCCTTGCTTGATCCCAGTGTCGATTTAGTGATCCTCACTGGGCCTGCGGGGTGTGGTAAAACCATTCTTGCCATGGCTGCCGCGCTTGAGCAGGTGGTGGAAAAGGGCATGTATGACAAAATTATTGTCACTCGAAACACCCCAGAAATCGCCGAATCAATAGGCTTCTTGCCGGGCACAGAGGAAGAGAAAATGCTTCCTTGGCTTGGCGCAGTGACCGATACGCTCGAAGCGCTGCATAAGAATGACGAATGCACCGATGGCTCCATGCGATATATCATGGATAAAGCCAACATTCAGTTTAAATCCATTAACTTTATGCGCGGACGTTCGATCCAGAATGCGTTTGTGATTCTGGATGAGTGTCAAAACCTCACTGCATCACAGCTTAAAACCATTATTACGCGCTGTGGTGAAGGCACGAAGATTGTCTGTTCCGGTAACTTGGCACAGATTGATAGCCCGTACTTAACACCTGTGACATCAGGGTTGACGTATATCGTTGAGCGCTTCAAGAACTTTGAAGGCAGCGCATGCGTTTATCTCAATGGTGTGGTGCGAAGCCGCTTGGCGGAGTTTGCTGAAGAAAACTTGTAGAAATACATATAAAGCGAGAGATAACAAAAAGGCTGCCGATAGGCAGCCTTTGTTTTTCTTAATATTCTTATCTGCGTTAATGGGCGTTGAATCAACGCAAAGTCAGTATGTCGCGTTACCATCGTGATGCTTTTGGCCGGGCACTATGCCCAGTGACGCTCCATGCTTTCAGGCTCATGATCGTTGGCACTGGTGGTGCTATATTGAGGTTTATTCGCTCGCATACGACTAGAGGCAATACGCACTAAGGCTTCTCCCTGCTCGCCATCATAGGGATAACAGCCAACTCCCGCCGTAAACCTCACAGGAATGACTTGTTGGTCAATATAAAGTGCACTCAACTGCAGGGACTTCTGAAGCTGACTCAGTTTGCGTACCGCCTGACTGCTATCACTCAAATCAAACAGAATCGCAAACTCCCCACCGCCAAGACGCGCAAACATGGTTTGGCTTGAAAGCTGAAGGCGTAATTGAGTGGCGAGGTGTTTTAACGCCATATCGCCGATATCTTGACCATGGTTTTCATTAATGTGCTTGAGCCCATCAATATCCAACACCGCGACCACAAACGGGGAGGGTGAAAAACGTTTGTCAGCGAGTTGGGTGAAAAATTGATGCCGAGTTTTTGCGCCAGTGAGGACGTCGTTTTTCACCGCAGACTCTAGACGGTTATTGGTGTCTTTTAGCGCTTCAACAGCACTTTTTAGTTCTTCCGTTCGGTATCTTAAAAGGCGATGGTAGAGCCCCAGTCCGCCAATCAGAAGCAGAAGTGAAGAGAATAAGATGATGTAGTGGGCGGTTTTGTTTAACCAAGGAAGAACAGCATTGATCTTACTGGCGGGAATCCATTTTGCGTAAATGGCGGCAACATCATCTTCGCTGATTTTGTCTAAGCCGTGCTCAATAGCGGTGATTGAGTCTTTTTCATTTTTGTTGATAGCAAAGTGCATCGGGAAGGAATACAGCTTTCTGCGTGGTGTAAATAGGCCAGCCTTGCCGGAATGGCGCATGTCGTAAAGTGCTGTGCTGAGATCGTCGATAAAAACATCAACCTCTCCGCGATAAGCCGCTTCATTTAATGATCCAAACGTCGGGAATAGTTTGATGTTATTTTCAGGAATACGTGATGCGAGAAAGGCATGTTTGGTACTGTCTTTGACGGTGCCTACAATCACTGAATCAAGAGTTTTAAAATCTTCAAAAGGCAGATCTTTTTGCGCGAAAAGGCTGACGTTGTAGCGATTGAGTGGTAATTCACGGGAAAAAGCCAGCACTTCTGCTCTATCTCCGGTATAGCCCAACCCACCATGAATAACGCCTGGTGTATTTGCCGCGTACTGGAGAGACTCACTCCATGGTAAAAGGTTGAAGCGCACATCCACATTATTTGCTTTCGCATACAGGCGCCAGTAGTCAACCATGATGCCCTCAGGTTGCCCATCGCGATTAATGAAAGAGAATGGCTGCCATGTCGAAGAGCCAGTCACAATTAAGCGCTTTGTGTCGGCATACGAAGCAGGTGATATCAAAAACATAAACAACGTCAGCGAGATAGCAGTAAGCTGGCGAATGCTGGGTATAAATGAATGCAAGAGTATCGACCTGTCTAGATTTTCTGACGAGGATTATACGCAACCCTCTTCACTTAGGAAATGTATTCGTGATGTTTTTGTCAATGGAATGATTGGTATGAAAGTGCAACTAAGATCGCAAAAACAAAAGCCGCACTGATGGCGGCTCTAAAGTGTGGCGTGGCAATTCGAAATGTGTCTAAAACAGTTCAACGTCGTCTTCAGGCACTAAAGCTTGTAGCTCACCATTGGCAATGAGTTCTTCATAAAAGGCGACTTGATTACGACCATTTTGCTTCGCTTTATATAGCGCTTGGTCGGCGAAGCCAAGAACGGTGATCGCATTAAGCTCTTGGTCGCTGATTGCCGCGGCTCCCATTGAAATGGACACATCTTTTGCTTGCCCATAGTCACGTTCGTTCACGGTTTTGATGAAGCCTCGAATGGTCGCTTCCATCTCTTCACGAGATTGAGGGTGCATAATGACCACAAATTCATCGCCGCCATAGCGGAATAAAAGATCATCGTCACCAAACGCCTTTTTCATCATGGCGGTAATCAGCAGGATAACCTCATCACCAAACACATGTCCCAGAGCATCATTGATGAGCTTGAAGTGGTCGATGTCGAAAATACAGACCCAATGGTGGTGAGAAGGGTCGTCGGTAATGCTGCTTCCTTGGATAAGAAAACGGTCCAAGAGTAAATCGATTTTGGTTGTGAGAACTTTACGGTTATAAAGGCCAGTCAAACCATCTCGCTCGCTTGCTGAGATAATTTTTTGATAGTTCTCATAAATCTTGGCAAGACCTTCGATCAGTTGAACTTCATCACCTTTGAGCTGGTCGCATTTGCAGAAGACCACCGCGGTGATGTCTTCGCCTTCTCCGTAAATTGGCACAGCAAGCAAAGATTGACTCTCTGTGGCGCAGAACTGAACAATATTTTCACCGGAAGACACGCAGTTCAGCAGAATACGCTCAATCGCATCTTTTTCTTCTTCATAAAGGAAAATGTCTGAACACGCGACCACCATAAATTCTGGGTTGGTTTCAGGGTTATAATCCAACACCAAAACCTGATTTGCCGGCGTCAATTGCAAAATTGTCGTGATGAGGCTTTCAGAAATGGTATCGGACTCTGTCTGAGCTGTAATATCAACCACCGAGTCCAGCACATCAATACTGGTAACAGTCACAATCGCATCTCTCTTATGATTCAAGTGTCTTAAAAACAAGTATAGATGCGGTTTGTTGATGCGCAATGTTTGACCAGATCACGAGTGATAATACTATGAAATAAAGCGCTTTATGGTGTCGTTAGGGGCGTTAAGTTCCGACGCGCAAGCGTGATAAACCACTTTTCCTGCGTCTACTAGCAACACTTTATCAGCGATAGCCAACGCATCTTCTGGGTGATGAGTCACCATCAAAATAGTGGTGTTAAATTGTTGTGCTAACTGTTTAACGTGCTGAAGCATTTCTTTGCGTAGCGTAGGGTCTAGCGCAGAGAATGGCTCATCCAGTAGTAAAATAGGACGATTTCGAACTAAACAGCGAGCGAGTGCGACTCGCTGTTTTTGTCCACCAGACAGTTGCCCTGGTAGGCGGTCGAGATAGCTTTGTAGTCCTACTTGTTGGGCTGCTTGGATGACCGATGTTTTATCATCTGATGTTAGTTTTAAGCTGGGGCTTATTCCGAGTGCAATATTGTCAAAAGCGCTTAAATGACCAAACAGATTGTGCTCTTGAAACAAAACTGAAAGAGGTCGCTCGTGCGCTGGTAAATGGGTAAACACCTGATCGCCAAATGCCACGCTTCCCCCGCTTGGCGCCAACAATCCGCAGAGCAGTGATAACAAGGTGCTCTTTCCCGCGCCACTAGGGCCGAGTATCGCCGTAATTGATCCTGGTTCAGACTGAAAAGAAAACGAGAGCGTTTCAGTCTGATAGTGATGAGACAATTCACTGACGTGCAGCATGAGATTTCCTAGTGAACAATGTTTCGATAAGGGCATAGCTGCCAAGGCTCAAGGCAAACAGCACAAGCGAGGCTGCGGCAGCGGCGTCCATTTGGTAGCTTCCCATTAAATGGAATAAATAAAGCGGCAGGGTTTGAAAATCTTGGCTTCCTACCAGTGCAATGGCTCCCAAATCTCCAGTCGAAAGCACGAAACTCACAGCGAAAGCCCTCGCTATGGGCTTTTTCAGTGCGCGCCATTCTACCAATCGTAGGCGGTTAATGCCTTTGATTCCGAGGCTATTACACAAGCTATGGTATTGCTGTGCAAGTTGGTAAGCGGGTTGGCTCAGCACTTTCACAACATACGGTAAGGCCATCAAGGTATTGACTGCCAAAATAAGCAAATAAGGTGAGCTAAAGACATCCATGTGTTCACGAAGCATCAAAAAGAGGCCCGTCCCGAGTACGACACTGGGCACAACTAATATCAACGACGCCGTCATCTCAATACCATCTGCGCGTTTTATATGGCCTGATATGCGCCAAAATCGACTGGTCAGTATGATTGATGCACCCAATACAAATGCACAAATAGCACTACCAAATGCCAGTGAGAGTGAGTTTGCCGTTGCCTGCCATAACGCAGATTGTGTTAATACCGTTAAGGCACTGGGATTGATGCCACTGAGTAACACCATCGCTAAAGGCGGCAGTACTAATAACGCCGAAAAGCTGATCCATATTGCATCCCACACTTGCTCTGCGCGAGTGTCACAACGCTTGGGTAAAACGATGTGACTGTCCTTTCCTTGTAACGAAACGGGTTTAATCATACGTTGAACGACAAGGTGAAAAATCCCACATAGCAGCAGTTGCCATAATGCAAGCAAGGCTCCGGTTTGAAGATCGAAATCAAAGCGAATTGCTTGGTAAATGGCAAGTTCGATGGTGGTGGCGCTCGGTCCTCCCCCTAATGCCATGACAGTGGCGAAACTGGTGAAGCACAGCATAAATACCAAGCCAATAGCATGTGGCAATTGTTGGCGAAGATAAGGCCATTCAAGTAAGCGGAACTGATGCCAGCCTCGCATTCCTAATTGCTGGGCTAACCGCCGCTGATCTGCGGGGATTTGTTCTAATGCTTGCACCAAGAGTTGGGCAGAAAAGGGCAAGTTAAAGAAGACATGCGCAAGCAAAATGCCGGATAGTCCATAAATACTGACATCCCACTCCAAACCCAATAACGACATCGTGTCAGCCAACACGCCACTTTTGCCATAAATGGCTAAAAGACCAAACACGCCAACCAATACGGGGAGTACCAGTGTCATTGAAAAGAGCTTGAGCAGTAGGGCTTTGCCTTTGAACTCTCGGCGTGATAGGGCGTGGGCAACGGGAATAGCGAGACCCACAGAAAGCAAGGTAGACAAGAATGCTTGTTTGAAACTGAAAACAGTGACGTGTTGAAGGTAAGGGTCACACCACAACGAAGCGACGTCTAACGACGGCGCTTGAGATAGCAGAGAAAATAAAGCGGCGCTGATCAGCACCGCTATTAACGAAGCCGAAATTACTCCCGGCCAAGTTCTTGAAGGGTTTAGCACAATGTTACTTCACCAGTGCCGATTGCCATTCACGGATCCAGTTGCGGCGATTATCCGCTACTTTTTCAGGTGTGAATTGCAAGCTTTTGTTTGGAACCGACAAGGTATCGAAACCTTTTGGCAGCTCAACGCCAGTGACGGGATACATCCAGTTTCCGGTTGGAATCGTATTCTGGAAGCCATCGCTAAGAATGAACTGCATGAACTCATCTGCAAGCGCTGAATTGTCTGAACCTTTCACTTTTGCCGCCACTTCAACTTGCATGTAATGGCCTTCTGCGAAGTTAGCGCTGGTGAAGTTGGCATTCTCCTCGGCAATCAAATGGTAAGCAGGAGATGTGGTGTATGACAGCACCATGTCTGACTCGCCACTTAAGAACATGTTGTAGGCTTCAGACCAGCCTTTGGTGACGGTAACGGTTTTGCCTGCCAGTTTTTGCCATGCCGTTGTGACATCATCGCCGTAGATAGATTTCATCCACAGCATCAAGCCTTGGCCTGGGGTAGACGTTCGAGGATCTTGGTAGATCACGGAAATGTCGTCGCGTGTTTCGACCAGCTCTTTCAGGCTTTTTGGCGGGTTTTCCAATTTGGTTTTGTCATAAACGAAAGCAAAGTAACCATAGTCATAAGGAACGAATGTGGTGTTATTCCAACCATCCGGCAGTGTGACGTTTTTCACGTCCACAGTATGTGGCGCAAGCAATCCCGTTTTTTCCGCTTCAGCCATCAAGTTGGTGTCTAGGCCAAGTAGGACGTCAGCTTTGCTGTTATTTCCTTCAAGACGCAAGCGGTTAAGAATGGTCACGCCATCTTCCAATGCCACTAGGTTCAAGGTGCAATCACATTGAGCTTCAAACGCTTTTTTTACCGCAGGGCCAGGGCCCCAATCTGCTGCAAATGAGTCGTAGGTGTAAACGGTTAACGTGTTTGAAGTATCGGCTAACGCAGGGCCCGCCATGGCCATGGTTAACATCAGGGTGGAAAATGGGATTTTCATGGTTGCCTCACATCATGTTCGGCGAGGCTGAGGGTCATTGAGTTGAGTTGCACTCCGCGACATCTCATTCCTACGCCAGCATTATCTGGTTCAGGTGTATGGGTTTAGCATTCGCAATCTCAGCCAACTTCATGTCAGCTCCCCACGAGATGGTTGATATTGTAATCATCAAGGAGATGATTACCAATAATTGTTATGGCTTATTGAGCGACCAGTCGTAATCGAATTTGATTTTACCCGTCCAGCCTTTCAGCGGCTTCCCGTCGCGATACTCGTCTATCTGCGACAAAATGGCTTGTTCATTGTCACCAAAATCAACGCCATACCAATCGTAAATGGACGACAGCGTTAAGGTATTGTCACTGATAGTGGCGCCTTTAGGGCTATTGGTGAACTGTGTTGCAGCCGCATCAAGTAAAGACTCTGTGTTCTTGGCGGTAAAAGCAGTTTTAGCAAGGTTTGGGCAACCTAGGCTGGCGCAATTGACGGCATAGTGAATGCGTGAATCGTTCCAAATTGGACGAAGGATACGGTGCTCAATATCATTAAGGGTTAGCGCTTGCCCTGCAACTGTAGTGACTTTGTCATCCCAAGGGCCAAAGCTTAAAAATCCCCCCAGCTTGGTGATCGATTTAATCGGGTATTCATCAAGAATAAGTTTTACAGTGAGTGCGTTATACAGATTCACCCAATAGGCAAATTGTTCGCTCTGACGGTAGTGACGCGGGTCGAGAGCGGTCAGATCAGATAAGTATTGATCCAGTAAGGCGTTATCTTGTTTTGTCACAGCGCCATAGTTGAACAGGGTGTGCTGACCTTGTTCAGTAAGATACGTATCTAAAATCTGTTGCCATTTACTGTGGTCAAAAGCGGTTGAATTTGTTTCGTTGCTGCTATCCCAAATGGGCCACAACTCGCTTTTTGGTGCGGCCAAGACATCGCTCGAAAACAAGATCAAAGTAGCGAACAAAGTGACGTAACGTGACAAAGCGTTGTGCATGGCGTATCCCTAACTCAGTGTGAACGTGCATTAGTGTGCTCGTATTGGCGTTATTGTCTATGTGTTGTGTTACATACACCCGAGCATCTTCAGGAATATTCAGATAGCTTGGGTATATAAGACCCGAACACGCGCGATTTTCTTTCTTCGAATTCGTGTACCAAATGCATAAAAAAACCGACCATCAAGATCGGTTTATGTTCTGAGTGAATCACTGCAAACGCAAGGCCTATGCCAAGAAAGAAGGAATCTTTGCTTCGTATTCGGCGATCTTATCGCTGTGTTGCAGCGTCAGGCCAATGCTGTCCAAGCCCTCTAGCAAGCAGTGACGACGGAACGAATCGATTTCAAACGAATACGATTTGTCGCCAGCAGTGACTGTTTGTGCTTCAAGATCGAGTGAGATCTCTGCACCTTCGTTGTTCGCGACAAACGCGAACAGCTCATCCACTTCCGCTTCTGTTAGCTGAACAGGCACCATCTGGTTGTTGATGGAGTTACCGTAAAAGATGTCAGCAAAGCTCGGTGCGATCATCACTTGGAAACCAAAATCTGCCAATGCCCACGGTGCGTGTTCGCGGGAAGATCCACAGCCAAAGTTTTCGCGAGCAAGCAGCACGCTTGCGCCTTTGTAGCGTGGTTGGTTTAGCACGAACTCAGGGTTGTCCTGCTGTCCTGCTTCGTCCAGAAAACGCCAATCGTGGAAAAGGTGCTTACCAAATCCGGTGCGATTTACTTTCTGCAAAAATTGCTTCGGGATGATGGCATCAGTATCGACGTTTGCTGCGTCCAGCGGTGCCACCAAACCGGTATGTTGTTTAATTCCTGACATGGTGATTCCTTATAAGCTGTTAACGTCAACAAAGTGGCCAGCAACTGCGGCTGCTGCAGCCATTGCAGGGCTCACCAAGTGTGTACGACCTTCACGGCCCTGACGGCCTTCGAAGTTACGGTTACTGGTTGATGCGCAGCGCTCTTTTGGACCTAAACGGTCGTTGTTCATCGCCAAGCACATAGAACAACCCGGCAGACGCCATTCAAAGCCTGCGTCAACGAAGATCTTATCCAGACCTTCTGCTTCTGCTTGTGCTTTTACTTGCTCAGAGCCCGGTACGACTAGGGCTTGAACGCCTGCTGCCACTTTACGGCCTTTTGCGATGGCTGCCGCAGCACGCATGTCTTCAATGCGTGAGTTGGTGCAAGAACCAATAAACACTTTGTCGATGTTGATGTCAGTGATTTTCTGGCCCGCTTCAATGCCCATGTATTTCAGCGCGCGCTCAGCAGAGTGACGCTCAATCGGATCGTTGAAGCTTTCAGGTGCAGGTACCACGCCATTGATGCCAACCACCTGACCTGGGTTTGTGCCCCAAGTCACTTGGTTGCTGATGTCAGCCGCTTCTAGCGTCACGATCGCATCAAATGTTGCGTCGTCATCGGTTTTCAGTGTTTTCCAGTAAGCGACGGCTGCGTCCCAATCCGCACCAGTTGGCGAGAATTTACGGCCTTGCAGGTAATCGAAGGTGGTTTGGTCTGGTGCAACCAAGCCCGCTTTCGCTCCCAACTCGATAGCCATGTTACACACCGTCATACGGCCTTCCATGGTCAAATCTTCAATCGCTTGACCGCAGAATTCCACCACATAACCCGTACCGCCTGCGTGACCCACTTTACCAATGATGGCAAGCACGATGTCTTTTGCGGTTACCCCTTCAGCGACTTTGCCTTTGACCTCGATTTTCATGGTCTTAGCGCTGCCTTGCTTCAGGGTTTGAGTAGCAAGAACGTGCTCAACCTCTGACGTACCAATGCCGAACGCCAATGCACCAAATGCGCCGTGAGTGGCGGTGTGTGAATCACCACACACAATGGTGTTACCCGGCAGGGTAATGCCCAGTTCAGGGCCCATGACATGAACGATTCCTTGGTATGGGTGGTTCAAATCGTAAAGGGTGACGCCAAACTCTTCACAGTTTTTCGCCAGCGTTTCCATTTGGATTTTCGCCATCTCGCCAGAGGCGTTGATGTCTTTGGTTTGTGTGGAAACGTTGTGATCCATGGTCGCGAAGGTTTTCGATACCTGACGTACTGGACGCCCTTTTTCGCGTAAGCCATCAAAGGCTTGAGGGGAGGTCACTTCGTGCACCAAGTGGCGATCGATATACAGCAAAGGCGTTTCGCCTTCTGCTGCTACCACCACATGGGCGTCGTAAACTTTTTCGTATAATGTTTTTGCCGACATTGCTCAATCCTTTTTCTCATTGTTATCGAATTCACAGGGCGTTAGCTCGCTTAGAATTTACCTGTGAATCCGATGACGTAGAGCTATCATGATCCGTATAATTTTTTATGCTTCGCTGACATAGGCGGCGATCTTATCACCCATTTCTGACGTGGTCAGTGGGGTGCTGTCACCTGCAAGGTCTGCGGTAAGTTCGCCCGCTTCGAGTGCTTTGCTCACTGCATCTTCGATAGCACGCGCCGCATCTTCTTCGCCCAAGCTATAACGAAGCATCAGTGCGGCAGACAAGATCTGCGCCACTGGGTTGGCAATGTTTTTGCCTGCGATATCTGGTGCTGAACCACCTGCAGGTTCATACATGCCGAACTTGCTGTCGTTAAGGCTGGCAGAAGGCAGCATGCCCATTGAGCCCGTGATCATCGCGCACTCATCAGAAATGATATCGCCAAAGATGTTTGAACACAGCATCACGTCGAACTGCGAAGGATCTTTGATCAACTGCATGGTTGCGTTGTCGATGTAGATGTGTGAAAGCTCAACATCTGGGTAATCTTTGGCGATTTCTTCTACCACTTCACGCCATAAGATTGAGCTTTGCAGAACGTTCGCTTTATCAACAGACATGACTTTCTTGCGGCGAAGGCGTGCAGATTCAAACGCGATACGCGCAATACGTTCGATTTCGTAGCGGTGGTAAACCTCGGTATCAAACGCTTTCTCTTCAGGGCCAGAGCCTTCACGCCCTTTTGGTTGACCGAAGTAGATACCACCGGTGAGTTCGCGTACAACGACGATGTCGAACCCGCGCTCAGAAATGTCAGCACGCAGTGGCGAGAACGCTTCAAGACCTGCATGAATTTGCGCTGGGCGAAGGTTACAAAATAGCTGGAAGTGCTTACGCAAAGGCAGCAATGCGCCGCGTTCTGGTTGCTCGTTCGGTGGCAGGTTTTCCCATTTTGGGCCGCCGACAGAACCAAACAGCACCGCATCAGAATTTTCACAGCCTTTTAGGGTTGCATCTGGTAGTGGTGAGCCATGGTTATCAATGGCAATGCCGCCCACATCGAACTCTTCTTTTTCGAATTGGATATCGAATTTTTTAGAAACCGCATCCAATACTTTGTGTGCTTGTTGCATGACTTCTGGGCCAATTCCGTCGCCCGGTAGAACGGCAATTTTGTACGTACCTGCCATGGTTACACTGTCTCCGTTTTTAAAGTTGCTTGTTCTTTTATTTGAGCGATGCGGTTAGCGCGATAAATGCTGTTGATGACGTGTAGCAACGCTTGTCCCGACGCTTCAATGATATCTGTCGACACGCCCGTACCGTGGTACTTGCGGCCTTTGTAGTTTGCGATGATGTCCGCCTGACCTAGACCATCTTCGCCTTCGCCTTTCGCGGTCAGGTCGAATTTGTCCAGCACGATATCATACCCAGTAATGCGGTAAATCGCCTGATACAAAGAATCGACAGGGCCGTTACCAATGGCGGCATCACTGACTTCTTCATCACCACACTTCAAGCTGATGGTGGCGGTCGCTTTCACGCTGCCGCTTTGTACGCTTAGGTACTTCAACTTATAGAAGTCATCTTCTTCTTGCAGGTTATTGAAGAACATCAAGGCTTCCAAGTCATAATCGAAAACTTGGCCTTTTCGGTCGGCTAGCTTCAAAAATGATTGGTATAGGCTGTCCAAATCATAATCCGTGTCGCTGTAGCCCATGGTGTCCATGTGGTTCTTCACCGCAGCGCGGCCTGAACGGCTGGTTAGGTTCAAGGCTTTCTGGCCAAGACCTATCGACTGAGGTGTCATGATTTCATAGGTGTTCTTGTTTTTGATCATGCCATCTTGGTGAATGCCAGAGCTGTGGCTGAATGCATTCGTGCCGACAATCGCTTTGTTCGATTGAATTGGCATGTTGCAAAGCTGGCTGACCATTTTACTGGTGCGGCTGATTTCGGTGTGATTAATGCCAGTATCAACACCCAGCAGTTCGCTGCGGGTTTTGATGATCATGGCAATTTCTTCCAATGCACAGTTACCCGCACGCTCACCAATACCGTTAATCGTGCCTTCGATTTGACGTGCACCCGCTTGAACTGCGGCAATGGAGTTGGCAACCGACATGCCTAAGTCATCGTGACAGTGAACAGAAATCACCGCTTTATCGATGTTAGGAACACGGTTGAACAGAGTTTCGATGATGCCACCAAACTCACCCGGCACGGTGTAACCTACAGTATCAGGGATGTTGACTGTGGTCGCGCCCGCTTTGATGGCTTCTTCCACCATGCGGCACAAGTTATCAATGGGTGTGCGGCCTGCATCTTCACACGAGAATTCCACGTCATCGGTATAACGACGTGCACGTTTTACTGCGTTGACACCCATTTCAACCACTTGGTCGTAGCTTCGACGCAGTTTGTCTTGAACGTGGATCGTCGACGTCGACAGAAACGTATGGATACGAAAAGCTTCTGCAGCTTTCAATGACTCAGCGGCAACATCAATGTCTTTATTGACGGCGCGAGACAAACCACAAATGCGACTGTTCTTGATGGTTTTCGCGATAGTTTGAACAGATTCAAAATCGCCAGGGCTTGAAACTGGGAAACCCGCTTCAATCACGTCTACACCCAAACGCTCGAGTGCGAGTGCAATCTGCAGCTTCTCTTTCACAGTTAGGCTGGCAGACAGCGCTTGTTCGCCGTCACGTAAGGTGGTGTCAAATATGATGACTCGGTCTTTCATGGTCGTTCCCTCTCTTGCCCGTTTTTGGGTTAATACTCCGCACCGCTGCAGGCCAAACGAAAAAACCCGCGCTCTCTGCGCGGGTTTCGTATGTCTTGGTGAATGCTATTTTCAGTCCATGACTACCCGCGCGAAAAATTCACGAGAAGGAGTAGGTCTAGGAGGAAAATGCGATTCATCATTTTTACAGTTCTCTAAAAGGCTCTGAACAAATGAATACCAAACTGTTTACTATTACGTCAATGTTAAATTAGAAAATAACAAGAAAGCATTATTCATTATGTTAACCGTGGTGCAAAACACTGCTTTTATTGCTTGATAATAGTGTTATTCACTAACTAAGGTTTTGGGTGAAATCGGGGATTGAAATCGATGGTGTGTTTTCGAATGGCCTAATAAGCGTCTGGCTTGTGAAGAACAGTGTACTTTTGGCCCAAGTGACAGCAACTTGCTTCAGCTCGGCTTGTCACAAATTGACTAACTGGTAATGCAATGTTTTGTAAATTGAGAGAAAAGGTGGATGTTCCAACGTAGTATTTGTCATTAAATAAGCTTTCATGCTTAAAGCACGAACCCTATGTCCGCGATACCTGTGTGCGCACGGGCATAAAACCGGTTAGATATGGAGGTCTCTCACTATGACACTGCGCCGAAAGCTGCTTTTCTTTCCTGTGCTGGCAATCGGCATTTTGGTGTTGGTGATAGCGATTAAAGCCCGCCCAGACATTCCGGTAAAACCTGCGCAATCGAAAGCGCGACCAGTGGATGTGCTTACCTTAACGCAGCAAACCATTTCACCTGTGGTGACGGGGTTCGGTCGTGTGACGCCAAAACTCACGTGGCAAGCCATCGCGGAAGTGAACGGCAAGGTGATTTATCGAAATCCCGATCTTGAAAAGGGCAGCATTCTCCCTGCTGGTACCGCACTCCTAAGCATTGACCCAACCGATTACCAATTAGCCGTTGCCCAAGCGCAAGCGGATGTCAGTGCGAAACGGGCGCGATTGGCAAAATTGGATTTGGACAGTAGCAACGTAAAAACCACGCTGAACATTGAAAAACGTCGTTTAGCCTTGAGTAAAGACGAGTTAACGCGAAAGAAAAATCTACGTCAAAAAGGTCTCACGTCTCAATCGGATTTAGATACCGAGCAGCAAGCGTATTTGTCGCAACAAACCCGCGTGCAAGATTTAGAAAGCCAACTGAAAGTGCTGCCTGACGAGCGCCTGATTACCGAAGCAGAGTTGGATGCAAGCCAATTAGCGCTTACTCAGGCGGAGCGCGATCTGGAGAAAACACACGTTGTGTTGCCTGTGAATAGCCGTATTGCCGAAGTGAACATCGAAAAAGATCAGTTTGTCACGCCGCAACAAATCATGGTGGTGGCACACGGATTGGAAGCGGTAGAAGTCGACGCGCAAGTCTCGATTCACGACATGCAAACCCTGTTTGATTCTCTCAATGCCGCCCCGAGTAACGACCCAAGCGACATGCCGTCAGGGAATGGACATTTGGCGCGATTAACCGCTAATGTTGCTTTGTCGAGTGGCAGCTTTAATCAAACATGGTCTGCTACTGTGGCGCGATTAAGCGACACCGTGAACCTGAACCAAGCCACGGTCGGCGTGATCCTCGAAATTCCGCTTAATCTTTCATCGTCAGAATCCGATGCTGCAACGCAAAACCCATTGGCGGCATTACCCTCTTTGGTTAATGGGATGTTTGTACAAGCCACGATCGAAGGGCAGCCAGTGGCGCATTGGGTGATCCCAGAGCAAGCGCTGCGTGGCGACAAAGTGTATTTGATGGAAGAGGGTGTACTGGCTGTTGAGCCTGTTGATGTGCTGTTCCGACATGGCGATCGGGTTGCGATCGCTGGCGATCTCAAAGACGGTCAGCAATTGGTCGTGAACGATCTGCTGCCTGCTGTGCCGGGCATGGCTTTGCGCACCTTTACGCTCGATGGGGAGCGCGTCGTCGCTGACGATGATCAAGCTGCCAATGGCAGTGCTGAAAGCGACAACGCAGCGACTGAGGATGCATCATGATCCGCTATTTCGCGCGGCACCCCACCGCGGCCAATTTGTTGATGCTTGCGTTGATCTTAATTGGCTTAACCTCATTACCTAAGCTCAAGCGCGAAACCTTCCCCGAGTTTGCTCCGCCCTACATTCTTGCCAATGTCGTCTACCCAGGCGCAAGCCCTGAGCAAGTAGAGCAAAACATTTGCTTGCTGATGGAAGAAGCCGTTGATGGCTTGTCGAATATTGTGGAAACACGCTGTGAAGCGTTAGAAGGTTCAGCATCCTTAGTGGTGAAACTTGATAAAACTGCCGATATCTCTCGCATGCTGGTGGACATTCAAACGCAGATCAATGCGGTAAACAACTTCCCCAGTGACATCGAACCGCCTGTTGTTCGCGAGCTTGATTGGAATGAACCCGTCGTGGATGTCGCGATCGCGGCAGACACAGATTGGGTGGGGTTAAAAGCCTACGCAGAATCCCTCAAACAAACGTTGAAACAAGACTATGACGTGCCCTTGGTCAGTGTCGCTGGCTTTTCTGATCGCCAAATCCGCGTTGAAGTAAAAGAAAGTGCGGTGCGACAGCTTGGGTTGAGCGTGTCTGACATTGCCGAGCAAATCAGTGCCCAAAACATCAACTTGCCGAGCGGTAATGTAGAGCTTGCTGACAAAAGCTTGCTGATCCGATTTGATGAAAGACGCATTACCGCAGACACGCTAGCCCGCGTGGTGGTGGCTGCGGATAGCCAAGGTGGTGTGATCCGATTGCAAGATATCGCCACACTCACCGAACGTTTTGAGCTAGATGAGCAACAAGTGTGGTTTGATGGCAAACCATCAGCACTGCTTAAGATCAGTAAAAACAAAGCTGATGATGCCTTGCGGATCAAAGCGCGGGTCGAGCAGTTTGTTAACGATCAGCAAATCATTGCGCCAAACGGCGTCACCTTAAACCTCACCAATGATTTCTCCTCGCTACTATGGGATCGCCTCACCATGATGGTGCGCAATGCGTGGCAGGGTGTGCTCTTGGTGTTCGGTGTCATGTGGCTATTCTTCTCGTTCCGCTATTCATTCTGGGTTGCGGCAGGCTTGCCCGTGGCCTTCTTGGGCGGATTCTTCTTGATGGCGCAGTTGGGCTTATCGATAAACATCATGTCGCTGGTGGGGCTACTCATGGCCATCGGTATCATGATGGATGATGCCATTGTGATATCTGAATCCATTGCGGCCCACATAGATAGGGGACAGAAACTTGAAGATGCCGTGGTCAACGGTGTGAAGAAAGTGATGCCCGGCGTGGTTTCATCCTATCTCACCACGGTGTGCATATTTGGGAGCCTGATATTCCTCCAAGGGGAAATGGGGGCCGTGCTTCGCGTCGTGCCCATGGTGCTGATTTTGGTGCTGACCTTGAGCTTGGTAGAAGCCTTCCTGATATTGCCGCATCACCTTCAGCATTCGTTATCAAAAGCGGGGGATCCCAAACCCGACTTGGCGTTTAAGCGTCGCTTCTTGGCGGCATTTGAACGGTTTCGAGCAGGCACGCTCGCTACCTTAGTCACACGCGTTGTTGAATGGCGGTATGCCTTCGTTGGCGGCGTGATGGCGATGTTGTTGATCTCGTTTGCGCTTCTTGCGTCAGGTTCTGTCCGGTTTGTGGGTTTCCCTGAACTTGATGGTGACATCGTGGAAGCGCGCATTATTTTGCCGCCAGGTTCGTCGCTGTCACAAACCGAAAAAGTGGTTAAAACCTTAGTGGGATCCGCGATGCGTATTGGTGACCGCCTAAGTAAAGAAAACGGCGAAAGCGAGCCTTTGATTTCACACATTACGCAGCAATTTAACGCCAATGCCGATGCCGACGAAAGTGGGCCGCATATCGCCACCGTGCGATTGGATTTACTGAGCGCAGAAACCCGTAACACCTTGATTGATGATTTCGCCATTGCATGGGAACAAGACATTGGCGTGCTGACCGAGCCCATCTCTTTGGTGATCAAGCAACCCGCTATGGGGCCGGGT
>NZ_JAKJSE010000016.1:0-156218 GCF_050336585.1 Enterovibrio makurazakiensis
GCCGTTGACGTAGTCGTTGCCTTCGCCGCCGCTTAGGCCATCATTACCGTCATTACCGTACACACGGTCATGACCCGTGCCGCCGTCAATGCCGTCGTCGCCAGTCCCGCCGGAGAGGGTGTCATTGCCGTCTTGACCATAGATAACGTCATTGCCAGCACCGCCGTAGAGTTTGTCGTCGCCCTTACCACCTTCTTGGTGATCATCACCGAGCCCGCCGATGAGGATGTCATTGCCATCGCCGCCATAAAGACGGTCGTTGCCTTCGCCACCATCGAGTTCATCATTACCTGAGCCGCCAACGATAACGTCATTCCCATCATTGCCGAATAGGCGGTCGTTGTGGTTACCACCATCTAAATGGTCATTGCCGACACCACCGGAGAGTGTGTCATTTCCGTCCTGACCATAAAGGGTATCGTTGCCCGTACCGCCGTCTACAGTGTCATCACCGGTTCCTGCATAGACCTTGTCGTGGCCGTCTTCACCATAGATGGTGTCGTTACCCGCATCGCCATGCAGTTCATCGTTACCAATACCACCTTTTAACAGGTCATTCCCATCACCACCGCGCAGGCGGTCATCACCGTCTTGACCATAAAGTTCATCATTGCCTTCACCGCCGTCTAAGCGGTCGTTGCCTAATTCGCCGTAGAGCTTGTCATTACCCTCACCCGCTTGAAGCAGGTCATTACCCTTGCCACCGACAAGCAAATCATCGCCGAGCTCACCCACAAGGTGGTCATCGCCGTCGTTACCATAGAGGCGGTCGTTGCCTGTGCCGCCGTTAACGTAGTCGTTGCCATCGCCGCCGGAGAGGCCATCGTTACCGTCATTGCCGTATACACGGTCATTGCCTGTGCCGCCGTCAATACCGTCGTCGCCAGTCCCGCCGGAGAGGGTGTCATTGCCGTCTTGACCATAGATAACGTCATTGCCTGCGCCACCATCTACGGTATCGTCGCCCGTACCAGCTTCGACATAATCGTTTCCGTTTCCGCCGCTAATCTGGTCGTTACCGTCTTGTCCAAAGAGCCTGTCGTTATCATCACCGCCATCAAGCTCATCGTCACCTGAACCGCCAACGAGAACGTCGTTCCCATCACCGCCGAACAAGCGGTCATTGTGGTTACCACCATCTAAGTGGTCATTGCCAGTTCCACCTACAAGCGTGTCATTTTCATCTTGACCATAAAGCACATCATTTTCGGAGCCGCCGTCAAGAAAGTCATTACCGGTCCCACCTACTAATCGATCTGCGCCACTTTCGCCGTAAAGGGAGTCATTGTCTGCACCGCCATCAAGGTTGTCGTTATCCTCACCACCATGCAGAAGGTCATCGCCAAGACCACCAGAAAGGGTATCGATCCCTTTACCGCCGTGTAACTTGTCGTCACCTGTTTCGCCGTAGAGTTTATCGTCACCACCTTCACCGTAAACAGTGTCATTACCGTCGCCCGCATGGATAGTGTCATTGCCAGCAGCAGCAGCAACAGCAGCCGTTGTTGACAGGTTTCTTGCCGAATTGAGTTCATCGAGAGGTGGGTGAGGGTCGGTTGAGCCGTCTAGGCCCGTATCACCGAATAAAACATCGTCACCTTTACCACCACTAATGGTGTCGTCTCCGCTTCCGCCATAGACGGTATCGTTACCATCATCGCCAGCAAGGTTATCGTTTCCGTTGCCTCCAGAGAGGGTATCGTTACCTATGCCGCCTTTGAGGTTATCTGAGCCATCTCCGCCAAACAGTGAATCATCACCGGATCCGCCATCGAGAGTATCGTTGCCAGCGTCGCCATAGAGACTATCATTGCCTTCACCACCGTTTAGGGTGTCATCACCATCTTGGCCATGAAGGTTGTCATCGCCAGCATCACCATTTAACTTGTCATTGCCGTCTCCGCCCCAGAGTCCATCGTTGTCATTACCTCCGTTGAGCGTATCTTCTCCTTCATTACCCCAGAGAATATCATTGCCATTGTCACCATTGATTGTGTCGTTACCGTCGTCACCAAACATGACGTCGTTTCCATCGCCGCCATGTGCAATGTCGTCGCCTTCCCCACTGCGAACTTTGTCGTCACCTTCACCGCCATAAAGATTGTCATGACCTTCACCGCCATAAAGCCTATCGTTACCTGTGCCGCCATAAAGGTTATCGTCACCGTGGAAGCCTTCTATTCGGTCATCGCCCGAGTCGCCATATAGATTGTCATTCAGCAGTCCACCGCGAACCCAGTCGTTTCCTGCATCACCATGCACCTCATCTGTACCATCACCGCCAATAACAGTGTCATCACCATCGCCACCATAGATATAGTCAGTGCCGTCCCAGCCTTCGATGTAATCATCGCCACCATATCCATAGATAATATCTACGCCGTCTGTTCCTTTTATCTTGTCGTTTCCTTCAGTTCCTTTGATGATGTTGGCCATTTTGCTCTCCAGAAATGATGCACTTGTTTTAATATGAGTGATTGTTTGTTAATGCAATCGATTGATGCGTTAACATATACTCAACATGAGTGGTTTTTTACAGAGCCGGATGGCTCACATGCGAGACTATTAATGTGAGCTTATGAATTGGATCTAAGCTAAGTATGAAGAAAGACTTAATTATATATAATCGAAAGAACCACACCTGGAGGGTGTGAATGTAGAGAGCTGTCCTCTCAATATAAATGTTTCATATGTAGAGCTTTGTAATTTAATGATTAAATTACATGTGAGAGGGTGTGGAAATGTGAAGAGTATTTTTGCATTCGTTTATTCAGTGTTTTCTAATGTTTATATAATTTTATTAGGTATTAAATAAGCATGAAAAAAGTAGGGCTTTGCATTGAGTAAATGCATTTATCATTGAAACTGAGGCGCATGACTTTCAATCAGTCAATGCTTTAGCATTGTATGGTCATGGAGGTGTTTATATTTCAATGAGTTATATTTACTTGGTGTGGTAGTGTGGATTGGTTAAAAAATACTGAACTTTTCTGGCTAGGCGGCCTTTAGTCTGCATTGGGTGATATGTTACTAAATGTGAATACTTATACAAATATGATGTTTTAGTATTAATGATTTCTCTTGGTCGATAATTTGGCTCATAGATAAGTGATTTATCTTACTCTTTCTCTGAGTGCGTAATTGATTACTAAACTAGATGAGTATCATGTTCGAGTAATTAGAATATTGTAATGTTTGTATTTTTTAAGTGTATGCGAGAGATAAGTTTGGTTTTTTAGTTTGGATGAATGGGGTGTCGTAGCATTAATTAAGGCTATGGGCGTGGGGTTTTAGGCAAGAAATAACCCGCTTTATATCGAAATTTGGGAATCAACAACGTCTCCGAATTATTAGTACGGGCTTCGGGTTCGTGGGAGCTTCGGTTAAGCGAAACCAAGGTGAAGGGGGAGTCAGTGAGAAAGGGATGTGATGGCATTCACCGCCAGGCTTGCAGCATCTAGAGCCCCTTCTAAATAACCGCCAAAGCTATGAGAGGCTTCCGTTCCTGCAAAGAAAATATGTGGGTGTTCGATGTCTTCTATGTCAATGCCATAGATGCCATGTGAGGCTGACAGGTCATTGGTTGTGGATGTAAAAGTTTCTTGGTACCAATCAACATATTCGATGCTCAGAGGGTGTTGCGCTTCTGGTCCAAATAACTTCGCCGCCTGTTGAAGGATGAGACGTTTCAACGTGCCATCACCAGCTGTTTTTCTTGCCGCACCATTGATGCCAATAAAACCCATCAAGGCGCCATATTCCGGCTCTGCTTGATCATTCTCTGGAGAAGCGTCATGTATTTCTACCATTGGCCCCACGCGGCTAGATGCAGAGCCAGAAAACCCTTTGTCGCGCCAAAAAGGTGTGGCATATGTTAATACGACTTTGGCGTGGGCGGCCATCCATGTTTCAGTGCCATCAAAGGATCTTTTCAGCGCTGGAGAGAGAGCTGGGTGGAAGGATATCGTGTTAGAGATGAGTCTCAGGGGCATGGCAAACACAACATGTTTTGCGACCAATGCGCCTTTGCCACCACGATGCTCATACTCTAATAGATAAGTATTATCGCTTTGTTTGCTGACTGTTTTCACTGGTGTACCGAGGAAGCATTGTTCAGAACGTATCTTCTTCAACAAGCCATTGATCAGTGCCTGCATTCCTCCTCGAAGACGGTAAGTGTCTGGCATGATGTCCTGACCGATATCGATGGCTTGAGCAGGTGCACCACGCGTTTCTTCGATGAGATAACGACCTGATGAAAATTGCTTGTAGCTCATGATTTCAAGTGAGGTGACGAGTGCAGATAGTCGTGGATTAATGTTAGGCCAATACCAAGATGGACCTAAATCGACGTTCGCTTGGTTGGCATCATTTGAGGGGAGTGAGATAATTCGACCACCGAAACGCTCTCGAGCTTCAAACAGCACATAGTCTCGCCCTTGTCGTTCTAACAGGTGTGCGGCGAACAAACCGCTTAACCCGCCACCGATAATTGCTGTTTCAACTACTGTGCTCATTCCAAACTCCATAGCCATTTATCCTTGTGGATTTTATCGAACAAACAATCGGTGACGAGGCATGATTTGTTCAGCGGAGAGATAGTTTTTCTTTCCCAGTAAAACGTAGCGTTACCGCTGGGTATTGGTATGCTTTCAGCATATTCACTGCCATGATTTATGACGCGCTGTAATACAGTCAGGACATATAAATAGGCCAAACGTGATGTTTTGCATGCTAAATTGATATAACTAATCAACCTGAATTCCGCATCTTCAGGTTGATTGGGTATACAAATGAATGAGTTCGACGACATGACGCGCTTTTATGCACTCAGGCCATGTTAGCAATGAGGTAGATGATGGACGCATCTAATAAACGGCTAAAAAAATTTAGAATGAATAAAATTACCCATCTAAACGGTATACGGGCATTTGAAGCGACCGCGAGGCACCATAGCTTTGCTGGCGCAGCGCAGGAACTTAATGTCACGCCTGCTGCAGTGGGTCAACAAGTCAGACAATTGGAAGACTGGCTCAATGTTCGACTATTTAATCGTGCGACGTCGGGATCATCCCGCTTAACATTGACGGCCGAGGGAGTGAATGCATTCCCTGATATCCATAGAGGGTTTGAACTGATCCTGCGGGGGTTAAATCACCTTATTGATGAACCCGCAGAGGACATTATCACCGTATCTGCTAGCCCTTCGATTGCATCTAAATGGCTGCTAACGCGGGTAAATCAGTATCAAATGCAGCATGATGATATTGATATTCAGGTGGAAACAAGTATCTCCATTGTTGATTACGCCGAGCAAGGAATTGATGTTGGCATCCGTTATGGGCTTGGGCAGTGGGAAGATCTGTGTGCTCAGCATTTAATGTTTGAAGATGTTTTTCCAGTGTGTAGCCCTGAGTTTGCGAAGCAGCATGGCCTGAATGAAACTCCGCCTCATTTGCTGAAAGGTATTCCTCTACTTCATGATCACTCCGTAGCTTCCAGCAGTGGATACCCTTCCTGGCAAGAATGGTCAGATCGCGTGGATGTCGCCGTTCCGAATAAATTGCATGGATTAAAGATTAATGACTTCGCAAGCGTGATTGAACTCGCGCGTAGAGGGAATGGACTTGCCTTGGGTAGAAGTCGATTGATTGAAGATGAACTCAAGTCGGGGGAGTTAGTGTGCCCGTTTGACGTGAGTAAATATCAATTTCGGTCTAGATTTTGTTATTTTCTCGTTTGGAAACAAGATGAAGTGCAGAGTGATATGAGCGAACACATTGATGCTTTTAGGAGTTGGTTGCTTTCTACAGCGTGAATGCGTTGCTTATTACGTACTTTGAGGCAAGGGACTCACACATTGTGAGTCCCTTTTTATTACGTTAGCTATTGGCCGGTAAGCGGAAAGTGAGATTGAATGGAATCGCGACGTTCAACAGTTTTGGCTCCAAGAGTGAACGATCTCTTCTATCTCGCGAAAAGACATATTCATTCAGTGAGGTCTGTTGATTTAGCATGACGTTCCGTCTTTTTTGCCAGTCCAACTTTACATGCGTTGTTGGTGAAGCTCCCAACGGAGGGTAGTCGTGGCAGAGATAAACGGTTGTGTCATTCGGTAACTGATAGAGCTTTTGTATCGAATGAAACAACGTGGTTGAACTACCGCCTGGAAAATCAGCCCTCGATGTGCCCTTGTCAGGGGCAAAAAGTGTGTCCCCAACAAAAATATGATCATCAATTTTATATGTAATGCAAGCAGGGGTATGCCCAGGAGTTTCGATGACTTCGATGACTTTTGAACCAAACGGAACCCTAGAGTCACTATCGACAAAGTAATCGAAATTCGCGACATTTTTCAGGTTTAGCTTTGCTTTCCATTGACTAAATACTTCTTTTATCTTTGCGCTTATCATTGATTTAGCACCTGTGATGTCTTTCACATATTGAGATGCAGAGAGATGGTCAGCGTGAATATGTGTCTCTAGCACAAAGCGTAAATCCAGTCCTTTCCGTTTGATATAGTCCAACACAGAATCAACATGTGTGTACGTAATATTGCCATCTTTATAGTCGAGAACAGGGTCTACAATGAGTGCGAACCCACTGTCTGAAACAACATAGGTGAGTGAGCCCGTTTCCACATGAAAAAAAGGTTGTACTTTCATGTTCTCACTCCTTAGTTAGTTTGCCGAGAAACAGTCTCTTTGAGACATGGTTTCGCGCCATGCAATGAGATTTGTCAATTCGCTAGGAATCTGAAGACCTGCAAATTCGGCAAACGCCAGCCCGTAAAACAAGGTGATATCAGCCATAGAAAACGTATTAACAGCGACGTATAAGTTGTTTTCTAATAGCTTGTTAAAATAGGCAAACCCGGCGAGAGCACGCTGCTTCTGGTTGTTGCCCCATTCCGAACATTGGTAGGTTTCTAGCGCTGGGCCTAAGCCGTCGGTGGCGTGGTGAAAATAGGTTGCTACCGCATCCATAACCATCGACTCGGCTCTGCGTTGCATCATGTGGATCACCCCACGCTCTAACGGTGTTGTACCTGTGAGCGACGGTCCATCAAAAAGTGCATCAATATATTCAGTAATGGCTGTAGATTCGGAGAGGTATTCCCCCTCTAACGTACGAAGCACGGGCACAGTACCTGTGGGGTTCTTGGCATAGAATTCCTCTGAACGATGCTCAAGATTCATCACATCAACTTCTATAAATGCCACCTGATTAAGCGCATTTTTCTCTGCCAGTGCAGCGCGAATACGTGCAGGGTTAGGGAAGCCTGTGGTTTCATAAAGGGTAATTGTATTTTCTGAGGACATGACTTTTCCTTATCCGAGTCTTCTCGGTCGTTATGTTGTTAATCCAATATGATTTTTTGGGAGACTAGACGCGTACTTCGCCTGACCCTATTTTTTGATAAACCACAGCGCCCAATGTCGTGGAGACGGTTATTGTGGTACCTGCTGGAAAACGAATCCAAGAGTGGTGTTCGTAACTAACGTCGTTAATGATTGCTGTGCCTGACAACACGAAGAATTCCGTTACTTCGTCATGTTTGATGACGGTCGAGGTATAGCCAGCTTTAAACTGATTTAACGTCGTGTTCTCGATTTCTGATTGCCACAGTTGAAGTTGAAAATGCTTATCTTCAACGGCTTTCCAGTCTGCTTCATGAGTATTGAGGTAGAAGTAATCAGGCTCGTTAGATGGCACTTGGGAAAGCTTCACGAAAATTTCGCAGCCTTCTTTGGTGAAGGGGGCATGGGTTGAACCAACAGGGTTACGCACATACCAGCCTTTGGTGAAATCACCATTGTGGTCAGAAAAGGTGCCATCAAGAACGATGTACTCTTCTCCCCCTGGGTGGCTGTGAGGTTTAAATGAACTGCCTTCGGCATAGCGAACACAGGACGTTGCTCGTCTTGCGATTTCATCACCACGGCGTTCAAACATCATGCGCTTCACGCCTACCATCGGGGTATCAGAGAAAGGCAATGAACCGCCAGATATGGTAATCGGAACAGACAGATCCACATTCCATTCGATGTATTCTTGGCTCGCAGTTTTTGTATCTGTGGTTGTCATTTCGCAACTCCTTAGCGTTGATTTGTAGCCAGTTTAAGGAGAGTGAATTCTGCGCACGAGGCATAAAATTTATGAGGGTGAGATAGTTTTGGTATGTCGGTGGGGAGGGTTTGGTCTAATTACTTATATCTAAAGGGAAATGGTTTCCATATTACGATCGAGGAGTGACGTTAAGGCAATAAAAAAACCCGCTTTTCAGCGGGTTTTTGGAATCAAAAACGTCTAGTGACTGATGGTAAAGACGGCTTATTCAACCAACTCTTTTGCCGTTTCAACCACGTTTTCAACAGTGAAACCGAACATCTTGAACAGCTCACCCGCTGGTGCAGATTCGCCGAAGGTGTGCATACCGATGATACGGCCGTCGAAACCGACGTACTTGTACCAGAAGTCAGCAATACCTGCTTCAATCGCAACACGCGCTGTCACGTCTGAAGGCAATACCGATTCACGGTATGCCGCATCTTGCTTATCGAACACGTCAGTTGCAGGCATAGAAACAACGCGTACTTGTATGCCATCAGCAGTTAGCTTAGTTGCCGCGTCCACTGCCAGTTCAACTTCAGAACCCGTCGCGATAAGGATCAGCTCAGGTTGGCCAATGCTGTCTTTCAGGATGTAACCACCCTTAGCAATGTTCGCCACTTGTTCTGCATCACGCGCTTGTTGTGCCAAGTTCTGACGCGAGAAGATCAGTGACGTCGGACCGTCTTTGCGTTCAATCGCCAGTTTCCACGCAACTGCAGATTCCACTTGGTCACACGGACGCCATGTGCTCATGTTTGGCGTTAGGCGCAGTGAAGAAATTTGTTCAACAGGCTGGTGAGTTGGACCATCTTCACCCAGACCGATTGAATCGTGGGTGTAAACTTGGATGTTTTGAACCTTCATCAATGCAGCCATGCGCATTGCATTACGTGCGTATTCCATAAACATCAGGAAGGTAGCGCCGTAAGGAACAAAACCGCCATGCAGTGCGATACCGTTGATGATCGCGGTCATTGCGAACTCACGCACACCGTAGTGGATGTAGTTGCCTGATGCGTCGTCAGCTGTCACGGCTTTCGAACCAGACCACATGGTCAGGTTTGAAGGTGCAAGGTCAGCAGAGCCGCCCATGAACTCAGGTAGCATCGCACCGAACGCTTCTAGCGCGTTTTGAGACGCTTTACGTGAAGCAATGTTTGCAGGGTTCGCTTGCAGGTCAGCAATGATTGCGTTTGCTTTTGCATCCCATTCTGCTGGCAAGTCACCGTTTACGCGGCGCTTGAATTCAGCAGCCAGTTCAGGATAAGCCGCTTCATACGCAGCAAACTTTTCATTCCAAGACGATTCTTTTGCCGCACCCGCTTCTTTAGCATCCCATGCGCCATAAACGTCAGCAGGGATGTCAAACGGGCCGTGTTCCCAACCAAGCTGTTTGCGGGTTGCTGCGATTTCATCTGCGCCTAGTGGTGCGCCGTGACAATCGTGGGTGCCTGCTTTGTTAGGTGAACCGAAACCAATCACAGTTTTGGTACAGATAAGGGTAGGGCGGCCTGTTTCTGCTTTAGCTGCTTCAATAGCGGCATTGATTGCGTCAGCGTCATGACCATCAACAGCAGGAATAACATGCCAGCCGTACGCTTCAAAACGCTTAGGCGTGTCGTCAGTGAACCAGCCTTCAACATGACCATCGATAGAAATACCGTTGTCATCCCAGAATGCAACCAGCTTGCCCAAGCCTAATGTACCCGCCAGTGAACAGGCTTCGTGAGAGATGCCTTCCATCAAACAGCCGTCGCCCAAGAACACGTAAGTGTTGTGGTCAACGATGTCGTGACCGTCACGGTTGAATTGTGCTGCCAACGATTTCTCTGCCATTGCCATGCCCACCGCATTGGTGATGCCTTGGCCTAGCGGACCGGTTGTGGTTTCAACGCCTGGTGCATAACCGTATTCAGGGTGACCTGGAGTTTTTGAATGCAGTTGGCGGAAGTTTTTCAGATCGTCAATCGACAGATCGTAACCAGTGAGGTGAAGCAGAGAGTAAATCAGCATTGAACCGTGACCGTTCGACAGGACGAAACGGTCGCGGTCAGCCCACTCAGGGTTTTGTGGGTTGTGGTTCATGTGGTCACGCCACAGGACTTCTGCAATGTCAGCCATGCCCATTGGGGCTCCAGGGTGACCAGAGTTGGCTTGTTGTACACCGTCCATGCTTAGCGCACGGATCGCATTGGCAAGGGTTTTACGTTCCATCTTGGGCTTACCTTAACTATGAATTTCAGACCTGATATCAATCAACAGAATGATATAAGAAATAAGAGAGCGGCAATAGCCGCTCTTGAAAATGTGTTTTGCGAGTTTACAGCTTTTCGCGAATCATGACTTCTAGTTTGCCTTGGTCAATCGCGAAATTGCGAATGCCTTCGGCAAGTTTTTCTACTGCCATCGCATCCATATTATGCTCCCAAAGGAACTCAGCGTGTGTCATTGGCGATGGACGTTGTTGAACTTCTACGTCATCAGACAGTTTTTGTACCACTTCACCTTGTTCTTCAGACAGGACTTGCAGCAAGTCAGGGCTGATAGTCAGGCGGTCACAGCCAGCCAATTCCAAGATTTCGCCAATGTTACGGAAGCTTGCGCCCATCACGACAGTGTTGTAGCCATGAGATTTGTAGTAATCGTAAATGGCAGACACAGATTGTACACCTGGATCTTCTGACGCTTCGAAATCGCGGCCTTCTTTCGCTTTATACCAGTCCATGATGCGACCAACGAAAGGAGAGATAAGGTAAACACCGGCTTCTGCACATGCGCGTGCTTGCGCGAATGAGAACAACAGTGTCAGGTTACAGTTGATGCCTTCTTTCTCTAGCACTTCTGCTGCACGGATACCTTCCCACGTTGACGCCAGCTTGATCAGGATGCGATCGTTACTGATACCCGCTTCGTTATACATGCTGATCAGTTTGCGAGCTTTTGCCACGCTGCCTTCGAAATCATAAGAAAGGCGTGCGTCAACTTCGGTTGAGATACGGCCAGGAACGACGTTCAGGATTTCTTTACCGATATTAACAGCAAGGCGGTCACTCGCGTCAGCAAGTTGCTGGTCGGCGTCTTGGCTTTTTGATTTTGCGTAAGTAATCGCTTCTTCAATAAGAGGCGCATACTCAGGAATTTGGGCGGCTTTAAGAATCAATGAAGGGTTAGTGGTGGCATCTTGTGGTTGGTATTTCGCAATCGCATCAATATCACCAGTGTCCGCAACCACGGTTGTGAGCTTGCGTAATTGTTCGAGTTTCGTGCTCATCTTTTAAACCTTTAATGTAGAGTTTCACAATGACTGCTTTGGCAGCCTGCAAGCGCCCAGTGGCATTTTTAGCAACCTGTTTGAATAGCGATCTTCGAGAGAGTCAGTAACAGGTTGAACAAATGCAACACACCTGAGCAAATGATAGGGTTATGTTTGTGTTTTTGTGCGACAAAGTCAACGCTATCATTGGATAAATATCACGACGATCTCACTCATTTTACCCTTAATCACTAAATGTGTTGAAAGGGGGCTGGAAATCTAGCCAATTGAGTGTGATCGCCACGCCAATCATTAACCATTGTCGACCATGTTCAGTAGCGCCATGGCACAACTTGCACTGGTTGCTAACACATCAATGGTTTCGGTTTTTAATGCGCCTAGAATTGACAGTGCCTTTCGGCTTTCACTTGCCATGGCAATAACATTGGGAATGTTGGTGAGATCTTGCATTTCCAAGCCGACAACACGATCTCGCATCAGGGTGTTGGCGCGACTTCCATCAAGTTTAAAGAAGTCGAATCCGCCTATATCCCCAACGATGCCATCGTTGACTCTCGCCTCGACAAATTCACGGGCAGAAAAGCACCCTAGCTTAACCATGTGACTGTTTTCGTCCATGTCACCGATGCCCACAAGCGCAAACTCCGCTTTGCGTGCTTGGTTCAATGTTTCATTGATGTTTGGATGATTGAGAAAAACATCGCGGATCTCAGGCGTATCAACGTATGCAGGGGCATATAAGGTTTCACTGCTGCCCCCGAACTTCTTGGCAAGGCGGCGACAGATGTGGTCTGCATTGATGATGTCACCACTGCGGTGTGTACCACCAATTGCGCAAACAAATCGGGCGTTACGGTGTGAAACAATACCGGGTTGGTCCGCGACAGCAGCCACGTTTTGACCTTGTCCCACCGCGACGACCATACCATCTTGTAAATTTCCATCGAGAAATGAAGACACCAGGGTGGCCACTTGCGTTCGTTGCTCTTGTACGCTGGGCTGGTCAAGGGCGATTAAAGCGCGCTTGAGGTTAAACTTTTCCATTAAACGTTGTTCGAGTTGCGCACTATGTACCGGGTGGAATTTCACCGTTATTTCCACAATGCCTTCTTCGCGAGCACGTCTAAGCAGCCTACTTACTTTGGCGCGGCTAATACCAAATTTCTTTGATATCTCTTCCTGCGTTGTATTTTGTTGGTAGTAAAGAATCGCGATTTCAGTGAGAAGGTTGGTGTCGTCGAGCAGACTTTCAAAGTTGCTACTCAATGTTCGCGTGGTGCTCATTGTAACGTCCTACTCAGATTGGAGTTGGCTTAGTCTACTGACTTTTTTGAGCGTGAACAAATGTTTGATGTTCGGACATCTGTTCACTTGGAGGGGGTGGTCATAAATTGTCGATAATTTGTGCTTAGACCAGCTTTCTTGTTTGAAAAAGTGGTCATCCGTATCTAAATTGAGAGTATATGATTCAAATATTTCTGGCACATAACACATCACTCTTTTGCCAGTGAAGAAAATTAATTTGAACGCATCACATTACTTTTTGATTTCGTCGCTTGTTAGTTGGGTTGTCTATGAAGGTTACACCGAAACCATATATTCCTATATGGGTTGGCATTCTTATTGTTGTTAGATTCATCCCTTTGCAACGTCACTTCTACAGGAGGGTGATTGCATGAGGTACCAGTCTCTCATACCGAATCGCTCTCTTTGGGTTTCAGTCACGTTACTGATTGTTGTTACCTTCATCATTGCAGGCATCCGCTTTGGTGGGTTGTTTCCTTCGTTGTCATCTTTTTCTCCCAACATCAGTGTGAACTATGGGTATTTTGTTGATAGCACCAACAGTCATATTCTTGGCTATGTTAAAGAGTCCGCCATTTTTAGGAGAATTGATGACCCTAAGAATATTCCTTGGAAATTAGGGAACAAGTCGTATTGGGTAAAAATGGATCTAGAGAATTTGGCTATAGACCATCGCCATATGTCTCTGTATTTCGACACACCAATGATAGACAGACTCAATATCTATCAATACACCCCAGACGGAGAAGAGATCAATCAATGGAACTTGGGTGACAGCATTGATAGAGGCTATAGCCAAGGGAACATGCCGCCTTCTGTCCGTTTTACACTTGATGCTTTTGAGCAGTCGACAATCTATTTACACATTTATTCGACGGGCATTCCTGTTATGCCCATTTGGTTGATGGATGCAGAAGAATTCAATTTACTTGCTCAGTTGATTCATACGTTATGGGGAGGCTTTATCGCGATTATGATTTTAGTCGCGGTGTATAACCTTGCTGTTTACGTTTCATTGAAAGAACGCGTCTATCTCGTTTATGCCGGTTATGTATTAACAGCCATGGTTCAATTGGGCGCTATTCACGGCTTTGGTATCTATTTGTTCCCACCAGCCCTTCAAATCTTTTTTAGTAACAACGTTGTTGCTCTGACCTTTGGGTTGTTTTTGTTGTCCCTGCTATTCGCACATTTGTATTTAAGAGTGCACAAAGTGCAATCCTTGCTGAAACAAATCGTTCACTACGGGATCATGGTGCTTCTCGGGCTAATGTTGATGTCCTTTGTACTGCCTGAACACATATCTGGAACGTTTTTGATCGCTGTTCAACCTGTGTTTTATTGTCTTATTGGCGTGTTGATTTGGCGACGTTGGAATGTGGGTGGTCGTTGGAGCGGCATGTTCATGTTTTCGTGGTTGCCTTTGGTAGTGGCTGGCATATTCCCTCCGTTGTTGGTGACGGGGGTCATTGAGTACACCTTGCTATCTCGCTATGCGTTTATGCTGGGTACTGTACTTGCCGTGTTGTGTATGGCGCTAGCACTTGCTGAACGCTTTCGCCATCAGCGTGAAGAGTCTGTCTATCAACTTACGCACGATGCGATTTCAGATCTGCCTAATGCGAACGTGCTGCGTTTAGAAATTGAAAACTTGATTGGCAAGAACGTGAGTTTCAGTTTGTGTTGTTTTCAGATTGCGCGATTCTCAAGCCTTGCGCCATATATGTCAGACAAAGAAAAGCGGCATCTTGTTGGTAAGGTCTGTTCGAGGTTGGATACGGCGCTGGACAGTGATGAAGTGCATGTGCTCGAAGTTGGCTATCGACAGTCATATCGCATCGCCAGCATTAAGGAAGGGCAGTTTGGCTTCATTGTACTGTCAGCGGATGAGGAAAAAGTTCAGCTTCTATTGGCCAGTGTTCTTGACGAGCTAGACAGCTATGTTGAATTGAACAATTTTGCGATTCGGATACAAGGGTCCATTGGAACCAGCGTGCATCCCAAAGATGGTAACCGCACGGACGTGCTGTTCAACAAGGCACTGCAAGCATTAACGGAGACCTCGTCGTCAAATAATAAAGTCAACGCCTACGACTCACTCAACAACTTCAATCGAACTTTGAATATGTCTCTGGTGGCTGACCTAAGAAAAGCCATCGACAACGATGAGTTGCAGCTTTATCACCAACCTCAGATTGATTTACGTACGGGCTCAATTCACGGCTCAGAAGTATTGCTTCGTTGGGAACACCCTAAATTTGGACAAGTTTCACCGGAAGTGTTCGTTAAGCTCGCGGAAGAAGTTGGGATGATTAACGATCTGACCATCTGGGTGATTAAGCGCGCTTTCTATCAACAAAGTAAATTGGTTGAGCTTGGTTTTGGCCGTCGTTTGTCTATTAATGTCAGTGCCTCAGATATCGCGATACCGAATTTAGTCGATAAAGTGGCCGACATTGCCCATCACTACAATGTACCCACTGGAACACTGTCACTTGAACTCACTGAATCGACCATGGTGTCAGATTATGATCGATTGAATGATGTGATTGAAAAACTGTCACAGCACGACATTGAAGTCTCCATCGATGACTATGGGACTGGATATTCTTCGTTGACGTATCTCTCCCAGTTACCGTTTACTGAGCTGAAAATTGATCGCAGTTTCATCCAAACCTTAACGAACAGCCCACGTCAGCAAAACATCGTTCGAGCAACGACAGAAATGGCCAAATCATTGGGGTTAATGGTTGTTGCGGAAGGCGTGGAAGACTTAGAAACCGCTGTAGTACTTAAGCGATATGGTGTTGATATCGCACAAGGCTATCATTACTCACGCCCGCTGAGTTTCAGCCAATACTTGCTGTACCTTAAACGGACGTGTGATAAAACGCCAATGCCGACCAAACGTTCACGTCGAATGGGTTCTCAGTCGGGGTAATGCATCTGTCGAAAAATCCTTAGTCCGGATGATAGATTGCGCCGAGACGGCATGCTCGGCTTGCGCCTGTGACTTCTGGAAGGTTGCCAGGTTCGCCGTTGAGCGCTTGTCGTGCGAGCCATGCAAACGCAAGTGCCTCCAATGAATCTCCCTCTACGCCTTTGGCATCGGTTGGCATAACGTGCCAGCGAGGAAGGGCGGTTTGCAATGCCTTCATCAGTGCGGTGTTTCTTGCGCCGCCACCACACACTAACAACTCTCCCGCATCGTCGTTGCTCAACTCATTGGCAATAGATTGCGCAGTTAGTACCAGCAACGTTGCTTGTACATCTTCTGGTGATATTGCCTGACTGAACTGCGCAAGTTGCGCTGTTAACCATCCGTGATGGAAACGCTCTCGCCCAGTACTTTTCGGTGCAGACAGTGCGAAGTAGTCGTCATTCAGCATTTGGGTTAGAAGGGCTATGTTGACCGTCCCAGATGCCGCCCAAGCACCATCTTTGTCGTAGGGTTGCTGAAGATGTTGATCGATCCAGCTGTCCATCAGCATGTTGCCAGGGCCCGTGTCATAACCGATCACAGGTGTATTTGGGGCAAGTACTGAAATGTTGGCGATACCGCCAATGTTAAGCACCACGCGAATTTGATCTGATTTACCGAATAGATAGCGATGGAACGCTGGAACCAGCGGCGCTCCTTGGCCTCCTAACGCCATGTCTTTTCGGCGAAAATCAGCCACTGTCGTGATCCCCGTTAGTGCCGCGATGAGATTGGCATCGCCAAGTTGCATGGTAAAGGGCATAGGCCCATCGGGTTGATGAAAAACCGTTTGCCCGTGGCAGCCAATGGCAGTGATGTCTTTAGCGTTCAGTCCGGCTTCGCGTAAGAACTGATTGACCACTCTGGCGTAAGTTTTGCCGAGAAAATGGTCTATGGTGCCAATTTCTTGCAAGGTCACAGGCACACCTTGGCTTAGGGCAATGAGTTTGGATTTGAGTTCTTCCGGAAAGGGATACATGGCTTGGTGATGGAGTTGGGCGGAATGGTTTTCGAAATCCGCAACGACCAGATCGATACCATCCAAACTTGTGCCGGACATAATGCCAATATACATGCTCACGGATAAGCCTCTTTTTGATTTGGTTTGATAACTTAAGTCTCTCACAGACCAAAGAAATTGGTGATCGAAATTGTGTTGAAGATGTGACTCATCGTAGTATTAACCCAAGAGATATTTATCTAATAGGAGAGCACCATGGGCCCATTGTGGCTTGATGTGGAAGGATGTGAGCTAGACGCAGAAGAGCGTGAGTTATTGGCACATCCGACTGTTGGCGGCGTGATTATTTTTTCGCGTAATTTTCATGATAGCCAGCAACTTGCTGCGCTGAACCAATCGATCCGCAAAGCAGCGAAACGCCCAATTTTAATTGGCGTTGACCAAGAAGGCGGACGTGTTCAGCGATTCAGAGAGCAATTTACAATTATTCCTCCCGCGCAGTCTTATGCACTTATGCCACAAGGTGACGTGCTGGCTCGTGAATCAGGCTGGTTAATGGCAGCAGAACTGATGGCGCATGACTTTGATTTGAGTTTTGCGCCTGTGCTAGATCGTGGATTTGATTGCAAAGCGATTGGTAGCCGTGCATTTGGTGACGACAACGAGACGGTTATTCGCTTCTCTACGGCGTTTATGGCGGGAATGAAAGACGCAGGTATGGCAACAACAGGTAAGCACTTTCCTGGTCATGGTGCGGTTTTGGCTGATTCTCACGTAGAGAGCCCTGTCGATGACCGAGACAATCTGTTTGAGCAAGACATGGCGATATTTAAAGCCCAAGTAGATGCAGGCCTATTGGATGCCATGATGCCAGCACATGTCATTTACCCCCACTATGACGTATTGCCCGCCAGTGGCTCACCGTATTGGTTGAAGAAAATACTTCGAGAACAGCTGGCGTTTAAAGGCATCGTTTTCTCCGATGACCTAAATATGGAAGGTGCTACTGTGATGGGTAGCCCTGCCGAGCGTAGCCAACAAGCGTTGGATGCGGGCTGCGACATGTTGCTGCTTTGCAACAATCGTCAATCCTCGATAGAGGTGCTCGATAACATAGCCATTAGTGATGTAACACAAGCATCAACGTTGCTGAAGAAAACGCAGTTCTCTGTCAAAGAGCTACAAAGCTCAACAAAATGGCGTGAAGTGCAACAACGTGTGATGACCTTCAATACGCAGTGGCAAGAGAAAAACAGCTAGGCATTAGAGCGAGAGCGGAAGAAAAAGCAAAAAGCGGCAGAGAAGGTCCTAGGTCCTAGTGGCTAGGAAGAGCGTAGCTAAAGAGCGAAGATAAAATGCTGATAGCTTACTTTCTTTTTCGCTTTTGTCTTTTTGTCCGCTCTTAGCTTTTCCTAGGACCTAGGTCCTGGCTTTTCCTTCTCTTTCTGGCTCTTGTCCTTCATCCACACAGCATTCATCCTGCAAAAACGCCAATACCGCCTCCAATTGTTCAAACTGAGCGACGCAGTAAAGAACGCGTCCTTCTCGACGTTGTGCAATCAGGCCTGCTGACATCAAACTGGAAAGGTGGTGGGAGAGCGTAGAGCCGGGAATCCCTAGATCCTCTTGAACTTCACCCACGGCGATGCCGTTATAGCCTGAGCGTACCAAGCGCCTAAAAATGGTTAAACGGGTAGGATGTCCCAGTTCTTTCAATGCTTTTGCTACTGCGTCGAGTTCCATAAAACCAGCCTTCGAAAAAAATTATATTTCGATAATACCAGAAATATCTTGATCTCGTCTCTATAGATAACTATATTTCGATCATTCTAGAAATATAGTCCAAGAGAGTAACTATGAATACTGACGTTATAACCGCCACGCTCGGCATGTTTGCCTTTCTCGCAGTGGAAATTACCATTTTGTTTTTGGCAATTAGCTATTTTGTGGGTGTATTGCAGATGTACATTCCGCCAGAACGGATCCGCAACATCCTTAGCAGTAAGAACGGCAAGGGCTACTTTATGGCAGCGTTCTTAGGGGCAATTACGCCGTTCTGTTCGTGCTCAACCATTCCCTTCCTAAAGGGATTGATTCGTGCACAAGCGGGTTTTGGCACCATGATGGTATTCCTGCTAGCAAGCCCACTGCTAAACCCAATGATCATTGGGCTATTTGCGGTCACGTTTGGCATGGAAGTCACGGTTTACTATTTCTCGTCAGCGTTACTGGTATCGGTTATAGGCGGATACCTATTGGAGAAGCTTGGGTTCGAAAAGTACGTGAAAGAAGAAGCGTATGTTGAACCTGAAGCGAAAACGTCAGGATGTGGCGCGTCATGTGGTGGCAAGGCAAAACCCGTAAACAAATGGCTGAAAGTGTGGCAAGGCGTTTGGAAAGATTTCAAAAAGGCGATGCCATATATCTTGGTCGGTGTCGGTATTGGTTCGCTGATCTATGGGGCGATGCCAACTGAATGGATCGCATCTTATGCGGGTAATGACAACCCGTTCGCGATTCCATTTGCGGCGATTGTAGGTATTCCACTCTACATTCGAGCGGAAGCGGTGATTTTGCTGAGTGCGCCATTGGCAGCAAAAGGCATGAGCATGGGAGCAATCATGGCGCTGGTGATCGGCAGTGCAGGCGCGAGCTTAACGGAAGTGATTTTGCTCAAGTCACTGTTTCGTAATCAGATGATAATTGCTTTTCTCGCAGTGGTACTGGGAATGGCAGTTTTTACTGGCTATAGCTACGGGATCTTTTTCTAACCAGCCTGTAGGCAGGGAGCTCATAAGCCGAGGGTAAACAATAAAAGCCAGTGATGCGTTGCATCGCTGGCTTTTTGTCATCAATCGAACGGGTAATCCTCGTGGGATGGTCGACTTGGGCGCGGTTTACGGCGCTTCTTGTCGCGTTGAGGAGCGTCTCCGAATTCGTCGTTGAACTTAGAATGTACTTTCTCTTTTCGATTAGTGTCGTTTTTCAGCCACTGTTCCCACTTGGCCATCTTATTTTACCCTGTTCTTTCTCGTTACTTTGGTTGGGACTTAGAATTCAATGGAAATATAGCTTCCCGTCGATAAGTCCATGTTTGTTAAATATAGCCAAAGTAACATGACATATTGATGAAGTTTCTTTGGCGTTTGCGTTACGCCAATTCAAAGCAAGCATAGTTCTAGTGTGTTAGTTAAATACAGCAAAAAAATTCATCGTGATTGATTAAAAAAATTGATTGTATCAATGTATAACGTCTCTTTTTTTTAACACTTCTTTTTACGTTCTTGTCTACCTTTGTAGTAGGCACAGAATGTTGGCTGTATCCCTGTAAAAACAGGGCATGTAGAGTAGTGGCTTCTCAGTTTTAATGTGTGATGGCGGGCGTAAATTTGAAGAAAAGTGGCATAATTTTTGTTATATGATGATGTTTTTCACATTGTTACAATAACTTACTTCATTGAGGCTCGACCAAGCAAAAGTTATTGGCTACCTTACGTTTAAAGTTAACCAATGAAGTGGTGTTAAGGGCTCGACAAGCATCCAAAACATCGCTATAACGCAATAAGAATTAAAATTCTTTATTGTCAGATTAATAATATTTTGCTTTACACCTTAATGGTTTAATGAAGAATATTGCGCAAAGTATGTAAAGGAGCTAAATAATGTTTAGTGGTCAAAGGTTTTTTGATGACAGGCATTTTCCAAAAGGTTTTGCTCGATCCGGCTATTTCACCATAAAGGAATCGCAACTTTTGGAAACCTGTGGCCGTACCATGAAAGCGCTGTTTGAAGGCACCATGGTTCCACAAGATGAAGAACAGCAAAAATTTGTTGATGAGATCAATGGCCGTCGTGCTGCGGAAACGCAATACGCGCTTTGTTGGCTAAAGTATCTAAGAGAGATCAACCACAAGCACGTGGTTTATAACCTCTGCTCAACGTCTCGCAATGGCGCAGCGGAAGATTATTCAGAAGCAGAAGCGGACGAATAAGCAGATTTCAGAATGAAAAAAAGCGAGCCTTGGGCTCGCTTTTTTGTTTTGTCGTCGAAAGGTTACCCCAGTAATTGAGCCAATGTGTAAGGTTGTCTCGTGAGGTTTAGCGCCTGTGCTGGCGTGAACCCTTCGTTGTTTTGATGACATAAATTGTTCCACGCACGGAATATATCCAACAATGGAAGCAAGCCACCAGGGCGAAGCCGTCTTCTTGGTTCATCAACCAGCGAGCGGAAGTTTATATGAAAGCGGGCTTGATACTCTTCTAGCCTGAAGGTGCTGGCTTGTTGTAGCCACTTATGCTCTTTTCCCGTTTCTCGCCATAAATGGCATATCGCTTTTTCTGCTTTTCCTTTTTGTGTAAACGCCCATCGGTCTCTCCACCAGCTTAGCAACATGATATCGACGTTCTCTGCGTTGTCGTTTTCTTGCCACATTTCGTTTTGTTCCACATAGACGGGATGGCACTGCCTTGTTAGCAATTTGTCTTTGAAAATACTAAACACCGCGGAGCGCAACAGGGGCTCCTGTGGAAGATACAGCGTGATTTCGTCCCAATGAGGAACAAGTTCGCGTAGACGTAAATACTGCGCGTAGGCCGTGTATTGAGGACGAATCAAACACCCTTTCGACGGGTAGTCAATATGGATCGGCCGAGTATATAAATCTTCGACATTACTGCGAGAGAGGACTTCTTGATACTTGGCGTTGACCTGATTGAGCAAGGTGTCTTGTGCGGATTCTGGGCCATCCTCAAGATGTAAGAAACTGTCAGGCATCCGCCTTGTGTTGGGCATATAGACATCAGCATTTTCGTCAGGTTTATCCTCTTCTGGCGAATAGTTGATGTTTTGCAAGAGCACATAGCCGTGGGTAGCATCGCCAGTGGCTAACCACATAACACCATTTTCGCTGCGTGGTTGCAGCGTTGTAAGGGTGGAGGCGAGTGGCGCATCTTTGGCGAGTTGTAAGTAACGGGCGTCAACACTGGCCAGTTTGTTGCGGCATCGCGCGGCAATCTGGTCTAGGTGATCATAGAACGTCTTTGGGTTCATTTGCAGTCGGCGGCAAATCTCTCGGACGGGATAACCGGTGAAGAGAAGCCCGAGGAGTTTTTGTTGCAAATCTAGCTTTGGATTTGCATTAGACCAGCGGTCTACAAACGTCGATTGACAATGTTTGCAACGATAGCGTTGTCGTTCCCCGCTATAGCCAAATGCATGGTAAAGCTCACGATGTGTAAGCACTGGCTTACCGTAAGCAATGCATGTATCGGTACTGCAAGCCGCTAAATTTCCAGAATCTTGTTTTTTGAGTCGTGAAAATTCTTTACGCACTGCATGGTTGTTAAGGAGAGGAGGAAAGGCGCCACACTCACGGCACACCAAGCCGGGGCGAGACGGATCTGTGTCTTGAAGCAGGTAATGCTTCTCGTCACTCAATCCAAAGTTTCGACACGCCAATGTTTTACAAAAGTTGAGTTGTAATCCATCTGCCGCCAACGGTAGCTTCCCTGTAGACACCAGTCCTCCTCGGATTATTTTTCTTACGTATTGATTGGTTGTTCGTTATGTGAAAACGCGCCAACCATAAGGGGTTATGAAAAGAAGTTCACTATTGCTATTTCACTTGATTGTGTTCGGGCTACCAGCAAATTTGTAATAGTAATTGTGTATGTCCTGTTAACGTTTCTGAGCCCAGTCTATGAAACCTGCAATATCCATCAGCAGATCATGATCACATTCGTCGGCATTCTATTTGTCTTTTCATTCCTAATTTACCATATGTGTTTATTTAGTGATATTTGTCACACTTTTGGTTGTATCCGTCTAGATTGCTGGTCAGTAATTAAGCTTCAACAAATTGATTTTTATAGCCTCTTAATTTTCCTATTTTTTCCTGACCCAAGAAAAATCTTTTAAATCAAGTTAATAGCGTGAACTTGTATGTGTGGCATTTCTTTGTCGCTAATTTCCACATAAAAACTAGGCTTAAATTGAATCTCAATAATGAGATGGAAATCTCTAGTTGGAAGGTGGACGTGTAAGGGGTGTTTGTATGAAAGGTGTAATTCAGCTCATCGGTATCATTGCGTTTTGCAGTGTGCTTTGGGGGTGTGGTGACAGCGGCACTACTGCGGCGAGTACGACTTCAACCAGCAGTTTGCAATTACCACAGCAGTTGGAGGTTGTGACAAATGAAAACGACTAACACAGCATGCCTATTGCTTTCGTCAATGATGTGGTCAGGGATTTCTATTGCTGCGTTTAACGACGCAGGAACTGAGTACTCCAATGCAACGACGAAGAGCTATGTATGGAACGAAGCGTTAGAACCGATTGAACTGGTTAACAGTATTTTGTGCTTTACGGCTCAATTCAATATGACGGAATTTGCCAATTCTGGGCCTTATCTGGTGCTTGCCGATGAGGGTGCATGTTTTGATGATTCAGAAGATGGCTCGACAGGTCAGTCATCAGGGGCAAGTAATACGCCATCGTACTTGAAAGCGGTAGCAAATGTGACTCGAGAGTCTGACTCGTCCCCATTGATTGCCAACGTCTGGATCCCTGAGATGGGTACGGGGTCGGATGAACAAGCCATTCGATTTAAAGCCGTGATTACTGAGGGAGCATCAGATTCTGATCCCTTTGGTCAGTTCACCTTCAATTTTGACTTCTTCGATAATTTTTCTGACTTAACCGCACTAGGCGGCGGTGAAGTGCTGACTGTTGATTCGGTGGAAGGCTCTATTGGCTTTACCTTGTATGAGTCGAGTCAACATGGAGCAAGTACATATACCCAAAGCGCCAGTGTTGTGATGTCGAGTGATCGATCTGACGGCATTGCTTTAACGTCATCAGATAACGGTGGCGCTTATGCATTATCGTTTAGTTCAAGCAATGTGTTACTCCAAAATGCGAGTGATTTTAGTAGTTTGCCATACAAGTCGGGCGATAACACAGGCACGTGTCTTAGCCGAACGGATTTTGATAGCTCGGTGAATCGTTATGATTTGTTTAATGCATCCACCGGAGCGCAAATAGACGTTAACTCAGGTTTCCCTATTCGTTATGCCAGTGCTAACGACGCCAACTACGACAGCTACGGGTACATTGGTTACTGGGGGCTGTGGAGTGAAGTTGAAGGTGCTGTCACGAATGGCGAGACGGTCGTCAAAGATGATGGGGGAGTACAAACGCCCTATACGGTCGTCACTGCACCTGGCCGCCTCATAAAGAACACAGTGAAAACCCTGTCTTTATCGGATGCGCGTGGGGTTAGCTTTTCATACTGGGACAATTCGGTGTTCAGTGATAGCAGCTTTGACCAGTGGGTAGTGAGTTACATGACGGCGTCTCAAGACAGTGTGGGATCTGATGGTTTCTATAAAACGGGCAAGCTCAGTTGGGGACAAAATGGACCAACGATCACCGCATTTGGCCCGACACAAATCGTATTGTCGAGTAATGAATCTTTGTACATGTATTCCGAGCAACTCGGTGGTGAAGTGAAGTATCTACAAGGTAAAACATCACTGACGTACTATGAGCAAAGCTTCGTCAATGGCAGTGAAACAGGGTCTGGCGAATTACTGAATGGTGGTTCTGTCACCTTGTACTGTTACGATAATTGCCCTATTGGTACTTTGGCTATTGGTGATTTAGGCACGTGGAGCGGGCCTTTTGAAACCAATGGTGTCCAAAGACAGTTTACCTTTAGTACTTCTGGCGGTAATGCGTTGACACTGGTGAGTGTGAATAGCTCTGAGCCAGTTCGTTACGATGCTTCCCTGACACAAAACGATATCAACTCAACGCCAAACAGTTGGGGCGTAAGAAGTGGGCCGATGGTGACATCGACAGTAACTAACTCCTATGACATTTACGATCCTTCGATCGTGACTGAGTACTATGTCTGGGAGACGGGCCTTCAGAATTGGAATCAGTTGACAGCGATCACTGATGGCAGTGGAGATGTGGTGAGTTTTGAAAAGCCAATTCAATTTGCTTATACCCACGCTGATGCGAATGACCGTTCAGGGAATGCTGGTAATTTTGCGGGGCAAACCTTCCTCGTTAATTACGGTGGGAATGGCGATTTTTGGGGAATTCCGTACTCTCAAACAGACGAGCGATATACGCCTGAATTTTCGTTAGCGGATGGTGTATTAATGGGCGCTTCCAACGAGTATGTCATAAAAGCGCGTGAAATTGAGCAATCGATGCAAAGTGCGACAGGGCAATGTTCGGCGCTAACCTTGAGTGACCCAGCGGTTGCAGTACCGACCTCTGTTACGGGTTCTGCCGATATTGGCACTATGCCGATTGTTGAAGGTGACCCTTCAGTAATAGCTGGCGTTACTCAGTAGCGCGGCTGTCAACGCGGAAGGATCTTGGGAGTTACAACGGAAAAAGCGCCAGAGAATATCTGGCGCTTTTCTTGTTTAGCTGTTCTGTCCCTCAGTGGTTCACCTGAAGTTCACCGCTGAAGATGTTCATGCAGGAGATATTCATGATGAACAGAGATCACCGTCAGCGGTTTTGTTATCGCTTATCCCACGCATCAGCCCAGTAAAGGCTATCACCCGGTGCGTAAGACGCATTGGCACACCAGCTGGTGTAAGGCCAAGGCTTACATTCGTAAATATTAGCGTCTACACCTGTCACCAAATCGCCCGCCGCGTAAGCCGTGCCTGATACATAGTCAGGATATTCTCCGCCCGGAGGCGGCGTAATTGCCTCATCTTTCACGGTAAACGCCGCGTTTTTCTTCACGGTCGTACCATTTTCCGTTGTACCAATAACAGAGATTGAGTACGGACCAACTTCAACGTTGCTCAGTGACAAAGACACAGCCAGTTTGCCGTCAACGGTGACTTGAGTTTCGCCGCCAGACACCATTGAAGCGCCTGACACAGAAATATCTGCTGTCATCACTTGGTTGCTTTCCAGAGAAAGCTCTAGCGTGATACTGCCATTGTCGGCAGTGTAGGTGCTTTGAACGCCTGACAGTTTCAACGATGCCGCTGGCGTGCCAGTGTCGCCACAATCGCTGTCGCCTGTTTCGCGCCAAACACCCCATTCGCCCGTTGTGCCAGGTTCTTCACCGCGCGTCCACCAACCCGCTTGCCAGGTTTTTCCGGTGTGGCTCACGATATCGTCCGTGTTGTAAACTTCAGAGGCACCCCATGCGTTTGCACAGGTGCTGCCGTCGGTAACAGAAATGACACGGTCTACTGTCACGGTTTGAAGTGCACTATCAGTGACGCTGTAACTTATGTTGTATTTACCAACAAGGGATGTATCGACGTTACTTTCAACCGATACGGTGCTGGTTAGGTCGCCATCTTCTGCATCAGTGGCTTTTACGCCTGCCATTGCGTCGAATTCAGTGCCCAGTTTTAGGGTAAGTTTTTCCACGCCAGAGAAAACAGGTTTTTGGCTGTAAACCTCAACAGTGCGCGTTGCTTTGGTTTCGTTGTCGTCTTCATCAGAAACACTGTAAACCAGCACGTATTGACCCAAACGCGAGGTATCAACGCTGCCGTCAATCACAATGCTAAAGGTCAGGTCGCCATTTTCTTCGTCCATGGCAGAAACGCCTGCCATGGCATCGAATTCATCACCGTGGCGAACGCGAGCGTCATTCACACCGCTGAACACAGGTTTGCCTTCCGCTGGTGGTGGTGGCGTTTGACCGTGAATAAATGGACCGTAATCTTTAATGAACTGCTCGTTGTATTGGTTACCCGCTGCATCTGTTCCCATGTCCCAGTTTACTGACCATGTCATGACACCGCGTAGTGGCTGACCTTGGTTACTTAACTGTCCAAAGGCTGCATATAGCTTGGCAGGATCTTTTACAAAACCGGTTGCTGCCGCATCGTCGCTTGAAGGAATACCGAATACCAGTTTGTCGTGCGGGATCTTGTGGAAGCCACGGGTACCGTTGATCAACGAATCAGAGATGTAATAGATAAACTCTTGTTTTAGCTCATCGTTATTTTGTGCAATCCAGCCCACACCATCAATCCAAATGCCGTCGCCGCCTTGGTTGTAAAACTGTGGGTTGATCCAATCGTAGTAACCTTCCAGAGCCGTTATGTAAGGCACGTATTTACCGCCTTCTGTCAGGTAGGGAAACTCTGGTGCCATGGTGATCAGGAAGTTTTTACCTTGCGCCGCATAGTGGTCTTTGACCATACGCAGTGCAGCAGGAATCACGGTTTGGTTGTCTGCCGCGGTAACCGCCGCTTGTTCTAGGTCGATGTCTAAACCATCGAAGCCGTACAGGTCGGTAAGACGAATGATTTCATCGGCAAATGCTTGTTCATCGCCAGTCTTCAATTCTACGTGTGCATCCGCACCACCAAGAGCTAGCAAGACAGAACGACCTTGACGGTTTAGCTCAGCGATTTCGTTAATGAAATCTTGCTCAGACAAGCCAATCATAGGGTCAAGGCGGAAAGTAGGAATGCGGCCTTCTGCGGTATCGAACACTTTCATGAAAGACACGTCGACCACGTTATACATTGGGTTCACTTCTTCCAACGTGACACACGGTGCGTTGCCGCGTTTATAACCTGCACCATCACACCAGTTGTGCCAGTAACCCACAACAACGCCACCCTTAGGGTTCACCATAGCGTCGCCGTTTACCGCTGACACAGAAGCGTGGGAAGAGAAGCTCGCTAAGCCCAGAAAGAGCGCAGCACAAATTGCATTCGGCTTGAACGTCATGGCCGTTTTATTCCTTAAAAAAGAAGAGACAGGTATTTTCGCCAGTAAGTTACGGGATGTTTTTAAAAGACATAAGCGAAATCTATGTCTGCTTTTTTTACATGGAAGTACGATCACGCCTTGTCCACTATTCTGACAAGGCTATACAAAATTCTTCTGTGTAACTCACTGAAAATCGGCGCGAATTGTAGGGGTGGGATGTAGGCGAAATATCAGGGCAATGATGAAAAAACGTCAGGGGAATGTCAGGAGTCGCCGTGTTGAACAATAAAAACTCAGGCATATAATGAGTTTCCAGACAGCCGTGACGATGCTTTTGTATATAGGCACGTTTGTTCTGGTTTCATCCTTGGGTGAGTGCTCTACTATTTTGTCGCTTGAGAGCAATCCTATAAAGGGCTGCTTTTCCAGCCAATGGACTTTTATATTCACTTTATGCCCGTATACTGGCAGAGCGACGGGATCATATTCAAAGCAGGGAAATGCGAATGAGCAATTTTGAAGTTTTATTAGACTTTGCAAAAGAGAACAAGAAAATAGTGGTTCCTATATTATTGGTTGTTCTTACGGTTGCGGGACTGTATGCGTATCGTTTACCGGATTTCATCTACGGATGGAAAGTGCAGTATGACTTGAAGAAAGAAACGGAAGTGCGTTTATTAACTGGCCAGTGTGTCGTTAATGTCAGTAAGAGCGAAGATCAGGCGCCCGATTGGATCCATTGTGAGCGATTGTTCGGCACTACGGCGAGCGAGGGCGGTGTAGATTTGCCTGAGTAATGTAAGTGTGAAAAACAACTGGGGCACGCTTTAAGAAAAGTACCCATGTATCAGTTTCATGGGTATGTGTATTTATTCTCATCATCACTCAATCGTTTCAAAGTGGAATTTGTATTCGCGCACACCGTCTATCTGCACGCCTTTCTCTCTCAGCTCAAGGTATTGCTTGAGTTTCACGGTTCTGAAATCCATCGCCTTGAGCGCAAGGATGATCCTCAGTTCGTCCATTGAACGTGATTTAGCCTCAGAGCTACACGTACCACAGACAACATGTGTTTTTTGCTTAAACCCTACCTTATCCAGCCAGTGCAGTTCTTTGGGTTCTTTACGTGCGCCACAGAAGTAGCATTGATTATCTTGCTTCAATGCTGCCTCTTCCCTTAACGCTTTAGGGCTTGGCGATTGGGTTGCTGGCGTAGTGTTGGTCTTTTTGCTACCACTAAATTTAGAGAACTGAACGACATTAGGCATTGGGATTGCTCTTACTCATTAAGATATACGGCATGTCACGGAACATGATTATCATGCACCTTTATATCCTATTTTCTGAGTACTGAATGAGTCAAATTATTCTAAACATGTTTGTTCTTAGATAGACGCGAATGAGTTAGCCAATTGGCAATTGCATCGGCGCTAAATCAGGTGATACCAAAAGCGTGGCTTCTGTGGCGGCTTGAACGTCTTCGATGGAAAACTCAGGGGCAAGCTCAGTGAGTACCATACCGCGTTCATTGATTTCAAATACCCCCATTTCTGTCACGATCAGGTTGACTTGATTCGCGGCTGTGAGTGGCAAGGAGCAATGCTTCAACAGCTTGGGTTGCCCCTTTACGGTGTGTTCCATAGCAACTATCACCTTCTTGGCACCGACGACCAGATCCATTGCGCCGCCCATGCCCGGCACCATTTTTCCTGGGATGATCCAGTTGGCGAGGTTGCCCTTTTCATCAACCTGCAGCGCGCCCAATACCGTGGCATCGACATGGCCGCCACGGATGATGGCGAAAGAGTCGGCGCTGTTGAAGTAACACGCCCCGTTTACGGCAGTAATGTGTTGACCACCCGCATTCACCAGATCGGCATCTAGGGTGTTTTCACACGCCAGTTGATCAATGCCTAGCAGGCCGTTTTCCCCATGAAGTAATAGCTCTACTTCTTTGTCGACATGGTTGGCGACCAGTGTTGGCAAGCCAATACCCAGGTTTACCACGTCGCCGTCTTTCATCTCTCGGGCGACACGCCATGCAATGCGACGTCGGATGGTATTTTTGTCTAATTGCGCTGTCATTGCGTGTCCTCCACCAGAATGTGATCGACAAAAATGCTTGGGGTATGAACCGCTTCAGGTGCAATCTCGCCAAGCTCAACAAGTTGTTCAGGTTCGACAATGACGGTTTCAGCCGCGGTCGCCATGAGCGGATTAAAATTCTGGGTGGTTTTGCTGTAAAACACGTTGCCACGACGATCGACTTTTGAACCCCTGATCAAAGCCAAATCGGCTTTTAGCGGTGTTTCGAGCAAAAATGGTTGCCCATCGATGTCTATCACGCGTTTGTTTTCCGCGACGATGGTGCCGAGCCCTGTTGGCGTGAGTACGCCGCCTAACCCTGCACCTGCAGAGCGAATACGCTCCGCGAGCGTGCCTTGAGGAACCAGCTCAACCTCCAGCGTCTCTTCGTTCATTTGCTTGCCCGTTTCAGGGTTCGTCCCAATGTGAGAGGCATAGAGTTTTTTCACTCGCTTATCAGCAATCAAACGGCTTGAACCACGACCGGGAGAACCGGTGTCAGTGGTGATCAGCGTAATGTCTTTGATGTCTTTTTGAATCAAGAGATCGATCAAGCGCTCTGGTGCGCCTGTCGCCATAAAGCCACCGATCATGATGGTCATGCCGTCATGCAAAAGGTGTTCAATCTGTTGGGCGGTCGCTGCTTTTTTCATGGTGTCCATTCCCTTAGCAACGTTTCAGAATGAGTGCGGTGCCCATGCCGCCACCAATGCACAACGACGCCAGACCATACTCTTGCTGCGTGCGTTGCAGTTGGTAAACCAGCGTGGTGACAATACGGTTGCCAGACGCGCCAATCGGGTGACCGAGGGCAATCGCGCCGCCGCTTAGGTTGCTGCGTTCCAACAGCCAGTCTTGTTCGATCTGATGCTCTTCAGCGACGTCTTTGATCACACCAAGCGCTTGTGCCGCAAACGCTTCGTTCAGTTCGAATACATTGATGTCTTCGATGGCCATTTTGGCCTTGGTTAACGTGTTGGCTATGGCTGAAACAGGCCCAAGTCCCATCACTTCTGGTGCAATGGCGCCCTGTCCGTATTCCACCAACTCAGCCAGTGGGGTGAGGTTGTGACGTTTCACCGCGCTTTCTGATGCCAGCAAAATGGCGGATGCGCCATCGTTAATGCCAGACGCGTTGCCCGCCGTCACGCTGCCTTGTTTGTCGAAGGCTGGTCGCAGCGCTTGAAGCCCTTCAAAGGTGGCGTTTGCTTTGGGGTATTCATCGTCTTTGACGTCAAACTGGCGTTTTCGCTCTGTCACAGTGATTGATGCGATTTCCGCTTCGAAATGACCGTTTTCAATGGCGTTCACGGCTTTCTGTTGGCTCTGCAAGGCAAACTGGTCTTGCGCTTCGCGGCTGATATTGCACTGGGAGGCGATGTTCTCTGCGGTCACACCCATGTGGTAGTGATGGAAAGCATCCGTTAAGCCGTCTTTGATGATGCTGTCTTCCTGCATTTGTTGGCCCATACGAACGCCGCGGCGAATTTGCCCAGAGGTGATAAACGGCGCGTTGGACATGCTTTCCATGCCGCAAGTGAGAACAATTTGTGCATCGCCAGCACGAATGTGGCTCGCACCGTCCATGATGACTTTCATGCCGCTGCCACAAATCATGTTCAGCGTGTAAGCAGGCACCGTATCTGGAACACCTGCATTGATGGCAGCTTGACGGCCTGGCCCCATACCCGCACCGCCGGTCAGCACATTGCCCACAATCACTTCGTCGATAAGATCCGGCGTGATGTCTACCTGTTCAAGTGCGGCTTTCATTGCATGTGCGCCAAGCTCAACGCCTGACAATGACGCGAGAGATCCGTTAAAGCTGCCTATTGGCGTGCGCTTTGCCGCCACAATATAGATGCGTTCCATGTCACCACTACTCCCATGCTTGCGATGTGTTATTTGCTAACTGCTTTCTAGCTTACGGAAGGGGAGCGAGTGGCGATATAGACAGAAATTCAAAGTGGCTTTGCGAAAATGCAAAGCAGGGGGATGAGGCGTGTGAAGATGCGTTAGCAAGGAGTCAGCAAGGATTATCCAGTAAGAAATCTTTAAATTTACTGGCAACAGGTGAGGCCACCGAAGCAGGGTGATAGTAAAGATTCAAACTCCAAGTACTGGTCGTAAAGTCTTGCAGCAAGGGAATAAGCGCACCGTTTTCAACCGCATCTTGGGTGACGAATTGGGGAAGGTAAGCAATCCCCGCGCCTTGGGAGACGCCGCGCAATAAGAGGTCGCTGTCATTCACCTCAATGGTTTTCGGCACTTTCAGTACGATGTTTTCAACGCCTTTTTGAAAGATCCATTCGTTACTGCCCGTGAGTGTGGTCGCGACCAAACAGGCGTGATCCTGCAAATCTTCCGGTTGGGTGGGTAGCCCTTGTTTTTCTGTGTAGTGCGGCGCAGCCACCACCACAAACGGAGAGGCCAACAGTTCCCGTTTGACCAAGAGTAAGTCTTTTTCTCGGTAGCCCTGAAAGCGGGCGTTGGCACTGATCATCAAATCGCTGGTGCTCGCATGGTCGAGTGCCCAAGGCGTCACGTTAATATTGAACGTCACTTTCGGGTTGAGTCGGGTGTACTCGGTGATTTTGTCCATCAAATAGTGGTTGGCATAAACAGGCGTGCAGGCAATGTTGATGTGGCCTTTTTCGTTATCCTGAAACCCAGCTAGCTTCTGAGTGACGCGCTCCGCTTTATCGACGATGGGTGAGAATTCTTCATAGAGGGTTTGACCCGCCTGTGTGGCTTCTAACAAGCGGTTCGAGCGGTGGCAGAGGGTAGTGCCGAAATGTTGCTCCAATTCTTGAAGCCAACGGCTTCCCGCAGAGACGGAGACATTAAACTGACGCGCCGCCGAAGAGATAGACCCTGTGCGGATCACGTAGATAAAGAATGCCATTTTATCGAGCATGAAATCTCTCCGAGGCTGTTTGGGTATATGCTAAATCCCTTTGTAAAAGATTCGGTTAACTTTTGCACGTGCGCAACAAGCAGTTTTCAGATTTAGTGCGTTGTTATCACGGGGATAGCGGTTATTCGAATGGTTGGTGGTCATTACCCGCGATTTCGTCGGCCTTACATGCTACGGCGATTGAATACGGGATAAACCTAAAAAAGCGCTTTGGCAACGAAACCAAGGCGCGGTGGAAAAGAGACTGTAAATCTAACGGAACTGACTACATTTGTGCCCCAAGTTGCCAAGGAACAAATTCATGATCACCCAGCCCATTCTGCTCGCTTTTGGACGCATCCCCAGAAGCTACGGCAATGATCAGGTCAAAGACTTCCTTTCCTTTATCTTGTAAGGAAACGCCTTCATCGATGATGTCACCGCAGTTGATATCCATATCCTCTTCCATTTTTTCGTAGAGGCTGGAGTTAGTGGCTAGCTTGATCGACGGTGCGGGCTTGTAGCCAAATACCGAGCCACGTCCTGTGGTAAAGCAAATCAGTGTTGATCCAGAGGCGACTTGTCCTGTGATGGCGCACGGGTCATAACCAGGCCCATCCATAAGGACAAAGCCTTTCTTATCAATTTTTTCTGAGTATAAGTACACACCCATCAGCGGAGAGGTTCCTGCTTTGGCGATAGCACCCAATGATTTTTCGAAAATGGTGGTTAACCCGCCCGCTTTGTTGCCGGGCGTTGGGTTGTTGTCCATTTCCCCACCGTTTTTAGCAGCATAGTTTTCCCACCACTTGATCCTCTCTACCAACTTTTGCCCAGCCTCTAGCGTTGCGGCTCGCTTTGTGAGCAGGTGTTCCGCGCCATACACTTCAGGGGTTTCAGAAAGCACTACCGTCCCGCCTGCGCTCACCAACAGATCGGCAGCGACACCCAATGCAGGATTGGCAGTGATCCCCGAATAACCATCAGAACCTCCGCACTGGAGTGCGATGGTGAGCTCTGATACTGGCTGCTCTGTTCGCTTGCTCTCATTGGCTGTGAGCAGCATAGCTTTGATGAGCTCGACGCCAGCTTGGATCGTTTTGCGTGTCCCACCTTCATCTTGAATGATGAGCTTTCGAAATCCTTCGCCTTCCACGATGCCCGTTTCTTCGACCATTCGAGAGATTTGCATGACTTCGCAGCCTAATCCCACCATGAGCACGGATGCGAAATTGGGGTGGCAAGCGTAACCCATAAATGTGCGTTGAAGGTTATGGTATCCCTCGCCATCAGATTTGATGCAGCAACCTGCGCCATGCACGAGCGGCACGACGCCATCAATATTGGGATAATTCTTGAGGATGCCGCTTTCCTTTACTGCTTCGGCGATCAGTTTTGCCACGGTAGCTGAGCAGTTCACGCTGGTCAGGATACCAATGTAGTTGCGGGTTCCCACTTTTCCAGACCTACGCTTAAAGCCCATAAAGGTGCGGTCAGCCTGACTTAAATCAGGCGTAAACCGATTGGCATCACTGCAGAAATCGTAATCCCGTTCAACATCTTCTACGCCACAATTATGGCTGTGGACATGATCCCCAGCCGAAATAGCCGTTCTGGCAAACCCAATCACCTGCGCATATTTGGTGATTTCATCACCCTCTCTGTGGGCTTTAATCGCCACCTTGTGACCTCTTGGGATGCCGTTTGTTACAACCAGATCGCCTACCGAGATGCGGGATCCGGCAGGAATATCTTCAAGTGCCAGTGCGACACTGTCTTTTTCATTGAGGAGTGCGACTTTCTTTATTGATGGGTTGCTCATAGCGACTTTCCCTTTTCCCAAACGAACGCTCTAGCTTTCAGAGCCGTTAGATTTCCATTGTTTAAATGAACGAAGCATGTCGTTTCTCCACGCAACCGCATCCTTCAATCCCATCTCTTTCTCAAGCGCATCTACCTCGGCAGCGGCATTTTTAGCAGCGTTAAGATCCCACTTAGTTGGGTTGGAACGACTTTGAGCGATACCGAAGTTAAAGCCTCTGAACCTTTCCGCGTAATCAACCAATCCCCCTGGAGCATTGTGAGAAATCGTTTGAAATGGCCCCATGAATGCCCAGCGATGACTCAGCCCGTCGCTTATGCACTTATCAATGACGTCGACGGACGCATAACCTTCTTGGTATAGCCACCATGCTTCATTGAGCAGCGCGCCTTGCAGTCGGTTCAAAATAAAGCCTTCTATTTCTTTGCTCACCACCACAGGGGTTTGACCAATGTCGTTCATTAGCGCCGTGGCTTTCTCCGTGACATTTGGATCTGTCCAAGGGGCAGGCACCATTTCAACTAAAGGGATCAAGTGCGGGGGGTTAACAGGGTGCGCGATAAGGCACTGCGCTCTGTGGCTTAACGCTTCAGAAAATGCCGAACAGGGAATGCTGGATGACGAGCTGGCAAGAATGACATCGTCATCCACCAAGCTATCCATAGCCGAGAAAATCTCTTGTTTGGCCTCCAGTGTTTCAAAAATCGACTCTTGAACATAACCTGCGCCATTTAACGCTTCAGCCAGCGATGCGGTGTACTTGATTCGTTGAATGACCTCATCCGCATTCGCACTTGTGTTTAACGATGCAAGCTCTTGTCGGATATAACGCTCAGAGTTCGCAAAGGATGTGTCATCTCTGTCATATATATGAACGTCATAGCCAGCATTAGCAAATGCGATAGCCCATGAGGAGCCAATGAGCCCGGAACCAATTACGGTGACTTTAAACATGAATATTCTCTTTTCAGTATCTGCTTTAATTGGTGGTGAGATAAATCATTCAAAATAGAATGTCTCACTGTTAGGGTTAAATAATGTCATTCACCCAAGATCGTAAGAGGTAACCATAGAGTGAGTTGCGGCCAAATTAATGCAATAGCCAAACCCAAAACCTGAATGATGACAAAGGGAATAATGGCCCGATATATGGTTTTAATATTGATGCCTTTAGCGACACCCTTTATATAAAACAACGCGTAGCCAAAAGGTGGTGTGAGAAAACTGGTTTGAAGATTAATCGCCACCAACATCGCAAACCATAGCAATTGTTGTTCGGGTGTTAGGCCAAGACCAAAATCCATATTGGCAATAATCGGGGCGAAAAGCGGGAGCACAATGAAGCTGATTTCTACCCATTCAAGGAAAAAGCCCAGAACAAATATGATTCCCAACAAAAGTAAAAGGGTTCCGTATGGGCCAAAATCGAATGAAAAGATGGCAGCTTCAATCATTCCATTGCCTTTAAGCCCTTTAAAAACCATGCTGAACAGCGTCGCACCAACAAGAACGGCCAAAATCATCCCTGATGTCCTTCCTGTTTCGAGAACACATGTCTTCAGATTTTGATACGTGAGTTTTCGGTTTATAGCAGCAAGGATAATTGCACAAATCACCCCGAGGCCTGCCGCTTCTGTTGGCGTTGCAACTCCCGTAGCAATGGTGCCAAGAACGGTCAGGATGAGCGCCAAAGGCGCAAAGAGGTCTCGACATAAAGCAAGGAATAGCGAACCTTCGTTTTCCCTTTTCTTCACAGCGGGTGCGACGTCGGGTTTGATAATGGAAATGAAAATGATGTATCCGATATAGAGCCCGCCAAGCAACATGCCGGGGAAGACAGCAGCAAGAAAGAGATCTCCTACTGATATTTGTAGGATATCGCCCACAAGCACCAACATGATGGAGGGCGGAATTAATATCCCCAAGGTGCCGGATGCGGCAATCGTCCCGACGGCGAGCTTGGGGTCATATTTCTCTTTCAACATGACCGGCAAGGCTAGCACACCCAGCATAACGACGGATGCCCCCACAATACCCGTACTTGCCGCCATAATGATGCCAAGTAACGCCACGGATATTGCTAACCCACCTCGTCGACCCCCTAAAAGGCGTTCCAATGAATAAAGAAGGTTTTCAGCAAGCCCTGATTTATCTAATAACGTGCCCATGAAAACAAAAAGGGGAACAGCGAGAAGAAGCCAGTTGGAAATAACACTGGCATAAATACGTGACACACCGATGCCGAGAAATGCATATGGTAAATCTCCGACAAAGGCAAAAACAACGCCAACGCCACCAAGAACAAAGGCAACAGGATAGCCAACAAAAATACCCATCATTAAACAAATAACCATGGATAACGGGAGGATATATTCCATTTATTTACCCTCACTCTGGTTGGGTTTAATTAAACGCTTAATGTTCTTGATGATAAGGAAAACGCCTGCGGCCATTAATAAAGCAAAGCCAATTGGGATGGTTGATTTAATTAAAAACCGGTCATATAAACCGTCATAGTCTGACCCTTCATCAATCCTTAATGCGCGAGCCGTGGAGTCTATGCCAAGATCAACAACGACATAGCAAAACGGGAGTAGAAAAATGATGTGCCCAATCGTGTCTACGATACGTTTGGTTCGGCTAGACATATTCTGGCGGATAAAATCGACTCTGACGTGAGAATCTGTCACCAGTCCACCTGCAATGGTTAGCATCAGCATAAGACCAAACAGGTGCCATTGAAGATCACCAAGACTTGCTGACGTCAATCGCGAGCCAAAGAGTAGGATGTCGTCCTTCCATTCAGCAATTTTGCCAATGTCTAGAAGGGAGGCCAAAACTGAAAGGCCCACAAGGAAGACTATCGGGATAATGAGCCACGCTGCGATTTCACTCACCCAAACAATCCCTTTCAGGACTGTTTGGGTGATACCGCGCTGGCTGTCATGAGTTTTTAATTCATCACTCATTACTGCCAACCTGCTTTATTTAGGGATTGATTGAAGCGAGTTCCAGCGGTCCGCTGCAGAAGCGTAGGCTTTCATTGACTGATAGGCTTCGCCATACAGTGCGTCTTTTGCCACTTCTTCTTCCAACACTGCTTCTGCAACCGTGCGGAGTTCCGCCAATACCGGATCAGGGAATCGTTTTACAACAGTTCCCGTCGCCTCAAACGCTTCGATTTGAGGTGTTTGTGCCGGAGGTGCTGCGTTCAGCGTCCACATTAGGCTGGTCTGACACGCAGCTTCCATCATTGCTTGCTCCTGTTTGGAGTAGCTTTTCCACACATCCATGTTGATCAGTAACGTGTCGACACTGGCTGGCTGATGCCAACCTGGGTAGTAGTAAAACTTGGCAATTTTATTAAAGCCCAGTTGCTTATCAATGATTGGGAGGGAAAACTCGGTCGCGTCGATACGTCCGCGTTCCAATGCCAGATAGATTTCGCCAGCAGGTAAATACTGTGCAGAGGCACCGAGTTCATTCAGTACGCGGGCACCGACACCGGCCATACGCATTTTCAACCCGTTAAAATCTTTGATGGAATTGATTTCTTTATTAAACCAACCGCCTGGCTCTGGGTTTGTCACGTGGCATGCGAGTACTTTGACATTCAGCTTATCAAAACCACGTTGGATGATTTCAAGGCCGCCACCAAGGTGTAGCCATGAAGCTAAAACACTTGGGTCAGCGCCAAATGGGGTTGCAGCAATTTTAGCGACCGGAACTTGTCCACCCCATTGACCGAGGAATGTCCAACCTGCTGGAATTGCGCCTGAGCCGACGCTTTCAAGGATCTCTCCTGCAGGAACGAGTTCACCTGCACCATAGAGTTTAAAACCCATTTTCCCACCCGACATATCTCTCAACGTTTTATCCATGAGTTTTGTACTGTCACTTAAAAAAACGAGGTCTTTAGGGATACTCAAGTGAACATCTAACTCTTTGGCAGACGCGGCTCCACTTGCTAGTACAGCAATCGCAGAAACAGCAACCATGCTTTTCATCAATAGTTTCTTCATGCGTTTTCTCCAAACGTTTTAGCGTTACATTATGGAAATAAAAACAGGGTAAACGATTACCTAAAAGTCTGCTGATTGATTAACAATTTGTCAACATTGCAATTGTAGTTGTGCTGAGACAACGTCAGCCATTCTGTAATTTTATTAACTTAAATGATTGTTACTTAAGAAATATATTTTATTTAAAAGAATTGAATTGCGACATTCAGGTGCTGAATGTATGTTATGTTGCTTGACAAAGATGTACGTCATAGCCACTATTTTAGGTAAATCGATTACCCTTCATGTGTTCACCTGACTTTCACAATACTGGTCGATGTGAGTGGATAATCGGCACAATTAGAGATAGGAAAATAGAGTGGCAGACAAGGCCAAAAAAGCGAAAATCACAGATGTTGCAAACCTTGCCGGTGTGTCTGTTGCCACCGTGTCGAGGATAATTAATGGCGTGGCGAAAAAAGCCTCGCCCGACACTGTGCGTAAAGTAAAAGCTGCGATTGCAGAACTGAATTACCAGCCTTCTGGCGTAGGTAGAGCACTGCGCCGCAACAAGTCCCATTTAATCGCGATGGTGATACCAGACGCGAATAATGCGTTTTACGCTGCGGTAGCTACATCCGTCGAGTCAGCACTTCGCCAAAAAGGTTACTCGATGATTCTGTGTAACTCAGATGAAGACGCAGACACACAAGATCTCTATTTAACAGAGATGCGCTCGCTATTGGTCAGTGGGGTGGCCTTACTCGGTGCTGTGCCCAGTCCTGAACTTGAAAAAATGGTAAACAGCGGATTTCCTGTTGTCTTTATTAACCGTAAAGCGCCGAAAGGTTTGATGGCTCCCTTTATAGGAATAGACAACTATGCGGCTGGAGCCTGTGTCGCCGAGCAGTTTATCAATCAAGGGTACACTGAATGTGCCGCGATTCATGGACCATTGCACTCGCCAGCGCAGCAGGATCGCTATCAAGGCTACGTTGATAGGCTATCGCAAGAAGGGATTCAATTGCGACCAGAATGGGTACGCGAAGCGAAGCTCACCATTGAATCAGGTTACTCTGCCGCTTCATCTTTGCTGACAGCCTCAGACAAGTCTTTTCCAAGAGCAATATTTTGCGGAAACGATCCGATTGCCTACGGGACTTATCGACGCTGCCAAGATCTGGGCCTACAGATACCTAAAGATATCGCGCTATTCGGATTTGATGACAATCCCCTTAATCAATGGTTAGCACCTTGGTTGAGTACCATTCATGCACCCTATGACAGTTTTGGTGCTGCAGTCGTGAGTGCGTTCGAACGCACTTGGGGTAATGAATCAGGCTCACAGGAAATGGAAACGATTTTGCCATTTTCTGTTACACAAAGAACTTCGGTTTAATACCAAAAGAAAAATTCGGCGTCATTCTGCGCCGTTTTTTTTAAACGAACAGGGTAAACGATTACCTTTTCGTGAAACGATTAAACCGGCGTGATTGTCATGAAAAACAGTGACGCCACACAAGGAGTAAATCATGAAAGTTCAGGAGCGGTTTACGTTAAAACCGGGGCTAAGGGTTTTGATCACGGCTGGTGCCTCTGGCATTGGAAGAGCCATGGCGGAACGTTTTTCTGACAGTGGTGCCAAGGTGCATGTCTGTGACATTTCGGAAGAAGCGCTTGTGCGTGTTCAGAAAGAGCGCCCAGAATTTGGGGTGACGCGTTGTGATGTCAGTGACTCATCTCAAATTAAACAGCTATTTAATGACGCTATCCACCATCTTGGTGGTCTTGATGTGCTGATCAATAACGCCGGTATCGCTGGGCCAACAGCGGCAATAGAAGACATTGATGAAGAACAGTGGAATCAGACGATCAACATCAACTTAAGCAGTCAGTACCTCTGTACACGGTTAGCGGCACCAATCCTTAAACAACAAGGTGATGGTGTGATCATTAATATCTCGTCTCAAGCCGGCCGTTTTGGCTTTGCCAACCGCACTCCCTACGCCGCTGCGAAATGGGGAATAGTTGGGCTGACCGCGAGTTTAGCCAAAGAGTTGGGGCCTGATGGCATTCGGGTAAACAGTATCTTGCCTGGCATCGTCGAAGGTCCACGTATCGAGGGAGTGATTCGCGCCCGTGCTGAGCTTACTGGAACGAGTTATGAAGAAACTAGGCAGCAGAGCTTAGATCAAATTTCACTAAGGCGAATGGTGTCAGCAGAGGACATCGCTGACATGGCGCTGTTTCTGTGTATGCCTGCTGGGGGCAACATATCTGGACAATCTATCAGCGTGTGTGGAAATGTTGAATCGCTGTAGCGCGTGAATCGTGTTCCCAACCTAGTGAGAAATAATATGGCTAAATCGAACAAAGTAATCATCACTTGTGCGGTGACAGGTGCAATTCATACGCCCTCTATGTCACCTCATTTACCCGTGACGGCAGAGGACATTGCGAAATCTGCCATTGAAGCAGCGGAAGCGGGTGCGGCAGTGCTTCACCTGCATGCCAGAGACCCCATTGATGGGCGACCGACTCAAGAACCCGCAGAGTTTGAAAAGTTTCTACCACACATCAAAGAAAGTACCAACGCGGTCATTAACATTACAACGGGCGGCAGCCCCCACATGACGGTTCAGGAGCGATTACAACCCGCACTGAAATTTCAGCCTGAATTGGCTTCGCTAAACATGGGATCAATGAATTTTGGTTTGTACCCGATGTTGAAGCGGTTTAAAGATTTCAATCATGAGTGGGAGAAAGCACACCTAGAGAACAGCCGTGACTTGGTGTTTAAAAACACCTTTTCCGACATTGAGTACATATTGGAAACTTGCGGCAATAATGGCACAAGGTTCGAATTTGAATGTTATGACACTTCTCACCTCTATAACTTGGCGCACTTTGTCGACCGTGGACTCGTAAAACCCCCTTTCTTTGTTCAGACAGTCTTTGGGCTGTTAGGCGGGATTGGCGGACATCCGGAAGATCTGATGCACATGAAAAGGACCGCTGATCGGTTGTTTGGTGATGAATATCATTGGTCAATTCTGGGTGCGGGGCGTAGTCAGATCTCGCTCGCCACTATGGGTGCATCCATGGGGGCTAATGTGAGGGTAGGACTAGAGGATTCTCTTTGGGCTGGCCCCGGTCGTATGGCCGAGTCAAATGCCACTCAGGTATCGATGATTCGGCAAGTGCTTAGCGGGCTTTCGCTCGACATCGCGACGCCAGAAGAAGCAAGAAAGATGTTGGCGCTGAAAGGGGCGAATAACGTCGCGTTCTAGTTCAGCGATAAGCATGCTTTTAGACGCAAAATACACCGGATCCAAGCACATGACGCGTAATCTGAAATGAAAGGAACATAATCATGATATATCAGCTGGATGAAGCCCAAGTTCACTATGATCCAGAAAACTGTTTTATTGCAGAAAGCGCAGATGTGATTGGCTCCGTCACTTTAGGCGAGTCTGTCAGTGTATGGTTCCATGCTGTTGTACGAGCAGACACTAGCCCAGTTGTGGTTGGCATGAGAACCAATGTCCAAGATGGTGCCGTTTTACACGCCGATCCCGGCTATCCGCTCCACATTGGTTGCAACGTGACTATAGGCCATAAAGCCGTGATTCATGGTTGTACCATCGGTGATGGCAGTCTCATTGGTATTAATACCGTTGTCTTAAATGGTGCATCAATCGGTCGGAATTGTTTAATTGGCGCGAACGCGCTGATACCTGAGGGAATGAATGTTCCCGACGGTTCACTCGTGATTGGCTCTCCAGGAAAAGTGAAACGACAGCTTTCAGACGCAGAGAAAGAGGGCTTATACGAGTCTGCAAAACACTATGTGGAAAATGGTATTCGTTTTCGGGAAGGGCTTAAAATTCAACAGTAAAGTGACAACGTAAAAGCGCCGTGTGAACGGCGCTTTCTTATCTAATTCGAATCCGTAAATAATTAACGAATCACATCAATCTCGACTTTCTTACCGAGCGACATAGCAAGGTTGTTGTCGTAATACGCGGCTTCATTGATGAAATGCGGGTAAGCATCGTAATCGCCTTCCCAGCAGACTTCGGTGCCGTCAAACAGGGTGAAGATTGGGTCGCCGCTGCGCAGCACGGTGAAGTCAGCATCTTGCACATTTTTATGCACCATACCGAGGCGTTCGCCGTCTTCACTTTCAGGTAATTTGAGCGTCTCTTCGTAGCGGTAGGCAGAAACGGTGGCAGGCAGTTCAGGCACTTCGTTCTTATTAAACAGCTCTACAAAATCCAGAATGTGGGCGGTCATTTCGTCCATCCAATCCAGCACATCTTGGCGAACCACTGATTGAGACTGAGGGCCAATTTCAACAATGATGCCTTGGTCTGCGATGGAGCAGAGGAAGTAATGCTCTTCCATTGAACAATGGTCTTCAAACAGGATAACGGCGTTGGCCATACGGGCAGACACATACGCGGCTAGCTGGGTGTTAAACGCATCTGCTTTCAGCAAGATGATGGTCGGGCCCATGTTGCTGGTGGTGTTGTGCAAGTCGATAACCAAATCGGTGCGGGCATTGCCTTTCGGTCCAAGCTGAGCGTTGATCACTTTGGCGCGGCTTTGCTCGTAATTGCTTAATTCCATGTTCGCGAGGTCGGCAGGAAGGAACTGTCGGTTTAGGTCGACGTCGAGATAACGTTTGTTATCGCGAAAACCATTGGGGTTAGCAAAGAGCGTCTCCGTTTCAAAGCTTGAGCGGCTGATCAGTGCAGGGGAAGCCTGCCATTTTTTAAGAAGGTAAATTCCGCTGAATTCGTTTCCGTGGGTACCGCCGACAATGGCTACCCGATTGAATGTGCTCATCCTTGTCCTCTCCTGATAGACGAAAATTCAATATATCAGGGAGATGAACAATCCCCAAGTGCTTCGACATACCCAAGCAACTCGAATTCGAGTATCTTCAGATTGTTTGGGTAGACACTTGGGGATGCATAGTCATGCATCTATTTTAATCTATTCTTCATGCCAACGGCCTTCGTACGCGCTCGAGTAGTCTGGTACAGCGGTGACTTTGTTGTCAGATGTCGGCTCCAGCGGCCCAACGACAGTGCGAAACGGCAAAATACCCGCCCATACATCAATGTCCATGTCTGCCAAATCATCGTTCACGCCATGACGTCCAATTTTTACCGAGGTTTCATCGAGTGGCATCACCAGCATTTCAGTGGCGGTAAGTTCTTTCTCATTCCCAGGGCGTGCTTCCTTGCTTCTTCCTGGGGCAATTTGCTCAAGAAACGCATCAAGTGCAAAGGATTTTTCGTCGTTGTCTTCCACGACAGAAAAGCGACCAAAAGCCATTGCGCAGCGATAATGCGCACTGTGGTGAAAGGCAGAGCGTGCCAATACCCATGCATCCAAAATTGAGAACGTCATGCTGCATGGCTCACCATTTTTAAGGTGCTTCAGCATTTGGCTGTTTTTCGCGCCATGAATATAGATGTTGTTACCAATACGCCATGCAAGCATAGGGATGACAGTAGGGCCGCGTTTGTCATTGAACGCGACGTGCGCGAGTTTGGATTCATCAATGATGCTGTAAAGCGCTTCTTGGTCTTTCACGGCTTTGTGTGCGCCTTTTCTTACGCGTGTTCTTTCTGTTGTTCCTACTGTCATAACCTTTCCCTTCTTTTGGTACTGTTTTGCGTTTGTTTGTCCGTTGACTTGCAATCTACGGATAAACTGGCACCTTAAATAGAGCCAGTTTTAATAACTCAATAGATCCAATTTTGAGGCGGGATACCATGCAACCCATTGATATCGGTGATTTACGCTTAGATGCGGGCAATACGTCTAAGCAAAGCGCCTTGTACCTTGCGATTCAAGACAAGATTTTGAATGGCCAGTGGCCGACAAACGGACGCTTACCCGCCACTCGCTTGTTGGCGGAGGAATTACGCGTCAGTCGCAACACGGTCACGGCGGTGTATGAGCAATTGAAAGCGGAAGGCTACATTGAGAGTCGCCGGGGAGCGGGGTATTTCATTCAATGGGCAACGCCGGATCACTATCTACACACGAACACGCAGGGCGATCTTCAACGATCTGTGCCGCCTCCTTCTCTTTCAGACTTGCCCTTAGAAGGGGAGGAAACGCATCAACGTCCGCCGTTTGATGCACATGTTCGAAATCGACCTTTCGCCCCTGGGGTGCCCGATCTTGTGCAATTTCCCTACAAAAAGTGGGCACGTTCGCTGCAATGTCATTTTCAACGATCCATCCTCGGAGGGCAGAATGACATTCAAGGCAATCTTGCGCTTCGCCAAGCCCTGAGTGACTACCTGTCATTTAGCCGCTCAGTGGATGCGTTGCCGCAGCGCATCATCATTACCGTGGGCGCACAACAAGCGTTGTATATCGCCATTAACGCCATTCTTGATGCGGGTGAGAAGGTGATGATGGAAAACCCCGGCTACGCGCAAATGCGTAAGGTGCTCGATCGCAGCAAGATTGATGTTTCTTATTTGCCTGTGGACGCAAAAACGGGGGCAGACATTTCATTGCTCGATCAGTTTGATGGCAAAGCGGTGTACCTGACGCCAAGTAATCAATACCCCATGGGAACGAGCCTCAACACCAATGATCGGATGCGATGCATTGAATGGGCGGCGAAGAAAACCCAAGGAGAGCACGCAAGGTGGATCATCGAAGATGATTACGACAGCGAATTTCAATTCGCGAATCGCCCCTATCCTTCACTTCAAGGTTTAGCAACCAAGTTTCATGGCGACGCCGCGAACGTCATTTATGTTGGTACGTTTAGTAAAACCTTGCTGCCCGCCATTCGTGTCGGCTACATGGTGGTGCCAGAGTCTCTTGTCGAGAAATGCTTGAGTGTAAAAGATGCCATCGGTGGCGATACTGCCATGCACATCGAAGAAGTGTTGGCGGAGTTCATTGCAGAAGGAGACTACCTCCGGCACATCCGAAAAATGCGCACCTTGTATCAAGAAAAACAGCGCGTGTTTGTTGAAGCTTTATATCAGCACTTCGGTGGCGAAGTGGAGGTGATCAGCCAAGCGGCAGGGTTGCATGTCACCTTCCGATGGCAAGGTGGATTAACCGCATTTGAAGCGAAAGCGTTGTTAGAAGAGAAGGGGGTTACGATCCGCACATTGCTGTTTTACTGCGATGCCGACTCAGTGAGTGACATGCCCGAGTGGATGCAGCGAACCTTGGTAGCAGGGTTTGGTAACAGTTCGCTGAACGATATCCGAGAAGGCGTAAAAAAACTGGCGGATTGTTTTTCCAACCAGCAGGTTTAGTCAACCAATTCGATACCCAGCGCTTCTAACAAGCCAAGCGCTTCATAGCGAGAAAATTTGGCGGCGGTGAGATTGTTATCAAGAACACTAAGAAACAGGTTGGTGGACTCCGTAAAATCTGCGTTTTGTAAGTTGGTACGCATAAACACGCTATGAGTGAAATCACAGTAGGTCATTGACGCATCGCTGAAATCACCTTCTCTAAAATCCGCGTCGTGAAGTTTGCACTCTTTGAGAATCAGTCCTTTCAAGGTTAACCCAAAAAACGAATTGTCGTTCATGATGCACTGGCGAAAAGACATGTCGGCATCAGCGCGATAATTCGGCCAATCAGCCAAGCTCCAGTCAATGCCTACGAGCTTACACTCAATGAAAGAAACCTCTGAAAAGCGGGCAAAGGGGACTTTCATTAAGCTCAGATTGCATCGAATGAAGGTGCAGTTGATGAATTTGCACTGTCTAAATCTTGATTCAGAGAACTGACAGTCTCGAAATTCACACTCTTCGAATTCAATAGATTCGAGGTTTTCTCCTGTTAAATCAATTCGGTCGAAAGTCTGATCATAGTACTCAGAGTGGCTTTGCGGTTTATTCATGGTGCTCTCGTTGTTTGTAATGGCGTATCCCGACCAATTAAGGACGGATAATGGTGCGATTATACAGAGGAGTTCCTGCAAACTTCGTAAAGAATTTGCTGTGCAGATCGCCATTCAAGATCAAAGAATGTGCCTAGAAAATAAGAATTAAACGTAATTCTAAATATTGCGCAACGCGACGTTAATCCGTGCTGCTAGAGTGACTATCGAGCGGTTAGAAATCATGCGGATATGAATAGGTCTAGGCGTGGTCTGCTATTGCGCTTGACTGTTCTGGTGTTGGTCTTGACGAGGGTTGGATACCTTTCACGGAACAGAATTGTCAGGAGAAAGCAAAAGATTCTTTCTGGGTATTCGTGTGATTGAAGAGGCTGGGTACATATTGAATGCAACGCAATAGGCGCATCTTATTGCATATTATTGTGGGCAATTGTTCTCAGTCTATATGCTCTTGATTATCTCGCTGAGAGAGTCAGAAATGTGGTCTTATATCAAAATAGATTTCCGGCACTCTCTGTTGTTACTTTTTCGATGTATATCGTTTTTAGCTATAACGACATAACACCTGTGACTTTAATAAAACCAATGGGGTAATCAAAATAATAACTTAAGGCGAGTGGAAAGTAGTGTGTAGTTTGATTCCTTAGCCAGATTTACTCCAATGGGTTTGATGCGCCAAAAAGGCAATAAACACGGCTTCCGTGTTGCTTCCGAATGTGACTGCTTGCAATGCACTCACGCTTGGCCTGAGGCCTTTCACACATAAGGTGTTAATACCCATAAAGGGGGAGAACCATGGTCGATACTCATCAGGGTTTGGCTTCTCAGTTACATGAAGCGCTGCTAATTGTAGAGGATGACCCAGAAACACAAAGAAAATATAGCCAAGCGCTGGAAGGCGAAGGCTCTTTACTCACTGCGAACTCTTTGGGGGTATCTGCATCTTTGCAGCAGTTTTTGACCGCAGTTGTTTTGATTGGGCGGTGTGACGCAAATACCTTGTCTTTGATAAAAGAGATGCTGTCTTATGCGCCGCGCACGAAAATCTTGGTTGTGGTAGAAAATGACAAAGACAGCGATGCCGTGCTTGCTTTAGAAGCTGGCGCATTTGATGTGATAGAGCGGCCATTTAGTGATGAATACTTAAGGCTGCTTATGCGCCGTGCCCGTCATGTCGCTAAGTTGGAACAAGAAGTTTATCGTCTTAAGAGTTTTGAGCGTCGGCAAGATTCTATTGTGGGTGGAAGCCCACAGATGATGCAGTTGCTACGAATGGTTGACCGTGTGTCGTTAACGGATATCAACACTCTTATCATTGGTGAAAGTGGGACGGGAAAAGGTCTGCTTGCTAGAGCAGTTCATGATCGTAGTTCTCGAAGTGAGAAACCGTTTATCACGATTAACTGTGCGTCTATTCCAGAAGCATTGCTCGAAAACGAATTATTTGGTGTTGAAAATGACACCTCCGGTGTTCATCGAGTGAAGCTGGGTAAAATCGAATCTGCACATGGTGGAACCTTGTTTTTGGATGAAATTGGCGACATGCCACTGCACATTCAAGGCAAGATTTTACGATTCTTGCAAAGTAGGCTCGTGGACCGTGTTTCAGGTAGGCATGCCATTCCTGTCGATGTGAAAATTGTTTGCGCGACACATCAGGATTTGAGGCAAAAGAGTTCGGAAAAGCGCTTTCGAGATGATTTGTTAAACATCGTTGGCGAAGTGGCAATTTCCATTCCCCCCTTAAGAGAGCGCAGCGATGACATTCTATTGCTCGCCAAGACCTTCTTGCTTCAGTTTAATCAGTCGATGAATCGTAATGTTTCAGGCTTTACTGAAGATGCCTTGGAAGCCTTGCAGGCTCATGTATGGCCTGGGAATGTTAGGGAGCTTCAAAACAAGATTAAGTCTGCCGTGATTATGGCCGATGGAAACCACATTACAGCATCCGACTTGGCGCTAACAAAAGAACACAAGAAGGATTCAGGCTTACCACTGAACATCCGCCAGGTAAGAGAGGAAGCAGAGCGCCAAGCAGTCACGCGTGCTCTGGCTAGAGCGGAAGGAAATATGTCTCAAACTGCAAACTTGTTAGGAGTCTCTCGTCCGACTTTATACACCTTGATTGATAAATATGCGCTGCAGCGCTAACCAACGCTGTGCCATAAGTTGGTTATCGTGGCTTGAGTCAATAGTGAGACTGAAGGTGAAATAGGTGTTCCTTTTGCTTTGGCTTCTTTGAGGAGCATATACAGTGAATATAGGTATGGGTTAATTGTAGCGGTTGATGTATGTGTCGTTGATTGTCTCTGGCACGAATAACGTCAACGTAAATTGAATTAACCTGCCTACTTCTTCTTGATGAAAATTTGTTGTAGCAACAAGCGGTGTTTCCACAACCCTCGCTTGTTGATGTTTCCCTTGTTTGTGGCGTTTTGGCGATAGCGATATGGAGTAGCAGGATGAGAGTGGCTGAATTAGTGGATAGCAATTTGGTTCTGAAAGCTGAAGTCGATGTATCTCTTTCTGAAAATTTTTCACTTGATGTGTGTAGCTACGAATCTGGCGATCAGCTTGTTCTATTTAGCCCTAACACGGATGATGTGATGATTTGTGATAGTGCAACTAGCGTCTTCTTGTCTCTGATAGAAAAGAACCTCCCTCTTGGAGCGGCATTGTCTGCTTTGTCTGTTTGCGAAGCTCAATACGCTCGACGTTTGCTTCAAGAGCTAGAGCGTATGGACATAATCAGGCTTACTGGCGTTCGTGAGAGCTAAAAAACTTCCTTCGAACGTCCACCTATCGTGTTTCTCTAAGCTGTATTCTCTCTGTACCTGCGGTATGCTAAAACGATTGTTAATTGTTGAGCGAAATCACGACCTTGCAATACATCAAAATCAAGAATGCCATCAAAGAGCAAATTCAAAGTGGTCAGTTAGCGGCTGGAGCAAAGCTTCCTTCTGAAAGAAAACTGTCTGAATCTTTCAAAACTACCCGAGTTACCTTGAGAGAATCGCTTTCGTTGCTTGAAGCTGATGGTTTGATTTATCGCGAAGACAGGCGTGGTTGGTTTATTGCTCATCGTGCACTTCGTCTCGACTTGTCCGTACCTTTTGCATTTTCATCGGTAGCTCAGGCTCAGGGGCGCTCTTCTCGTACTGAGTTGGACGTTGCTGAGAGTGTGATGGGTAATAAAGAAAGCACGCAATATCTATCTCTTCCCCCCTTTACGGAAGTCTTCGCGTTTGGGCGTATTCACTACCTCGATGGTAAAGCGGTGATGTATGCCCAGCATTATGTGCGAGCGGATAGGGTTCCCAACCTACTTCAGCATCCATTGGATGGAGATTTATCCTCGCTCTATCGTGAACATTGGCAGCTAATTACCACATCCTGCAAATACTCGGTGCGTTCTTCGACCTTTGACGATGATATTGCAAGCAAGATAAAAGCGACAATGGGCGCGCCAGCTTTGCGTATTTCTAAAGTGAATGTTGACGAAACAGGTGTCGCGCAAGAATACGTCGTAGAGCATTGGCGTCATAATGCAGTGACGTTGGATATGGCGATTGAATTCACATCGCTATCATAGAGAAATGGCATCAGGCGACTCTCTGCATGACGAGGTGATATAACGCTTATTTATCGGCCGACTTTAACTTTATTTGGCGTTCTATCCGTTGGATCTGCTTTTGTAGCGTCGCTGCGTTAAAGGGTTTTATGACGAATCCATTGACGCCATTCTGTATGAGTTCTTTAACGCGTTCTTTATCTTGTTCACTAGAAACAACTAGTACGGGAGTGTGTTTGAGTGTCGGGTCTGCTCGAACTTCTTTGAGCAACTCTCGTCCATCCATTTTAGGCATATTTAAATCAGTGATCAGCAGATCATAGCGATTCTTTTTGACCATTTGCAAAGCCTGCCAACCATTGGTCGCTTCCTCTAGATCAAAGTAATTGATGCTTCTGAGCAAATTTAGCATGACATGTCTGATGGATGTCATGTCATCCACGACCAGAATTTTCATCGATGAGAATTACCTTAAAATCGGCTGCTTGAATAAAATATAGCCCAAACCTCAGTAACTTCGAGCGGCTTTAAAGAGGATTTTGGAAAGACATAGGCGCCCAGCAGCCAGACATTATCCATGCTGCTAGCGTGAAGTGGTGTGTTTGAGGGTGTTAGCGCTGAGTAAGCTTGTCGCGGATCAGTGATTAATCCGCGAAGAATGAATATGACTTGAATCGTTGTCTGAGACCTGCGACGCGTTTGGTAATTTGCTGCGTTTAAACAAATCTCGATATTGAGCTTCATAGACGGCGGGGTGATGTTTATCTTGGACATAGCGCCGTGAAGCTCGGCCCAATTTCAATCGCTTGTTGCTTTTCAAAAATAGATCCAACAGTTGATCTCGAAGCAGATCATGTTCCGTATCCGTTGACCAATAAATCGGATGCGCTTCGTTATCGTTTGGATATTGATTGGCCGGTCGAGTTGAAGCAATGGGCAGGCCCATAGACATGGCTTTAAGCAACGAAACCGCCATTTCTTGCGGCTGCAGATAAACGTAGATGTCGATATGCTTGAGAAAGAAAGTGAGGTTGTTCAAATGACCCGTGAAACTGACTTGCTTCTCAGTGAATCCGCGATTGTCGACTTCTTTTTGTAACGTGTTTTGATATGGCGTCTTACCAACAACTAGCAGCAACGTTTGTTGTGCAAACATGGGAGAGTGTAAGCAAGCGGCAAAATACTCGTCAAAAAATTCGGTTATGACGTGCTTACTTAGACCCGACACGCTTAAGCCAATCACCAAGCGGTGTGAGGGAACAGCAACACTGCCAACAAGGCTTTCGGTAATTGTGTTGTCAACGGCTCTCAGTGGTGGGCAGAATTTTTGGCTCTCGATACCTTGGCGAATCAACTTGATTTTGGCGCTGGGGATCTTTGCATTTTGGGTTAGCCAAGCCAGCGACTTATCCGAAGGAGCGACCACGAAGTCAGATGAATGTGAGAGCGTGCGATGCATCCACTCATGAAACCACACACTGAGCGCATTACGCGGCTTTTCTTCCTGACGATGAACATGCAGTTTTACTGGTACATTCAGCCTTTTTGCTACCCACTGCATTGGATAGAGTTTGCTGCCATAGGTCACACAAACATGAGGTTTAAGGGCAATGAGCGCATCTCTGCACTCTAGATATTGGCGGAGGTGCGAGTCTCCGACGTTTAATTCTAAACAAGAGACGTTTGCGGGTAAGTGTTTGGTAGATAATATTTTCGATCGCTTAAGTACGATTAAAGTGTGTTCAAATTCGGGTTGTCGAAACTGACGAATGTTAGAGAATACCTGATCATTCTGCATCGCGTCGCCCATTGAGCTCACGATGTGGCAGATATGAATAGGTGAAGGTTCAACTAACATTTCAGTGACTCTTACACAAACGAAGACGATGTTCACATAGTCGCATGGTTGCGCAAGGCTACTTTTCTGAATTCAGAGACAAAAGCGAAAAAAATGGCTGAAATTAGGCGTGCTGACGTTAAATGGAGAGGCGTACCGACGTTAAGAGTGCAGGGCGTCGGTACAAATGAGTATTAAAATGGGCTAAAGGTGCTCTTTGTCTAAAGCAAGGTAAGGCTGCATGACAGCCCGATTTCGACCCGCATGTTTGGCTTTGTATAAACTCTGATCAGCAGATTCTAAAAGCTCATTAGGCTTGGTCCTACCATGTGGTTCACAAGTAACACCGCCAATACTGATAGTGATAATCCCGCTGTTTACGCTGCCTTGGTGTGAGATACACAGATCTCTGACGGTTTGGCACAATTGCCAGGCAATTTTTTGCGCTTTATCCAAGTTACAGTTGGGTATTAAAACGGAAAATTCTTCGCCGCCGAATCTAGCAATGGGCGCATTCCAAGCTTTAGCAACTCGGCTCATTGCGTGTGCAACACGAGACAAAACGTTATCACCTTGCAGGTGGCCGTAGATGTCGTTGTATGCTTTAAAGTGGTCGATATCGATCATCATCACCGCCACACTGGATGAGTCATCTACAGCGTTGTATAAGGCAGCACTTAACTGACGACTAAAAGGGCGACGGTTTAGTAAGTTCGTCAGTTCATCGGTTTCTGCTTCCACCCGCAGTCTTTCATTAGCCATGATGAGTTCTTCTTGTAGCTCAGTCATTGCGAAGTGGTCACGCTCGCGAATGGTCAGTTCACTGAGCATGGTGGCAAAACGTGTTAGAAGCAGACTTTTATTCTCGTTCCAATCAAGTGAGGTGTGATTGTTGGTCGCGGCGAGCAGCCCAAAGCTCTTTCGACCATCAGTGAGGGGGAACATAGCCAAGCTGTGGATGCCGACATCTTCAAGGAAATCACGCTCAGCCAACGCGTTGTCACTGAGGTTTTCAATGTCGACCACGGCGACACTTTGCGCCTCCATCAACCATCGCTTCACTTTATACATGTTGCTGAAGTCGATGGTTGGCTGATGGCTGTCTTCTGGAAACGAAGCGCGATAGCTAATCATGTCTTGTTCAAACGACAACCAGAAAATATGGTCAGATCCGAATAGCTCCGCCAATCTTGGCATGCTGCAGCGAACATCATGTTCGATATTGGTTTTGTGGCCTTTTAAGAGTCTTAGTGATAAATCGGCTAGTAATTTATTGGCGAGATTTTGCCACTCGACAGTTTGAGTGCGCGCGTTGACTTCTTCTAACAACAGCGACTTATGTTGTTTCAATGTGCGTTCACTCAGTCGTTTTTCGATAGCGTCGGCGCGAATACGCATGTAAAGCTCTTGCACAGATCTTGCTACTTGACCAATTTCATCTTCATGGCGTGTTAGCGTTTTTGGGATCGCGAACTTGTTGACACGGTATAGATCAATTTTGTCGATACTATTAACGAGAGCTTTAACAGGTTTTATGTATGTTTTTCTCAGCGTGATCAGCAATAACATTGCGATAGCTAACGCTTCGACGAGGTAGATCAGCGCAGAAGGCAAGGCATGATTGAAGGCATCGTTTTCGATTGTATCAAGTGCTAAATAGATATTGAGCTCGCCGACGCCATCCTCCGCTATTGATATAGTGTGTTCTTTATTCTGACCTTCTTGGTCTATTCGGGTCACATTGTCTGCCCAAAACTCTTCACCATTGCTTGTGACGAAGTAGACATTTGACACATAGGGCATATCAGCAAGGCTAAGCAATTGATGAAAAAGCAAAGACGTATCTTGTTTTTTCAGGGAGTAGCGAATGGTCGACAAGGTGTCTTTTGCTCTGTTTTCTAGTGCAGTGACCGTTAATGAATGGATACCGGTATAATTGAGGTGAAGTTGCACGGAAATAGAAACGACAGCGAATGTAAGGCTTAATCCAAGGACTATTGCAGTAATTTTTGACTGGATACTTTGGCGCAATGTTGAAAAAGGATTTTGCATGCACGACTCATTGTGATGAACAGAACACTGTCTTTTTGATAGTTTACCTCAAAAGGTGCCCAACTCAGTTTAAATTGATCTGCTGTTTATAGTATCAATTGAGCATATTATCATTATCCATTAAAATGAAGGGACATTCAAAGAGTTATCTTTAATGAAAAAGCCTCAATGCGTTGAACCGTAGCGTCAGGATAGCGACCTTGAGAAAGTTTTGTTCGAGAGTCACCTCAAGACTTTAACGTTCGATTTTGGTTAGGATTATTGTTCTTGCAAGACACAGATACGATGACTACCTACTTGGCTTTCTTCACCCATGTCGAGACAAGCATCTAAGTAGGTGAATTTTTGAAACTCGACACCAAGAATGAATGCGCCAAAAACCAGTACGACGACAATAACCCATCGGAAAATCTTTAATTTCATGTAATATTCTCGCCCCAAAGTTCGCCAATCATTTCGAGTGACATCAGATTATCGTGTATACCTCATCGAGTATACCCTCCCGACGAGTGCCAGTGCTCTGTGATGGATGAAGCAATCGGTTTGATCGGTGTGATAGGCAACGTCGAGGTGGCTTCAAGGCAAGATTAGGCTATAAAACTCATGGGAACGGTCGAGCCTTCGTGTTAGCAGATTATGCTGAGCCGATAGACCCAGATCTGTAAAATTGAAAGTATAGACTGTAATGAAAACAACAATTTATTTCCAATGATTTYATGGCATCCCTACGATCTCCCTCTATACTCAATTCTTGTACACCTCGGTTTTCACATGGAAAAGAGATACAACATTGAAAACTAAAAAACGAATCAGAAAGTTCTTCCCGTTAGATTTTTATGGGGCAGACAGAGGGTGGCGTTTTGTCATTAGAGCCTATAGCACTTCAGAAGTTTTTGATGCTCTGATGTGGCGTTCTTACCTTTCTGTCCGCAGACAAGATTTCAACTTGCTGCATTTAGCCATTGAGACATTTTCCTACGAGAGTGACTACTCAGAGGGGCATGTTGCAGAAATCTCGGGTTCACATGGCGCATTAATGCGCGTCAAAATGCTAGGGCCTGTTGTTGAAGTCAGCGCACTGAATAACGCTTATTTGGAAAAGCAGCGCGAATGCGCGGAAATGTGCCCTGTGGCATAGCCAATAGCATTGGTCTATAGATGAAAAAATGCCGAGTATTTTGCTCGGCATTTTTGTGTCTGTACTGTACTAGGTAAGTTTAAAAATCACAAACGCGACGAAGAGCTCGACACATTCTGACTACCAGTGGGTAACCAGTAAGAGACAGTACAGGCAATGGCGAGCAGAATGCTGGAAGCCCACAAACACGCTACTAGTCCATGTTCTTGGTATATCCACCCTGATAGCAGTGTCCCAAGTAGACGGCCCATGGCATTCGCCATGTAGTAAAACCCAACGTCGAGTGATACCCCGTCTTCTCGTGCATAACTCACAATGAGATAGCTGTGAAGAGACGAATTGACTGCGAATATCCCGCCGAAAACTAGTAATCCAATCACGACGCTAAATATTGGCGCTATACCATTAGCCAGCGCCAATGCAATGAGCGCCGGTATCACGGTTAACATTCCAGCCCATATCATGGCCACGCGCCCATCGGGAACCTTACCCGATGCTTTACCCGTGATACTAGGCGCGAATCCTTGCACTATGCCATAGCCAATCACCCAGCATGCGAGGAATCCGCCGACGTACCAATGGTTCCAACCTAATTGACTTGCAAGGAACACGGGAAGTGCAACGACAAACCAAACATCTCGGGCGCCAAACAAGCACATACGCGCAGCAGACAGCACATTGATTGGTGCACTCTTTGAGAACAGTTGCGTGAATTTGGGTTTGTTCTTTGCTTGCCCAATATCGGCATGTAAGAAAAACAAACTGCTTATCCACACAATGGTCAACATGGCAGCCATCAGCCCAACCGCACCTTGAAAGCCGAACAGCGAAAGTAACGCACCACCCAGGAAAAACCCCGCGCCTTTGAGCGCATTCTTTGACCCTGTCAGCACCGCGACCCATTGATAGAGTTTGCCTTCTGCATTGGCAGGAACAAGTGTTTTGACCGCGCTCTTAGCACTCATTTTATTGAGGTCTTTAGCGATACCTGACACTGCTTGTGCTGCCATGACCCATCCTACAGACAGCAATGTAGTCGGCACCAATAGCATGCCTAGCGCTAAGATTTGCAGGCCCAATCCGATGTTCATGGTGCGATTCAGGCCGATATGTGCACCTAGCCACCCACCCACGAGATTGGTGACGACACCAAACAGTTCGTAAAACAAAAACAGTAACGCGATATCAAGCGGGCTGTATCCCAAACTATGAAAGTGAAGGACAACCAGCATTCTTAAGGCACCATCAGTGAGCGTGAATGCCCAGTAGTTGCCAGTAACAATCAGGTATTGTTTCAGTTCTGACGAAAGAGACGCCAATGCCATGAATTGTTATCTCCTACTGTGTCGCTTTGTCTTTGCGACCAACCATGAGTGCGAGTTCGGCGGTACGGTTTGCATAACCCCACTCATTGTCATACCAGACGTAGAGCTTAACCTGAGTGCCGTTAATCACCATGGTGGATAGGGCGTCTATGATTCCAGAGCGAGGGTCGGTTCGGTAGTCGATCGACACCAATGGACGTTCTTCATATCCCATGATCCCTTTGAGAGCGCCGTCAGCAGCTTCTTTGAGCATTTGGTTAACTTCTTGCTCGGTTGTGGAGCGGCTGACTTCAAAAACACAGTCAGTCAACGACGCGTTGGTTAATGGAACGCGCACAGCATGACCGTTAAGCTTGCCTTTAAGCTCAGGGAAAATATGCGTAATAGCAGTTGCAGACCCCGTTGTGGTTGGAATAAGTGAACTTCCACAGGCGCGAGCACGACGAAGGTCTTTATGTGGCGCATCGATGATGGTTTGTGTGTTGGTAATGTCGTGGATCGTTGTCATTGAACCATGCACAATCCCCAATTGTTCATGGATGACCTTAACGACAGGCGCCAAGCAGTTTGTTGTACAAGATGCTGCGGTCACAATGGGGTGGTTTTCAGGGTCGTAGTCTTCGTGGTTAACGCCCATGACAACGTTAAGTACGCCATCTTCTTTGACAGGTGCAGTCACAACCACGCGTTTTACGCCTTGTGCGAGGTAAGCGTCTAGCAATGATTTGGTTTTCATTTTGCCTGATGCTTCGATAACGATGTCGCAACCCGACCAATCAGTATCTTCAATGGCGCGGTTTTGGCTGCATGTGATCACGGTATCATTGACGGTGATTTGGTTTCCGTCAGCGTGTGCTTCGTGATGCCAGCGGCCATGAACAGAGTCGAAATTTGCAAGGTGAGCAAGTGTTGCAGCATCGCCCTCTGGGTCATTGATCGCAACAAATTCTACGTCGCTTTGATCAAATGCAGCTCGAAACGTGAGGCGGCCCATTCTTCCAAATCCATTGATGCCGATTTTGATTGTCATTCTTGATCCTTACTTATCTCTCCGTGAAAACGGAATGCGATGAAAAACTAATATGCGGAAAATCATATATACGAAATAACATATGTAAAGTGAAACTTCGTTGACAGTAAATAGAAGAGTGCGAAAACCCGGAAAACTGAAGGACTGTGTGGCGAAATCCAGAGCTTGAGTCGAACAAAAAGTAGCGTATGCAGAACGGTAACACTCGCTGAGTCGCAAAAAAATTATTTAATTCGTAACAATATGTTTCCAGCGGTAACAAGACAACAAATTATTAACTCGGAATTTTGATGCTAACCCAAAGAAAAATAGATGTTTCATTGTATACAAAGGTATGAATTGGTAAAGAAATGTAGCTGAAATGTAACATTTTATGTTTTAGCAACTGTCTACAAAGTGTGCAAAAATACGCATCAGCGAGCAAAAGGTGCTCAGTATGTTCATTCTTTATGGTTGTAGGAGTTGAGATGGCCTTTTTTGTGGTTATTTTTCTATCGGTTGTCGGCGGCATCCTTGCTGGTGATCATTTCCACTCGTACATGGTGGGGTTCTCACTAGCCACATTGGCGGTAGGCTGTTGTTATTGGCTAAGTTTTCGCCATACGAAATACCCACAACTTGCTCTTCTCATGCTTATTTCGGGTTTCGCCGTCAAGATGGGCATCACCGTATTTGGTGTTATGTGGAGTGTTGAAAGAGAATTGCTCACATCGCCTTTTATTTTTGCATTGTCATACTTGTTCTTCTCTTTGGTCGCCACGTATGGCTACTTCAAGTACAGAGAATACATGGGCAAGCGAATTGACGCAGTGAAGGCGAAACTGCAAACAAGCGAAGGCTAATGCAGGTAAATCTATAAAACCGTTTCGATGAAAACAGAAGGTGGCTATGCCACCTTTTTTGTTTTCAACCTTAAACCACACTCTTCTGCTGCCGGTTAACTGTTTCTGCGTAACGATGTTTCTGCCTAACCATGTTACGTGTTTGATAGCCGTAACAATTTCCCGTTCTATTTCTGTTGTTTGATCTTCTTTTCGCTTTCCTAAACATCCATCAGCGGGTTTGTCGAGTTGCATTGACGTAGGACTCACAGAATTTGGTGTAACACACTGCACTCTCGGTCTCTTTACTACAATACATAGTACTAATAAATAAAATAAATTTTCGAGGAAGCATGTCGAAGAGAAACCTAAATCTCACTCTCTTTGCTTTGTGCATATCCATGCTGACGATTTCGTTAGGCTATACCGTTAAGCAGACTGACTACATTGAAAAGCTAAATGAAGATTGGCACATAGAGTCACAAGAACAGGTGAATGTGGCACTCGAGCTGGCGGCGCTAGAGCGCGCATTTGGCTATTTGGGTTTTATTCATCATTTTAAAAATTATGTTTTGAGAAGAACGGACTACTACTACATTGAGGCGACTGAGAGCTATTGGAAGGCCAATGATGCCTTGTTGAATTTGTTTCTTGCTGATCTGTCTGAAACCCACATGAAAGATCTCATTGTTGTCCAAAGCACATTGAATGAGTACTTTCAAATGCTGAACCTAATCTATGTGGAGTATAAGTATGAACCTGCCGTTGAAGTGGACAAACTCGTTAAGGTTGATGACAACGAATCTCGAAAAGCACTGACACGTCTTCGTGCGGACTTAGAAACAAAAGTCTCTTTGAAATACACCTCAATTAATGAAAGTAATCAGAAAAATCAGTTCTGGCTTTATGTGTCTTCATCATTCCCTTTGGTCGTGATCCTTGCTCTAGCACTTTCGGTTTCTATTATCGCTCGGCGTTTGTTCTATCGGTTACAAGAGACAGATGCAATTTTTAACTCATCTCCAGATGGGTGCATATACGTAGACGATCAAGGCCGTATCTTGCGAACGAACCATGCTGTAACAACAATTTTTGGTTACAACGAGAAAGAGCTAATGGGAATGGAAATTGAAAGCTTGATGGACGAATCTTTACGCGAAGCTCATGTTAAATATCGAGAAGATTTTTCAGAGGCTGTTCGAATGAGGCGAATGTCAAACTCATCAACTGAAGTGAGAGGGCTGTCAAAGTCGGGTGATACCATGCCTCTATCCGTGACGATTGCGTCTTTTCAGCACAATAAAACGCATCGAAATATTGCGATAGTTCGCGACTTATCACATCACAAGAAACTTGAAAAAGAGTCTCAATACGACCTTTTAACGAATCTGCGAAATCGCCGCTCGATGGAGCAGTTGTTTGGTGTCGAAGTGAAACGTGCCAAGCGATATGGGCGAAACCTTTCAGTGTTACTCATCGATATTGATCATTTTAAAGAGCTAAATGACAGTGAAGGTCACACAGCCGGTGATGAAGGGTTGGTAATGACAGCAGATCACCTCCGCAATGTCTTTCGCAAGGTGGATCATATTGGCCGATGGGGAGGCGATGAATTTATGGTTGTCTGTCCAGAATTGAGCGCAGAAGAAGCAGAGTGTCTCGCGGACCGTGTGTGTATGAGCTTCTCTAAATTGCCATATTCGTGGGATTGCCGGATCACAATGAGCATTGGCATCGCTTCTATGTCGCCCAATCGTGCTTCAGGCTCCGTGGAAACCTTGTTCAAAGAAGCGGATAAAGCGCTGTACGCTGCAAAAGCGCAAGGGCGAAACCGACAGCAACATTTCAGATCATTGCGGCGGCCCAAATTGGTCAACTAGCCAATTTGGGATAGCCAGGATGTGTTGTGGCGCGTTGCAAAGTTCGAGAATGGTGAGGTTATTGTGATTCCATTCGATATGGCAGGTGTGCCTTGGCATCTTCTAGGTATTGCTGAATAAGGTGATGTTCTCGCTGTAAGTAATCGCCGATCGCTTGATGAAAGCCTTGGTGTTCTAAGTGGTGGGCTGAGTAGGTGAGTATGGGTTCAAACCCACGCATAAGTTTGTGTTCACCCTGAGCACCCGCATCGAAACGGTGAAGACCATGCTTAATGCAGTATTCGATACCTTGGTAGTAGCAAAGCTCGAAATGAAGATTTTCGTATTCTGCTAGACATCCCCAGTAGCGCCCATAAAGAGTGTGTGTCGATTTGAAATACAGTGCGCCAGCAACCGGTTCATCGTCAATAAATGCCAGAGCTAATACAAGGTTGTCTGTTAAAGAGGCACCCAATTGCTCAAAAAACGCCTGATTGAGATAGCCAGTGTGCCCCGAACGTTTCAAATATGTTCGCTGATAAAAACGGTAGAAGGTTTGCCAATCTGATGGACAAATATCATCACCTTCACGTATCTCAACGTTAACGTTTTGCACCGAAATACTCTTGCGTTCCTTACGAATATTCTTCCTTCGGCGTGATGTCAACGTGGCGAGAAAATTGTCGAACGTTTCGTAACCTCGATTGAACCAATGAAACTGAACGGCACGCCGTTCCATATACCCGTAATGGGTTATTGAAGAGAGTGACGTTTCGGTCGGGAATAATATGTGAGTGCCTGAACAGCCCAACTGATTGGCGAGAGAGCGCATGCCACCGAGCAGGTAAGCTCTCACTGCACGCTGGTCATGTGTTGGTGAAACAAAAAGACGCTCACCGGAAGCAGGAGTAAACGGAATCGCACAGATCAACTTTGGGTAGTATTCAATACCCGCATCTTCATAAGCTTCAGCCCATGACCAATCAAACACATATTCTCCATAAGGGTGAGTTTTCAAGAAGCAAGGCATTGCGCCAACAAGGTGGTTTCGATGGTAAACCGCTAGATACTGAGGTAGCCAACCGCTTTTTCGACCAATGACTTCACTTTGTTCTAGGGTGGTAAAAAATGCATAACGAGCAAACGGATAATCATCCGGTAGAAGCGCATTCCATTCTTCTTCTGCAATCTCTGCGATAGAAGAGACTACGTGGCATGTTAATTCGTCTGTTTCGTTTTGCTGCTTACTCATTCCGTTTTTCGTGTCCTTCGCTTTAAACCGTCAGCATTTTCTACTCGCATCTTGATTGAGCCTTGGTTAAATAACAACCCACAGAATTGAGGGGTATATACCCCAGCGAGGTACAAAATACCGACGGCGGGAGCAAAAGCAATGCAATATGCCAGATTGACAGTGTGGTGATATTTAATACTGGCTTATCAGTCTTTATTGGTGTTTTGGGCTTGATGTTTGCCTTTGGTGTGGCATAAGATTTCATTAACAATCTGATAACAGGTTGGGTTCTGCTACGGTTAACAGGGAATGAAAGATGCAAAATAAATTTCTGATCGAAGCTTTCCAAACACCAGAAGAAGTATCGTCAACGTTACTTCCTTACTTTGCCAAACTGAGTGAAGACCCGTATGTCGACAGTAACGTACGCTTTAGAAGCTACGCGCGCTTTACGTTAAACGACAGGGGCGAAATAACACGCTTACCTCATCAATCATTTATGCAGTCTTCAGATGTTAATCGGGTGGTGGGGGATGTTGAACGTCACTTTGCACCGATGGATGATGACATGGTGGCACTTCCTGAATTTGTTCACCTATTGCGCTCGTTCGCATCTGCAACAGGTTTGGATCACGCCAGTGGCGATATTGATGTGCACCAAATTCGAGTGACCTGCTCAGCGCAAGACACCAGTGCCCCCGCGCCAGAGGGCATTCATCAAGACGGATTTCGTTTTGTGGGTATTTTCTGTGTTCAGCGCCAAAATATCGCGGGTGGATTCACTCAAATCTATACCTCGCCCGTTGAGCAACACCCACACCTCAATACCGTACTCGAGCCTAATCAATTCGTGATCCTCGATGATCAGCGATACTACCACCACATATCAGAAACGCTGTCGAGCGAAGCCGGCGAGGAGGGAGTGCGTGATGTCTTCGTTTTCACTGCTTAATCAAGACAATGTAGAGCAGCTGCGGGCAATGTTTCCCGCGTTGAAACGAACCGTTAACGGCGTGTCGCCGGTATACCTAGATGGCCCTGGTGGCACTCAGCTTCCAGATTCGGTGATTGATGCATTTGGACATTACCTTCGCAGTGGAAACTCAAATTTAGGTGGCAAGTTTCTCGTCAGTCAGGAAACGGTATCGTTGGTGGATCGTGCTCGTGCTAGTGCGGCTGCGCTGGTGGGGGCCTCTTCGACAGAGGGTATTTTCTTTGGCGCAAACATGACGTCGATAACCTTCTCTTTTAGCCGAGCACTAAGCCAAGAGTGGCAAAGTGAGGATGAAGTGATTGTCTCTGTGGCTGATCATGGTGCGAACCGATCAAGCTGGGTCATGGCAGCACAAGACCGAGGCGTGACGGTGCATTATCTTCCCGTTATCGATGATTCCAGTGCGTTAGATTTAGATGCGTTGGCAGCCTTACTGAATAGCCGAACTCGGCTGGTGGCTGTGACCGCTGCCAGCAATATCACTGGCACCATGACTGATTTGGAAACGGTGATTGCAATGAGCCACGACGTGGGCGCGAAAGTATTTGTGGATGCGGTGCATTTACTGCCGCACCAACTGGTTGATGTACACGCATTGGATGTCGATTTTCTTGCAGGCTCTGCGTACAAATTCTATGGCCCACATCTTGGTTTTCTGTACGGTAAGCAGGAGTGGCTCTCGTCAATTCCCCCTTATAAAGTTGAGCCTGCGCCAACCGTTACGCCAAATTGTTGGGAAACCGGCACACTGAATTTTGAAGCGCTAAGTGCATTTGTTGCAGCTGTGGATTATTTAGCCTCGCTGGGCGATGGTGAAACACTTCGTGAACGATTGGCTTCGGGATATGACAACATTCATCAGTATGAAATAACGCTATCCGCTTATTTCTTAGCGCAGTTACAGAGGCTGGAAAATGTGCAGTTGTATGGTGTCGAGGAGGTAAAAGGGCGCACGGCGACTTTTGCTCTGAGATTCGGTGACATAGACCCAACGGTGGTTGCAGAGGCGCTAGGCAAGCGACAAATCTATGTTTGGAGCGGTCATCTCTACGCCGATAAACTCACTGACGCGTTTGGTGTGACTGCGAAAGGCGGCATCTTGCGCGTGGGCTTGATGCATTACAATACGATAGAAGAGATCGATGTTTTCTTCGATGCACTAAAAGAGGTTTTATCAACACAGCCCTAACAACCAGTAAGTTGTAATGCGTTCGTTGATGATTCGCCGACCTTTTGGGTCGGCGTTCTTTCGTTATTTGGCAATAGGGATTTATTCGCCGACTAACGTATAGGTGATCACATAGAAATCTTCGTCGTTCGGGTAGATCTCGCGGATCAGCGGCTTGAGTTCATCCAGCGCAATGAACTCTTGAGCTGCGTGTTCTTCGTTGATGTCATCAAAGCCAATTTTTTCGACTGATACGATGTCAATCTGACAGACGTATGCGTCTTTCTCCAGCGTATGAACATCCACGCGTGTGCCTGGAACATAATGGGATTCAGATTCATCTCTGATCGTGATGGTTTTCTTACCTGACGCAACAAGCGGCGTCAGCCATTCAAAGAACGTGATTTTAGTGGGTGCTTGGCTCACAGAGATTGCCTCAAATAAGTGAGATGACAATAGGTGCGCATTAAAGCACAGAGTGGTGCGATTGCATTGGGATTTTAGAGAAAGAAGCCGATTTTTTGGTGATAAACGACGCGAGGGGGGAGGGTTAAAGCGATTGGCATAGATAAAAGCCTGTATCCCGCTATCTTGCAGGGTTTGGTTTAACGTATAATTAGCGGTTATACCCGCGTCAACCGCGGAGCGCCAGCCTTCAAAATGGCATAGCGCTTTGATCGCTTGGTTGAACGAGAACAGTACAATTTGAGATAAGAAACGTTTGTGAACACAAGTAGCGGAATACGTCTAAATAAATTCATCAGTGATTCTGGTTTTTGCTCGCGCCGCGAAGCAGACAAATTCATTGAACAGCAAAAGGTCACCATCAATGGCATCATCCCTGAGCTTGGCACGAAAGTGTTGCCGGGTGATGAAGTCATGGTGAACAACAAACGCATCGATAAAGTGCCTGAAAGCAAAGTCGATCGTGTTTACATTGCTTACAACAAACCAATTGGTATCACCTGTACGACGGCGCGAAATGTGCGCGGGAATATTGTGGAAGCAATTGGTCATCCTAAACGTATTTTCCCTATCGGACGTCTAGATAAGCCATCAGAAGGGCTTATCTTTCTCACGAGCGATGGCGATATCGTGAACAAGATTCTTCGCGCTGGTAACAACCACGAGAAAGAATACTTGGTGACCGTTGATCGTCCTATCACACCTAAGTTCGTTGAGCTGATGTCTAACGGTATCCCGATCCTAGATACCGTGACCAAACCTTGTGTTGTAGAAAGACAGAGTAAGTTTGTTTTCAAAATCATTCTGACTCAGGGTTTGAATCGCCAAATTCGCCGCATGTGTGAATATCTAGGTTTTGAGGTCACCAAGCTAAAGCGTATCCGCATCATGAATGTGCGTTTGGGTACGCTGAAATTGGGCGAGTGGCGTGAACTGACGGCGCAGGAAATGGACGACATTAACGCAGCTGTAGTGGATTCAAAGAGCACCTTTGAACCTGATGCGGCGTTTTCTGAGGAAGGGATTGGCAACGGCGATGTAAAAAGTGCTGCTAGCGATGCGGCAAAACAGAACTTGAGTTCCGGCAAAATTTCTTTTGCCAAACCTAAACCGGCGGCTCGCAGCGGTCGTGGAGGCCAACGTTCTTTCTCTAAGGAGGGGCAACGTCAGGGTGGTCAACGTAAGGACGGCGGACGTTCGCCGTCATCTCGCCAAGATGGCGGACGCAAAGACAATGATCGCAAAGAGAGTGATCGCAAAGAGAATGCGCGTTCTGATGATGCCCGCCGTAATGGTCGTAGAGATGACAATCGAAGTGAGCGCCCGAAAAAAGATGCTCCGCGTAATGAGGGGAGACCTCGCCGCGACGATACACGTCCAACGGGTTCTAACAATGGTGACTCGCGCAAGCAGCGCCCACGTCCAAGCGGTCGTCCGCAGAACGATCGCTCACATGGCTCGCGTAATGAGGGTTCTCGCAAAGAGGGTGGTCGAAGCGGTGGCGCACCGAGTGGGCGTAAACCAAAAGATCGCCGTCCATAAGGGCTGCGTTTTAGCATAGCGATATACAAAGGGGAGTGATAATGTCACTCCCCTTTTTCATTGGCGTTGCCAAACAGAACGAAATACGGAAAGGTGAAGCTTGTTAATCGCAGAGATTAACTGACTGAGCTAACAGTATTTAATGGAGCACATCCATTGAGCCAGTTTGAGTATCGTTATCTCTCTGATATGCTGGTTCGAGGAATTACGCTGGAGTGAAAGAATGAAAAAAATTAAGCACGAAGCCCAGTTATTAAAAAAGGCATTGAGTATTGGTGAGCAATACGCCAAGAAGCGTGGGTACATAACTTTTGATGAAGGAACGTCTAATAAGATAAAAATTGAATGCATCTACCGCTTGTTGGTGGATGATAAAGTGATAGTTCCCCTTGCTTCTGACAAAGAAGACGGCCCAAATATGAAGCATAAACTGGTGCTTTGGATTCAAAAACAGCTTCCCGAAGGGCACCCACTTCTCGTCGACTGATAACCCACTGCAAGTCATCTACGTAGATTGACCATAAGCTAAAGCAACATGAGAGGTTCTGAGCATGAAAAAAACAGCACTTATCTACGGCGCAATGGGATTAATCCCGTTTATTGCTTTTGGCATCTTGTTGCCCATTTGGCCTATTGATTGGCAAGGCGCTCTAATCCATACCTTCTTGAGTTATAGCGCGGTGATTTTGGCCTTTCTTTCTGGCGCAGTCTGGGGAATGACAATCAGTGGCGCAAAGCCTGACAAACCGACAAACGGTCTTACTGTAGGCATTGTTTTCTCTTTGGTTGCGGTGGGCGCATTGTTGATGCCGTATCCTTACTCACTCTACTTACTGATCGCGTCCTTTGTGATTTTGTTTGCGTTAGAAGTTGGGCTGATGTTCAAAGGGATTTATCCGTTTTGGTACACGTTAATGCGAGCGGTACTTACGGCGGTTGTGGTGGTTTGCCATGTGTTCCTGCTTTACTGGTTGGAAGGCAACGGTATGAGTGGGCTAGCCACACAAGCAGCATAAAAAAAGCGCCTAAGGGCGCTTTTTTCTCTCTATTGCTTTAGTCTTCTAAATCATCTTGCCATGGCATTTCAGGCAACATATCTAAATGTTCTTGGTAGCGTTTAAGGTTGAACTCACCACCACCTTTTGCCACGTCATAGACTTCGACCATCAGCGCACATGCAATGTACTCAATGGCTTCTTCCTGTGAAGAACCTGTCATACGCAGACGCATCAATGTTTCTTTCACTTTTTTAGGGTGATTGTCGTTGAGTTGGTTTTCAACGATCTCTAAAAGATGTTCGCTGGTGAGGATGTCGTCATCGTTCATGAATTTTCGCCTTGCGCTCGCGTTGTTATTAAGTTTTTACCGCTGTATGGTACGGCAAAAAGCGTACTTCTCGCCACCGAGACGACAAAATTTTTACTCCCTTGACTGAAACTGGCATTCGAGAGTTCGGTCGAAAGTGCTCGCTGGATGAGGTTCAAGGATAAAACTGGACCAAAAAAGCAACGAACGGTCAATGTGATGATTCTTTTCTTGGTTTGCTCATGCTTACCTGAGACAATTCAGCGGTAATTTTTATATCAGACGGCTTAATATGAAACTTTTAGTTCGCAACCTAGCGCGCACCATGACTGAGCATGAAATCCGTGTTCTTTTCTCCACACATGGTTCAGTGGGAGAGTGTACGCTTGTTCTAGACCAAGAAACGGGTCTATCGAAGGGATTTGCGTTTGTTGAAATGCCAAATGAAGATGAAGCAAAAGCAGCGATTGCTGGCCTAAATCTTAGCGATGTTGCCAAGAGCAAGATCCGCGTAAAGAAAGCTGATCGTTAATTCTGCTTTCTCTAAAACCTTAAAAGCCAGCCTTTCAACGGGCTGGCTTTTTTGCTTTAGACTTCTATGAACATTAAGTGCTTGTTAGTGGCTACGCTTCTTTGTTCATAGCGACAGCATTAATGCAGTAACGAAGTTTGGTGGGTTCAGGTCCATCAGGGAAGACATGACCAAGGTGCGCATCACACACGTTGCATGTCACTTCAACACGCGTCATTCCGTGCGAAATATCCATGGTATACGCCACTACATTTTCCTCGAGTGGTGCGGTGAATGACGGCCAACCTGTTCCAGAGTCGAATTTCTCTTGCGCATCAAACAGGCGAGTGGCGCAGCATGCGCAGGCATAAACGCCGGGCTGAAAAATACCGCACATCTCTGAGCTAAATGGACGCTCGGTGCCGTGCTTACGTGTGACATAAAATTGCTCTTCGCTTAGCTCGGCCTGCCATTCCACTTCTGTTTTCTCAACCCGACGTGGAGGGGTAGGGTTACCGTGTTTTGCTGTGGTTAATACAGACTCCCAGTTAAGCATAGTGTCACCTTCCTATCTATTTAATTGATAACCCACGTCGCGCATGAACACGCGTGGTGAATGAAAAGACCGACGTGCCACAACAAATATTTCATTATGAACAACGTGACCTCAGTGTGGGATGATTTGTACTAAGGTTGATCCATGGTTCGTTATCCCCATTTATTGCTCCAACAGTGCTTTAGTTTGTCAGTGTTACGCACATGGCTGGTTTTGCTGATCGTGTCTGCTGGTGGTTGTTCCACATCAAACTCTACGACAGATACGTTGTCGGATTTTTCTCAGATCAAAGATGATGAGGTTCTTCTTGTTGGTCGCGTTACCGTGCTCCCCGCAGTAGTGGGGGCGTCGTTAAAACAAGAGACTGACACCTTTATGCCATTTGACGGTGAACGGGTGCTGGTCTGGCTGGATACGAATGTGCCAGAAAATGACTCCCGTGGGAAAATGGCCGTGACCTCGAGCAGTGCGCTTGGTCTGTTGGCTGACTGGAACATTCCCTTTTATATAGCGATCCCAAAACAAACCCAGATGCTGACTGGACTTGAGCGTGCTCTTCGTGAGGGAGAATCGTTGCGTTATGTCAACTTGGTGCTGCCTGAGTGGTTTACTGTACTTGTGCGTGCCGACGATGTTGCCGTGTACATTGGCAATCTGCGTGTCTATGTTGATGAGTTCGACGAGATTGTTGCCGTAGAAGTTGTGGATGAATCTAAGTCAGCCCGCCAACGTATTCGTCAGCGCTTTGGTGAGCAGATTCGTTTCCGTGTGTCTTTACTGGCACCCTCTGACTATCTGCAATGATTTGATCACGACTGTTTGCTCTCAAGACTATTGCCATATCCATATGTATGTTCTTCAATGAGAAAAAGCCTGAACATCACGCTGGATCATTGGCTTTGCTCACTTAGGGTCTCTAAGGCTTCAACGCGACGGAAATCTTCGAGATCGAAGTGAGAATGCTTGAGTGTAGCGAGTGCCTGATCTTGCTCATCCTTCGATAGTGTGGCCTTTTGCAGTATTTCGCTGCGTTGGGCAAGATACTGTTGAAATGTTTGTTTAAAGGCGGCTTCTTGTGTCTCAAGAGCCTCAAGTCGTGATGCGGCTTCCTCCCCGACGAGGTCACGAATTCTCTCCGACTTCGTCTTGTCATCGAGTGATAGGGCGGTACTTAGTTGCCCAATCAGCGCGGCATTTTGGTAGCTCTCTTTCATGTCAGGGGTTAGTTGGTCGAGTTCTGACTGCCACTGTGCTTGGTAGCTGTCTTCATCCAGCCCTAGTAGTTCAATCTCCAATCGCTTTATCGCCATTTCTCGCGTCAGGTTTTGTTCATAGAATAGACGTTTTTGTTCTTCTTCACTGAAATGCTCTGATTGCATCGACAGGCTTTGATGATGGATATATTGCAAATAATCAATGCCAGAAAGTGATTGTGGCGGTGTGATAAGAGCCAGTGATTGACGATACGCCTGATATTTTTCAAACAGTATTTTTTGGCGTTCACCAAAGCTCATTGTGTCCGCAAAGTCGGTATAGGATTCATTAAGCTGTGCTAGGTTTTGTTCGCCCAACGTTGAAAGAAAATATTCAAACGTATCGCGATCTGATGAAATATCAACGTCTGTGCCTTGGTGTGAGCGCACTTGTGACTGTTCCTCGTTCTCATCTTTTGAGTAAACCGAAACAAACACGGCAAAGATGACGCCTGCCACAAGCAATAGAAGAATTTTGTAAGTTGTAAAGCTAATGCGCATGGCGTGCTCCTTGTCATCGTTGAATTAACGCTCAAGTACCGAGTCAATTTTCTTGCAAGGGGTGAGCGTTAATTTCTGGGCGTGTACCGATGTTCGGTATCGCTTTATTACAAACCTTGTCGTTTTAATCGATTAGCGTGTTGACGAAAAATCGTCACTGGATCGGTTTCAAACAAGTGGTGCAGTCCGAAAAACTGATTCACCTCATCCAGATGATTCATGCGGTAGTTACTGCGAATAACACGACCCAAGTGCGTTGCACAGCGACCGACAAGGCCATCGTTAGGTTCTGAAAAGAACAGCCCCGTCACAAACAGCGCTGGGTCGGTGATATCAAGAATGTTGGTGGCAGTGCTAGTGCCTGACCATGAGTAGTAGTAAACGCCATTGGCTTCACGGTAGCGACCCTCTCCGCATCGCGAAGTCGGAATGCCTTCGGGATATTTGGCATTGAACGCTCGTGAACCTTTGGTGGTTAAAGAGTGAAGGGAAGCAAGCGGGTCTTGAGGCAGATGGCTGCCACCAGACAGGGCACTAATTAAACCCGATAAAGCGCGAGCGGCACTGACCGCTAAGGCTTCCCCTGCAGAATTTGGAGCAAATGCTTTTCTCACCACATCGGCAAACTCAGAGCCTTTATTGACACCGCCAACACTGGCGACTGATGCCACATAATGGGGTGCTACAGAAGCCACATAGCGCGCTGTTGGGCTGCCATGACTGTGTCCGATGAGATTAACCTTTTGCGCACCAGTGACGGCGCGTATCCAACGAACTTGCTGTAATAGTTGCTCGCCGCGTGCTTCCGAACTGTTAGTCGCAGAGACTTGAGCAACAAAAACTTTAGCGCCACTGCGTGTTAATGCTTGAGGAATGGCGTGGAAGTAATCGACACCGAGGATCCGGTCAAACCCAAATAGGCCATGAACCAGCACAATGGGATATTTTGTTTGTGTGTAGCCTGTCGTGGAGGTGCCGCTGGTGCTTGATCCTGCAAAAACAGAAATAGACGTTGTTGCGAGTAGCAGTGACAGTATGAATCCTTTCACAATAATTACCTCTGGTCAGTCCTCTGATGTCGGTTACATATTAGCCACCTGTTAACTATGGTTTTTGTCTCATTAGTGAGATGTTTGTTAATTGTTAAATTTTATTGTGTGGAAACTAACGGAGAGAGCGGGTTGTCAGCAAGGAGCAGGCAAAAAAAAGAGCTGCGTGAGAACGGCAGCTCTTTAATGCAGGATAACCTGTTAGAAGCGAGGTTATCCGATGTGTTAAATCAATGATGGGATAGCTTATTGAACGCCGATACCAAACTTGATTTCATTGCTTGAATCGTCGGTCACTTCATCCAAGTAATGTTCTACTTGTTGTTCTACCAAGCGATCTGGCTCTTCAAAGTAAGCAATGTGGAAAATTGCATCTCCTTCGTTAACCAACGGCAACGTTTGCTGACCAATGATGATGCCACCTAGTGGAGCAATGGTCTGGATTTCTTCGCTTCCGCCTGGGCTGCTGATTGATGCTAACAGTTGGCCTTTACTGACACGCTGGCCTAGGGATACGTGTGAACGCAAAATACCGTCTGACTCTGCACGAAGCCAACGCGTAGCGCGAGCAATAACAGGTTCAACTTTCGACTTGCGTGCACTCTTACGGATCATGCCTAAGTGCTGCATTACGCGTTTCACACCGTTCACACCTGCAGTAATCGCATACGGTTCGAATCGAAGCGCTTCACCCGCTTCATAGGTGATTACAGGTATGCCAATTTTCTCGGCTTCAGAACGTAGAGAGCCTTCACGAAGTGCAGCATCGATAACAACAGGCGTACCGAATGCAATGGCCATTTCATTGGTTTCTTCGTTAGACAAGTTTGCACGAATTTGTGGCAAATTTGTACGATAGATAGCGGCAGTATGCAGATCCATAATATGGGTGCATCGGCGTACGATCTGTTCGAAGATCTGGTATGCCATGCGTCCTGCTATCGAGCCACGTTCTGAACCTGGGAAACAGCGGTTTAGGTCTCGGCGATCTGGAAGATAACGAGACTTGTGAATGAAGCCGAAAACATTGACGACTGGAATCGCAATAAGCGTGCCTTTCAGCGTCGCTGGGTTAATGCGTTCTAGCGTCTGACGGACAACTTCAACACCATTCAATTCGTCGCCATGAATGGCGGCGTTAATCATTAGAACAGGGCCGGGCTTCTTTCCATGAATAACTTCCGCTGTCACTGACAGCGGCGAGTGTGTATAAAGCTTGGCAACTTCAAATTCAACGCTTGCGCGTTCACCTGGCGGGATGGTTATCCCGCCAATTTCAAATGCGTTATTTTTATTATTGGCTTTTGACACGTGTCCTTGTCCTCGGAGAAGAGACTATTTTCTCTATATGTTCTATGACCAAACTTGCCACGTCTTTACCCGTTGCAGTTTCGATCCCTTCTAGACCTGGTGATGAGTTAACTTCCATCACTAGGGGGCCGCGCTCAGAGCGCAGTAAATCAACGCCTGCAACATGTAGGCCCATAGCCTTCGCAGCAGCAACCGCTGTTTTACGTTCTTCTGGTGTAATGCGAACAAGTGACGCACTACCACCACGGTGAAGGTTTGAACGGAATTCACCCGGCAGAGCTTGACGCTTCATCGCTGCGATGACTTTGTCACCGATAACGAAACAGCGAATATCAGCACCGCCAGCTTCCTTGATGTATTCCTGCACCATGATGTTAGCTTTCAGACCCATAAAGGCTTCGATTACACTCTCAGCAGCTTTACGCGTTTCAGCCAAAACCACACCAATACCTTGTGTGCCTTCCAACAGCTTGATAACAACGGGTGTGCCACCAACCATGCTCAGAAGGTCTTTAATATCACCTGGTTTGCTTGCAAAACCTGTGATGGGCATACCAATATTTTTACGAGACAGTAATTGAAGCGAACGAAGCTTGTCACGTGAGCGTGAGATAGCCACTGAATCGTTAACGGTGTAGATACCCAGCATTTCAAACTGACGTAATACGGCACAACCATAGAAGGTCACAGAAGCACCAATACGTGGAATAACAGCATCAAAACCTACCAGATCTTCACCCATAAGATGAATAGAAGGCTGTGTTGAGTTGATGTTCATATAACAGCGCAGTGCGTCAATGATTTTGTATTCGTGCCCACGTGCTTCACACGCTTCGATCAGGCGACGGGTCGAGTAAAGGTTTGCGTTGCGAGATAGAATTCCAATTTTCATAAACTTAACCTTGTGGCGCTTCAACGATGAATGATGCTTCTGAATCGACCAGTAGTCGGCCTTCCATAGCGGTTCGTCCCAGTAACATTCTAAATTGCATGTTATCGCGTGCTGTTAATGTCATCTCTATTGGGTAGCGCATTGTCCCAATAACTAATGTTGTTAGGATGACATAGCGGAAAGTCTCATGACCGCCCGAGTCGCGAACTGTTCGCATGTCGATGACTTTCGCGTGGCATTCTTGCTCTGTAACGCTGTCATCTTGAATTGGATGAACCCAAAACTTCACCCATTTTTCGTCATTTTTTTCGTATTCTTCAATACCAAAAGTGTGCAGGCACGATGTTCTAGCCCCGGTGTCCACTTTTGCTTTAATTGCAGAGATGTTTAGCTCTGGAAGGCCCACCCATTCACGCCAGCCGACAGTCGTCATTGCATTTGCTTTAGTTTGGTTTGATTCTTCGACCTGTGTTGGTCGAGCTGCGTTGTTGTCAGTCATCTCTGTCAATGCCCCGGATAGTGTATTTCGGTATGATGGAGTGAGCGCGCCAGTCGTTGACACTAACTCAAGTAAAACGATAGCTGCTCTGCGAATTTTTTCCGCTCACATTTATAAGAACCGATTGAATAATCAACACTATCGTTACAGCTCCGGCGGCACAATTATCGCATCCACATTGACAGCACCGCACTAAGGAGGGCGCAAGTTACAGCTTTGCATTGTGGTCGACAAGTCAATCTTTAACTCGTGACGATGAATTTATTTTATCGATGTTATGTGTGAGTTTAATGCGTAAAAAAGGGGGCGGTTTGAAAGGTATGACACTAGCGAGTTCGCGGTGTGCCTGATGCCTTGCTGAGGGAATGAGAAGTCGAGATTTTGTTTGCTGTAACAGAGTGATATATGAATTAAACGTGGCGATATTTTAGTGTTAAAACAGCGCCATCTGTTTAGTTTTATTCGTGTAAGAGTAGAGTAAATAGTGTGGCTGATATTTAGGCGTAGCTTGCTTAGCCAAAGCTTACTTAGGCATAGCTGATATGGCTGTATGCTGTCGCATTGCGCCATTCACAAAGAATATCGACTAACCCTTCTTCATTGTGGTGCTGACCAACTTGGCATTCAACGAAACCGTGCTTTTGCCAGAATGTACGAGCACCATGGTTAATTTTAAAAGTATAAAGCTTGAGATCGCCGAGGCTCGTATCCTTGATCAATTGCACGAGTAACGAACCAATCCCCATTCGTTGAGAACCTGGCGCGACGTAAAGTTGCGTAATAAATTCGCCGTCGGCGGCAATCATTCCCAAAACTCGGCCTGTTCTGCGTTCAATGCCGAGGTAAATACGATTGGTTGCGGCAAGAATTCTGTTCAAGTAGTAGCGATGAGCATCAAGGTCGTGCATTTCAGGAATACCTAAGGCTTTTTCTTTACTCAAGCGCCACATTTCAATCGTTTGTTCGGTATATCGTGGGTGGTAGTCAACAATCTCAATTCTTGGGTTCATAGGCTCTTCTGAATCAAACGTCTATTTTGCTGAATTTAGAGGGCTGGACTGAACTGCTGCAGTGCACGAGTATAAAAGGCGCTATTAGGGTCTTCTACGTAGTCAGCGAACGGGGAGCAGATTTCGAAACCAAAACGTTCATACAGTTTTCGCGCAGCGTCGAATTCTATTTCAGTGCCCGTCTCTAAACTTAGACGTGAGTATTGGCGCCTGCGTGACTCTTGAAGAATATGTGCGAGCAGGTTCGCAGCGACGCCTCGACGGAGAAAGTTTTCTGACGTCCGCATTGACTTAATCTCACCGTGTGTTGGGCTGAGCTTTTTCAGTGCGCCACAGCCCGCAAGCTGACCGTCAATCCATGCACTCCAAAGCGTTACGTCGGAGCTTTGTAATCCAGAGAGGTCAAGTGCATGAACGCTTTCTGCGGGGCTAATTTCATGCATACGTGTTAGGTGCTGCTGGAGGAGGGCTTGAATCTCTTTGCCGCTAAGATCGTCTATTCGTATTTCCATGATCATTTCCTCCTAAAACTAAATTCAATCAGCATTTAGCACTGTGTTTCGGCGCTGTTCAAGTTTGAAAACTTGGAAGATATGGAGCGATATTCGGAATAGGAGAGTGGTAAATACCCAATGCGTGTTGTATGAGTAACGTTATTCACTGAGTTGCACTTATTTTGTGGTGGATTGATTCAAACGAAATGGGAGGGGGGATGTATGTGTGTGAGTTTTATTTTCTGATGTAAGTCACACAATTAGTGTGTTTGAAAGCGCTTTTATTACCAATATTTGTTGCTTTGAACTCTTAATTAAATAGGAAGAGAAAGAGGAATAGAAAGAGAAATACGCCAATGGCGTATTTCTCACTGATGTAAAGAGGTCGACGATCCGAGTTTAAAGCGCGAATGGGTCACGCTTATTGCAGGTTAAAGAGGTCTTTGGATACGCGTACGCGCTGCTTTTTGTTTTATTTTTATCATTAACAAAAGGCTAATTATCACCACGCCAATGCCCATCCATTGATAGGGGCCAAGCACTTCTCCCACTAAGAGGATCCCTAAGCTGACCGCAGCAACGGGGTTTAACATGCTGATCATGGCCATGGAATCAGCGCCTATCTTCTTAATGGAGCGTGAGAATGCCCAGTAGGCAAACGAACTATTCAGTAAGCTAACCCAAAGTAGGCCTGGAAGTTCATGAAGAGTGATGGCTTTTGGCATGCCCTCAATGAGAAACGCGATAGGCACTAACAGCAGTCCCCCCAGCGTTAATTGCCACGCGGTCAGCCTGAAAATATCGGTGACGGGCCAGCTCTTTAACCACAACGAAGATCTCGCGACTAAAGCCGTAGCGCACAGCGCTGCTGCGGCGCCGATTGGATCGATGTCGGCACTGGGGTTAAGAATCAGCACAACACCGCCCAGCCCAATTATGGCGAGCAGTAACATTTTAAATTCGGGTCTTTTTCCTTCTACTAGCCATTGCATAAACATGAGTTGTAAAGGTAGTGTCGCGCCGAGTGTACCCGCCACTGACCCAGGGAGCTTGTAAGCAGCAATAAAAAGCAGGGGAAAGAAGGCGGCAATGTTAAACACACTGAGCAGCGTCATTTTTCCCCAAGGGAGAGGAGGTTTGCCGGGTTTTAGGAGCAACAAGAGCAAGCCTGCGGGTAACGCACGCCAAACGGCGACCCAAAATGGCGACAAATCCTGTAAGAAGAGGCTCACAGCGGCATAGGTGCTTCCCCAAAGTAAAGGGACGAGTGCCGCGAGTAAGTAGTTTGCCACATTGAGCTCCTATTTTTATTGTGAACCAAGGTTTTCTTATCAGAAAGTATCTTTCCTGAAAGATAAAGTATTCGCTTTTTAACTTTCATTCAAGTATCTTTTGAAAAAGATATTTCAAGTGATGGTATTAGAGATGGATCACGTAGAGACAATATTGGGGCAATGGAAGAAACAAAGGCCAGATTTAGACTGTTCACCTATGGGCGTTATTGGACGAGTTGGACGAGCAAGACAGCTGATGACGAACAAACTTGATGACGTCTATAAACGTTATGAGTTGAGCAGTATAGAGTTTGATATTCTTGCCTCACTAAGACGCTTAGGAGAGGCGGTGACGCCAACTGAGCTCTACCAAACCTTGATGCTCTCTTCTGGTGCTATGAGCACACGTGTTGACGGGTTGGTGAAACGCGGATTGGTTGAGCGACAAGCAAGTGAAATAGACCGAAGAAGTTGTCTCGTGACGCTGACAACGGAAGGGTTGGCATTAATCGATAAGGTGGTAGAAGCGCATGTTGCAAATGAACACCAGATGCTTCTCGCCTTAACGGAAGAGGAACAAGCGCAATTGGCGATGTTACTTAAAAAATGGCTTGTTGCGAACGAATAGCGTTAAAGCGGCTTTTTCTCACTATTAGTTGACGCAGTGATGAGCGTGCGCGACATACTGTATTGAATTGGCTAAGAAGGAGATTGCATGGAATTCATGCCTATCAGTGAGCTTGTGAAGATGGATCTACATTGGCTGCGTGGTGAAGATAATCGCTTTAAATCTGTGTTGAGAAGCCTAAAACAAGGTGAGGGGATTAACGAAGCCATCCAGTTGATTCGATGTGCCTGTGGTAAAACGTATATCCTGCAAGATGGTGGTCATCGTATCTCTGCCGCCTTTAAAATATTTAAAGAAACTGGCAACGACTTGCGCATCCCGGTATCAATTTTCCAATCAGATATCCCCTAACTTCCCTCGCTCATCCCACGATCAGAGAAAGTCGAGGTAACGCCATGATTAAGCGATTTTCTTATGAAGGGGTGCTGAGGGAATGCGTAGAGCGGTGATTAACTGCTAGAGTAAACTAATAAGGAAAATAAACTATTTAACAGTACGATATACGTATTTTGGGTGGACTGAATGATTCGTCTTATCTATGCAAGCGCAGCGACTTGCGATTTCTCAGAATCAAAATTGATGCAATTGTTGGGTAAGGCAAGATCAAACAATGAAACTGCCAATGTGAGCGGGCTTCTACTCTATGCAAAGGGAAATTTCTTCCAAGTATTGGAAGGTGAGAAATCGGCTGTCGAGGTGCTATTTAGCAGGATACAGCAAGACGAACGTCATACGAGTGTTGTGGTGCTTGATCGGAGTGAAATCACTCACCGAAACTTTCCGAATTGGTCAATGGGTTTCAAAAACCTCGAGCAGTTTGATAAAACTCAGTTGCGTGGTTACAACGACTTTCTTGAACGACAGTTAACAGCAGAAGACTTTGGTGAAATAGGCCCTGATGTCATCTATCTTATCGAACAATTCAAACGCATTTGGTAGTTACGTGGAGAGTACATACARGTAATTGACCGTTTCTCCTTTAAGGTGATGGCCAATTTTTTGGCAACCAAAGCCAGTAGACATTAGAACTTCCCATCAAAATACTCGACAAGAAAATCAATCAAGGCACGCACCGGCCTTGAAAGATGTTTGCGTGAGGCATAAAGCAGATAGATGGTCAGGGTATTCAACTCCCATTCCGGTAATACCACTTCCAATTCACCTTTATCAATCATCTCTTCGACCAGATAGGTGGGTTGCATTGAAATCCCCATGCCTGCCAGTGAACCGTGAAGCAGCACCGTGGCTTCGTTCCCCGTGATATGACAAGTCACGTCTATGCTGCATTTATTGTGGCCTTGGGTGAGATGCCATTCATGTCGGCCAAAGTTTTTGTAGCCCAGACATTCATGTTCCCTGAGGTCTTCAGGTACTTTAATCGGTGGCTTCGATTTTAGGTAGGCAGGTGATGCAACCAATGTTGATTCACATGGGGCGAGTGGGCGGCCAATCAGTGAGGGATCTGGGTTACTGGCTGTGCGTATGGCAAGGTCGACGCGCTCAGCGACCAGATCGACAGCTCTGTCCTGAGCATCAATGTCGATGATCACTCCCGGATGACATTCCCGAAATTCGTGTAACGCGGGCATGAGTTGGGAAAAACCAAAAGACATACTGGTACTGATGCGAATGAATCCACTCAGGGATTCACCCGGCATCAGGCTTTCTTCTAAATGTAATGCTTGTTCAACCCATCGCTGCATATCTGGCAGTACCTGCTTACCCATATTGGTGAGTGATACCTTGCGGGTGGTGCGGTTCAAAAGCCTTGCCCCAAGCCAGTTTTCCATCGCTTCGACATAGCGTGTCACCATAGGGCGAGACATTGCCAGCCTGTCAGCGGTAGCAGTGAAACTTTCGGTTTGGGCGACATCTAGCAATACTCTTGCGGCAGTTAACTTATCCATAAGTTCAGTCTTTATTGGAGTGATTTAAGAAACAATGATGCAAAGAATAGGCGCTATTTCCGAGCATATCCAATCGTTATGCTTCTTCCCAAGCCCAAATAAAGAGGAAGTAAAACAATGAAAACAGCAATCGCATTCGCGCTATCTTTTGCTCTCGTCACTCCAGTGATGGCACAGAGTACACCACTGACATTTGACGTTTACTACGGTGACGACAATAGCTTTAACGTGACTTCTACTGTCGTTTCAGGCGAAAAAGAAGTGATGGTAATCGACACTGGCTTTACTCGTGCAGACGCCCTGCAGATTGCCGCCAAGGTGTTGGATTCCGGTAAAGAGCTGAACACCATTTATATCAGTCAGGCAGACCCGGATTATTACTTCGGTGCTTCGCAATTGCTGGAAATTTTCCCCCACGTGAATGTGGTGACGACCCAAGCGGTAAGGGATGAGATCGTGAAAAAACTGGAAACTAAAATCAGTTTCTGGGGCCCGAAAATGGGAGCTAATGCCCCTCAACAACCACGTGTGCCGGATGTATTCAAAGGCAAGGAGCTGAAAATTGATGACACAGTTATCCAACTCAAGGGTACTGACGGTGTGCTGGCGCATCGACCTTACCTCTGGATTCCTTCAGAAAAAGCGATTCTGGGTAATGTCGGTATCGTAGAAGGGATGCACGTTTGGATGGCAGACACTCAAACTGAAGAAGAAGTGACAGCCTGGCTAGAGCAACTCCATGAAATGCAGTCACTGAAATCTGAACTGGTGATCCCTGGACATATGAAAACTAAGGGCAAGCTGGATCCTTCAACCATCGAATACACGGCAACTTGGATTGAACGCTTTGCTGATGCAAAAGCCAAGAGCAAGGACAGCAAAGGCGTGATAGATACCATGGTCGGTTTTTACCCAGAATTAGGGGCGACCTTCACGCTTGAGCTCGGCGCACAGGTGCACGAAGGTGAGGTTCAGTGGTAATGAGCGAATCAGGCAGTTTGCCTATCTAGGGTGAACTGCCACCGCCATGGTGGGTGGCTCGGGTTCCTTAGAGTTCATTGTGTAATCGCATTGTCTTTGTTGTGTTGTTCACTCGTTCCTATGTTACGTAGCCGCTAATTTTTTCTTGTCATCATTCATCAATAAAACCAACAGAGTATAAGAGACTATTTGCATTTCTCATGGTTGATTCATTTCTAACCAGAGCGCCTGCATTAGAATTCTGTTAAGTGTCTAAATGCGAGGTTTGTTTTCGTATGGGTGGGCAGATTTTGGAATATTCCTAATGATATCAGTCAACTGAATTTCAATTGGCATATGTTGTTTTATTTGTAGTTCAAGAACTAGAAACTCAGAAAAGGGTCAGCGCGAGCGCAGAGTCAGTGGTTAGACATGATGATGCTTACTCGGTTGCGATAGTGAATACTTCGAAGAGTTGAGGAAATGGATCGTGCTTTATGTTGATGGTTTAATTACAGCGTTGCCGGTGACGAATAAAGAAATCTACCGACGATTAGTGACGTCAGTGATCCCTCTAATGAGAACCTATGGCGCATTGAATGTGGTGCATTGTGCGGATGAAAGTGTGGCTCAATCGCGCTCGAATCATCGATTAGCAGCCTCGGTCGTGTTGTTTTCTTGGATTGTATGGCCGTCGCGTGAGGTTCGTGATCAGGGTATGGAAAAAATGCTTTCCGATCCGCGTTTTGATGATGTCATGAATCCGGCGTCTTTCGACGGAGAGAGGATCGATCTTGATGACTCGCTATTTCCACAGTTGCATTAACAGCCCGCCTCAATCCCTTCGTCTTACCGAAAAACCTCGGCGTATATGAATTGAGGCTCGTTGAACAATATATTTGGAGTGCACGAGGCATGGATGTCATCCCCTAAGGACTAGGCTCCACAAAGCTAACCAAAGCTAACCAAAGCTAACCAAAGCTAACCAAAGCTAATCAAAGCAAAGCTAACCAAAACAAATCCACTTTCTGAGACCTGATTCGCACCCTTTTCTCCTGTTATCCAAGGAACGTTTTATATTGCCTGTTATTTCGACGGGGAGTGTTGTTATTCTGTTCGTTTGTTGGCGCGTTGATAAGGAATATTGCGATGAGTGATTACATTGTGAAAAAAGACAAGATTGAATCAATGGAAGGGATCACTAAAACCCATTTTTTGAATCCCAACGCAGTGAGAACGAATAAATCACTGGGTGATCTCGTTGGCTTAACGGGTATTGGATTTCATATTGTTGAAATCGAACCAACCTATGAATCTACGCAATATCATGTTCACTACTTTGAAGACGAATGCGTCTATGTACTATCGGGCAGCGCGGAAGTGACCATTGGAGAGGAAGCATTTCCTGTCGCAGAAGGCGACTTTATTGGCTATCCCGCTGGTGGCCTACCTCATACCATGGTGAATACGGGCGATACCACGTTGCGTTGTATCGTGGTTGGGCAGCGCCTCGCCCATGATGAGGCGGATTATCCACGACTCAATAAGCGAATTTTTCGCAACCAAGGAAGACCTTGGCAAGTGGTAGATATTGATACGATTGATTTTCCAAATGCAGGAAAGAAATAAGTGTCGCATTCTTATGGTGAAATTGCGCTGGTAACAGGTGCAAGCAGGGGTATTGGTGCAGCGACTGCAAGACAGCTCGCTGCACAAGGATATGTGGTGTGTGTTAACTATCAAGCAAGAAAAGATGCGGCGCTTGCTGTGGTTCAATCGATTGATGATGCTGGTGGGCGAGCTTTCGCCGTTCAAGCTGATATCTCTCAGGAAGAGGAAGTGCTCCAGCTTTTTGCCAGTATCGATGATGTCGGTTTACCTCTCACTCGTTTGGTGAACAATGCCGGTATTTTGTTTAAACAAAGCAAATTGGTGGATATGACCGCCGAGCGTATTAATCGTGTTTTGCTCGCTAATGTGACTGGCTCCTTGTTGTGTGCGAGAGAAGCTGTGAAGCGTATGGCGCGTTCTAATGGGGGTAAAGGGGGATCTATCGTGAATGTCTCTTCAGGGGCTTCTCGGTTAGGTTCTCCTAATGAGTATGTTGATTATGCTGCGAGCAAAGGCGCAGTGGATACGTTCACCATTGGTTTATCCAAAGAAGTGGCTGGAGAAGGTATTCGAGTGAATGGTGTCCGCCCGGGGCTAATTCATACGGATATTCATGCTGATGGTGGAGAGCCGAACCGCATTGATCGTCTTCAGGACAAAATCCCTATGCAGCGCGGTGGTCGTCCGGATGAAGTGGCTGCCTCAATTTGCTTTCTTTTGTCTGACGCGTCGTCGTTTACCACGGGGAGTATCATTGACGTTTCGGGGGGGATTTAATAGGGCTCTACATACCGGGCCTTCTCGGTGGCTTTGTGTGATCGGGATTGGCTCGAATGTCAGGGTGTTTGATTACATACCTTGCTTCAAAAAATGTGATTTAGGATAAACAACTTTCCCTATTTGTGAAATAATGCTGAACATCATAAATGGCTGATAAGTATGATGTTGTTTCTTGTTCGACCTTCCAAAATTTCCCTTGTTGTATGTTTATTCATATTGAATGCGCCAACAGCACTTTCTGCGGAGTATTTGACCCGTTCAACGGTTGGATTCAGCACCGACAAATATGATCATCAGCAGGTGAACATCAGTGAACCAATTTGCCGAGACAAACTTCGAACACTGTTATTGCAGCAGCAAATCGTATTCAGTGATAGTCGACAACCCTTGGAAGAAAGACGGCTTGCTGAAGAGAGTATTGATGTTGCACGCGCAGTGTTTACTGAAAATCAGAGCTATTGTGATGCCAGCATGGCTTTGACGCGTTTCCTCGAAAATGAAGAACTGGAAAAGGCACAAATACCTAAAACTGGTCAGATACAGAGCCTAGATACACGTCGGTAGAGGATATTATCGAGTGTTCAAACCTAGCGTTAACTGCAACGAAGTGTCATTCAAGGAGACAAGTCGAGGTTAACTTTGCGAGTAGGAGTTGCGTGTTTCTTGCGATAAGCCAATGGGCTTAGCCCATTGATCCTGCGGAACTGTCGGCTGAAGTTGGCAAGGTTATGAAAGCCAACTGTTTGGCTAATGTCTGCAATGGTGTCATTGGTGTCACTTAATAAGATACAGGCACGCTGGATCCTCACGCGATTGACGAAGTCGGTGAATCGGTGTCCCGATGACTGGTGAAAAAATCGAGAGAAATAAGATTCTGACATGCCTAATTTGTCGGCGAGTGTTTTTAATCGAAGAGGGTGTTGATAGTTTTGCATGACATAATCAACTACCTCGTTAATTCGACTTTGCAAGGTACCCGCATCTTTTACTTCCGAAGCGGGCATGTTTGATAGTAAGCGTGTGTTGCTTCGGCTGAGATAGTTAATAAAGGAGAGAAAATTAATTAGTCGCGTTACGCCTTGGCTTTCTTTCACTTTCATGAAGTATTCCACTGCAGTGTCAAAAGGCACATTCAAAAACTCGATTCCCATTTTTGCTTGTTCTAAGAGTGGACCAAACTGGACCAATTCTGGGAATGACTTTGCTGCTGTGTAAAACAAGTCCGGCTTGAACAATATCACCATGTCACGGAGTTCGTGAGTTTCTCCTGGTGTTAATTGACTTTCCCAGTTATGGGGCAGCCATGGGCCAACCAGTGTGAGTTGACCGGGTGAAAAGGGACCAAGATGGTTTCCGATCATGGCTTTCCCATTGGTTTTTACGATGAGATGTAATTCATATTGTTCGTGGACATGCCAGTGGATGCTGTGATGAGGAACACCATGCTCCTTGTAAAACACCGACTTGTCTTCAATCTGAATAAACTCCCAAACTGGATCTTTCTCAGCTGACATCAGGGGTTTCCTCTCTAACACGTTTCTTGTCGATTGGTTGGTAGCAATGCTTGGTACAATTGGCCAAAGTGTGCATGTTTCTTTAAATAAACACTGTGCCTGTTTCTATTCGGCTGAAACACTCTCTCAACGCTAGGGGCTGTGCAAATCGCTTCAATATCTTGCTGAGTATGGCCCAGTATGGCGAGCCTCGCTGCCCCCATAGCGGGGCCTGTTTCCGAGCCTTGGTACTTATGAATCGATACGTTCAACACATCCGCAAGAATTTGAAGCCAGAACGCACTTTTTGTACCACCACCAATAGCACCTAGCGCAGTCAATGGGTGATCGTTTTGGTTAAGCGCTTCTATGCAATCTCGGAAGCTGAAAGCGATACCTTCCAAAATAGCCACAGCCATGTCATAGCGTTGCGTGTGGGCTGTTAGCCCATCGAAAGCGCCCGTTGCAAAAGGATTGTTGTGTGGAGTGCGCTCCCCCGTGAGATAGGGCAGAAAATATACGGTTTGATGAATGTCGTAATGTGACTCTGCTTCTTCAAGTAGCGTAGCAATGGGGGTTGATGTGATTGACGCGAACCAGTTCAGCGGACTGGCACCATTGAGTAAGCACGCCATATGACACCATCGGTTCGGCAACGCATGCGCAAACGCATGGATGTATGCATCTGGGTTTGCGGTGTATTGCTCCTTAGCAACAAATATCTGCCCAGACGTCCCTAGTGATAGGAAGGCGTCCCCTTCGTTGATCGCGCCAATACCTATGCCGCCAGCAGACGCATCGCCTGCTCCCCCTACCACGAAGACATCTTGGGAAAGTCCCCATTCTATTGCAACATGGGCGAGCAGCGCTCCGGTGTTTTCATTGCCTTCTGCTAGCGAGGGCATTTGCGAACGATTAAGGTGACATGCACCAAGTATGTCGTCATCCCAATTTCGTTTTGCTTCATCAAGCCACAATGTACCCGCCGCGTCGCTGATATCGGTAAAGTAAGTGCCTGTGAGCTGCAAGCGAACGTAGTCTTTCGGTAGAAGCACTTTGTGGATACGTCGGAACAACTCGGGTTCGTTGTCGTGTAGCCACAGCAATTTGGGTGCAGTGAATCCCGGCATAGCGGGTACGCCGGCGACATGCCCGATATTGGGACATATTCGGTTAAGCGTTTGGCTTTGTTCAAAGGCTCGCCCATCGTTCCATAGAATAGCGGGGCGTAGCGGTGTTCCGTTCTCATCTAAACATACGGCACCGTGCATCTGTCCTGATAGTCCGATCGCCGCGATATCTTGCCATACCGTTGTGTTCTTTGATTTAAGCGCATGGATTGATGAGCAAGTTGCACGCCACCAAATGTCAGGATTTTGTTCGTTCCATAACGGTTTTGGTGAGTCGATACCGTAGGTTTCTGAATGACTATCAAGGACATTGCCAAGCGAGTCAACGAGAAGAACCTTGACGGCAGAAGTGCCAATATCAATACCTAGGTATGCTGTCATTTGTTTAGCTCATGACGTTGCCGCCGTCGACATTGTATGTCTGGGCAGTGATGTAATCGGAAAGTGGAGAGGCAAGAAATAACGCTGTACCCGCAATATCGTTGGGCACACCCATGCGTTTCAGCGGGACGTCTTCGCCAACTTGTTTTTTCTTTTCGCCTAATGGGCGATGCTCGTATTTTGCGAATAGGGCATCGACATTGTCCCACATTGGCGTATCTATGACGCCAGGTGAGATACCGTTCACTGTAATGCCATACTCAGCCAATGCTAAGGCGGCAGATTGGGTGTAATTGATCACGGCGGCTTTGGTTGCGCAGTAGTGGGCAACTAACGCTTCTCCTCGTCGACCTGCTTGTGACGCCATGTTGATGATTTTGCCGCCATTGCCTGCTTGTATCATCTCTTTCGCAACAGCTTGCATCAGGAAAAACATGGCTTTGACGTTGACATCGAAAAGCCGATCAAATTGTGCTTCAGTTGCGTCAAGCAATGGGCCCATGTCAAACACGGCGGCATTGTTAAATAGCACATCAATAGAGCCATACTGTGACAAGGTAGTTCTCACCAATAATTGACGAGATTCTGCGTTGGTAATGTCAGCATGCAGGTAGCAAAGGCTGTCACCGTATTGGTCAAGTAAGGCTGAAATACCCGCTGACGGATCCTTGGGTAAATCAGCCACAACACACTTTGCGCCACTGGCGAGATAAGCATCGGTGACTGCGAGACCTATACCTCCATTTGCACCGGTTAACAACGCCACTTTTCCTTGAAGCAGTGGCCTTCCGTCGTGTTCTAGTGCAAGTGTCATGGGTAGCGCTCCTCGTAGATGTTTAAGGTTTGCTGAATTTGATTTGCTAGGGCTTGGCTAAACATGGGAAAGCGAGTTGTTAACCCGTGCCAAATATCAGAATCATTTAGAAATGCCTCGATCGGCTCAGGGCTTTGCATCCATTTTCGTGCAACTGAGATATACGGATCTTTATAATTGAACTCAAAACGATCACTGATATTGAGTACAAGAAAGCAATACCAATATGCGATCAACCTAATGGCGGCTGTCGGCATGTAATCCCTATCAAGATTGAGTTTCAATGTAGGTAAAATGAACTGCGGAAACTTACTAATGCTGTCCATTGCGATGCGCTCAATGGAATCTGCGATATAACGATTACTAAAGCGGGAGATAATCACTTCCCTGTATGCTTCAAGATCAAACGGACGATCATAAATGGTTGGTATCACTTCGTTCTGGTGATATTGCTTGAGCCACTCATTGAGTTCCGGATCGCGAATATTCTCGTCAAAAGTCACGTAACCGCGCAGTGCCCCAACATAGGACAGCAGGAAATGGCCGCCATTGAGAATGCGAATTTTTGCTTCCTCATAGGCATGGACATTGTTAGTGAGCGTGACGCCTACTGTTTCCAGCGGCGGGAACGTTGTCGCAAATTTGTCTTCTATCACCCATTGTTCAAAATCCTCGCCCATGATGGGGCACTCATCATCTATGCCGGTGTGTTGTTTAACCTCTTCGACCAGTGATGTAGTGGGTACGGGCGTAATTCTGTCGACCATGGAGCATGGGAATGTAGCATTCTCATCAAGCCAAGCGATAAGGTCAGTTAGCTTGGTGGCTTCAAGGAATTGATAAAACACATTTCTTAGTCGATTACCGTTGTCACGCAAGTTATCGCAAGTCGCGACAGTGATAGCGCCATGTTTCATTTTCTGGCGCGTTATCAGTGCCAAGGTGAGAAAACCAAAAAGCGTTTTGGGCTGACCTTGTTGTTGGCATATTACCTCAACATCGTGCGCAATTTCGGGATGTGCAAGGTTGAGGTCATCACTATCCGTTAAATAGTAACCGCCTTCGGTCACTGTAATGGTGATGGCCTTGACCTTGTCATCATTGAAAACCTGTGCAATCACACTTGTGTCTTCAGAGGCATCTTCAACGGCATTAATACTGCGTATGTTGACGAATTGCGCCGACCCATTCGGCGCAATTCGTTTAAAGTGGTAACTGCCGTTTTGTTTTTTCAGCACCGTTGGAATCGCTCGTGTTTCCTGCCGAAGATTGATGACCGTGTAATACCAGTGCTCTTCTTCCGGTAAGGTATCGTTCAGCAATTGCAGGTAATAGGCTTGATGACCTCGGTGGAAGGCACCGATGCCAAAGTGAACGAGACGATTGTTTTCAGACATGACTTACCTCACCGTAGATGTTGGTGGTTTTATCATCACTATCAAACAAGTACACTTTTTCTGAATCTAGCTTTATACCAACGGTGTCACGCAGTTTCGGTGTGTAGATGGGGTCCGCTCTTACCACAATAGTTTCTCCGCTTAACGTGCGGACATAGGTCAGCGTTTCACTACCTAATTGCTCGATAACTTCAACATCGCCTTTGAGATCCCCATCTTCTGGGGCACAAAGGGTTAGCGATTCAGGGCGAAAACCAATGCTGGCTGAAGACAATGCGCGATCTTCATAGGCCGATTTGGACAAGCGAATGTTGGCGTCATCGTTAAAATGAACATCAAGAGTGTCACCATCACCGACCTTATTCACGGGCAAGACATTCATCTTAGGCGTACCGATAAATGTCGCCACAAAGCGACTGGCTGGCTGATGGTACAGTTCTAATGGTGTGCCGATTTGTGCGACTTCACCTTGGCTCATGATCACCACTTTGTCAGCGAGCGTCATGGCTTCGATTTGGTCGTGTGTCACGTAGATCATGGTGCTCTCTAACTCTTGGTGGAGTCGTGAAAGCTCAATACGCATTTCGACACGCAACGCAGCATCGAGGTTAGACAGAGGCTCATCAAACAAGAAGACTTTTGGGTTTCTCACAATGGCTCGCCCAATGGCAACACGTTGGCGTTGACCACCAGAAAGCGCCTTGGGTTTGCGATCTAACAAGGCTTCCAGCTTGAGCGCTTTTGCGACCTTCCCAACTTTTTCTTCGATTTCTTGCTGAGGTCGTTTCGCCAGCTTAAGTGCAAAAGACATGTTGTCTTTGACCGACATGTGGGGATACAAGGCGTAACTTTGGAATACCATAGCCACGTCGCGTTTTGACGGATGGGTTTCAATGATGGATTCACCATCAAGATGAATGTCACCGTCTGACGAAGATTCTAAACCCGCAATGGTACGAAGCAATGTTGATTTCCCGCAGCCTGATGGGCCAACAAAAACCACAAACTCGCCTTTCTTGATTTCGAAATCAATGTTCTTAAGTGCCAGCGTTTCGCCGTATTTTTTATAGAGATTTTTGACTTGTAAGTAACTCATTTCACAGCCCCAAAGGTTAATCCTTGAACCAGTTGTTTCTGACAGAACCAACCAAGAATGACGATAGGCGCACACGCGAGTGTGGACGCAGCAGACAACTTCGCCCAGAACAACCCTTCCGGACTGGAATACGTCGAAATCATGGTGGCGAGGGTTCCAGCATTGGCTGAAGTCAGGTTGATTGACCAGAATGCTTCGTTCCAACTCAGCACGATGGATAGAAGCGCTGTTGACGCAATACCACCTAGTGATAAGGGCAGCAGAACATGGCGGATTTCGCCTAGCGTGTCTGCGCCGTCAAGACGCACGGCTTCAAGGATGTCACGCGGGATATCCTTGAAATAGGAGAACAGCATCCAGACCACGATGGGTAAGTTAATCAAGGTATAAATGATCGTTAGCGCAAAGGTGGTATCTAACAGTCCTGTCTTCTGACATAACACGTAGATAGGAACCAGCACGCCGACGGCCGGCAACATCTTGGTGGATAGCATCCACAACAACATATCTTTGGTGCGTTTTTGAGGATAAAACGCCATCGAGTACGCTGCTGGAATAGCAATAATCAGAGCCAAAATAGTGGAACCAAATGCGGTGATCACGGAGTTGATAGCAAACTTCATGTAGTCGCTGCGTTCTTGAACAATGCCAAAGTTCTCTGCGGTTGGTTCAAATATGAACGTAGGAGGAACGGAAATTGCCTGCTGCTCTGTTTTGAATGCCGTAATTAACATCATGAAAATTGGAAAGAAAACCAGCAGTGCCAGCGCCCAGCAAATAATTGGGCGGAGCCATCCGGTTTGATCGATGAGTGAAACGTCTTTAGCCATGATGCCTCCTTAAGCGACCAAGTTTTTGCCGATTGCTCGGATAAGAAAGAACGCGACAATGTTGGCAAGAATGACGGCAATCAGTCCCCCAGCAGAGGCGACACCCACATCAAATTGCATCAGTGCTTGCGCGAAGATCAAATACGCGAGGTTGGTCGATTCATAGCCAGGGCCACCACCCGTAGTGACAAAAATCTCTGCAAATATGGATAGCATGAAGATAGTTTCAATCATCATGACAACAGCAATTGGACGTGCTAGGTGCGGCAATGTGAGGTAACGGAATACTTGCCAACCCGTTGCGCCATCAAGCAATGCTGCTTCTTTTTGCTCGTGATCCATCGATTGCAACGATGTGATAAATATCAAGAGGGCGAAGGGCATCCATTGCCAACTTATCATGGCGATGATTGATCCCAGCGGAAACTGGGTAAGCCAGTCGATAGGCTCTAGTCCGACGCTTTCCCAAAGCGATGCCAGTACACCGTAAACTGGGTGCATCATCATGTTTTTCCATATCAGCGCATTTACTGTTGGCATGATGAAAAAAGGTGAGATCAGTAAAACGCGTGCTATTCCACGGCCAAAAAAGGGCTTGTCGAGTGCGATAGCAATCAGCAGCGCACCGAGTACGGTGACCACCAATACCATGCCCACTAACGTCAAGGTATTGAACAGTGCTGGCCAGAATGCGTCATCTGTATAGAAGAAATCGAAGTTCATCCAACCGACAAACTCGTTCTCTCCGGGGTAAAGTAGGTTATATCTGATGGTTGAGAAATATATCGTCATAGAGAGCGGGACGATCATCCAAAGCAGCAAGCTGATAAAGGATGGGGCAACCAACAGTCGAGGCAACCATTTTTGCATGAGCGACTACCAATAAAACTGAAGATGAAGCCGGGCATATAGCTGCCCGGCCAAAGGAGGTGCTTTTACTTGTAGTAACCAGACTTACGCATTTCGCGGTCTGCTGACTTGTTTGCACTTTGAAGCGCTTTTTCTACCGTGGTTTTCCCCGCCAATGCAGAAGACAATTGTTGTCCAGTTGCAATACCGATGGCTTGGAATTCTGGGATAGCAGCGAACTGAACGCCAACATATGGGCTTGGGTTCTGTGTGCTGTTTGATGGGTCTGCTGAGTTGATTGCAGCCAATTCCGCTTCTGCAAACGATGCTGCATCGAGGAACGCTTGTGTTTCATACGTCGATTGGCGTGTACCTGTTGGCACGCTTGCCCAACCATTCTTCTCAGCCACTAACTTGATGTAGTCTTTCGAGGTAGCCCAAGTTACGAATTTCTGTGCGGCTTCCGTATTTTTGGTGGCAGAAGGAACGGCCAAAGCCCATGCCCAAAGCCAGTTTGCACCGCGGTCGGTAACAGCCACAGGAGACTGTGCAAAAGCAACTTTGTCGTGCACTTTGCTCTGCTTTGGATCGGTGACGAATGATGCAGCAATCGTGGCGTCTATCCACATGCCACATTTACCTTCGTTGAACAGTGCAAGAATTTCGTTGAAGCTGTTAGAGCTCGAACCTGGAGGACCATAAGTGCTGAGAAGGTCTACATAGAAGCTGACAGCATGGTTCCATTCAGGTGAATTTAACTGTGGCTTCCAATCTTCGTCGAACCATTGCGCACCAAATGAGTTTGCCATGGTGGTTACGAATGCAGTGTTGTCGCCCCAGCCTGGTTTACCGCGTAAACAAATACCATAAACGCCGTTGTCAGGGTCGTGGATAGCCGCTGCTACGTCACGGATGTGGCCCCATGTGGCACGATCAGGTACTGTCATGCCAGCTTTGTCCACGAGATCTTTGCGGTACATGACCATTGAGCTTTCACCATAAAATGGCACAGCATAAAGTTTGTCATCTACCGACAGGCCTGCTCGCATCGCAGGAAGTAGGTCGTCCACATCATAGGCTTCGTCGGTTTCAATTTCTTTTAGCCAACCTTTTTTGCCCCAGATTGGTGTTTCGTACATACCGATAGTCATCACGTCAAACTGTCCGCCTTTTGTGGCGATATCAGTGGTGACGCGCTGGCGAAGTACACCTTCTTCTAGTGTTACCCAATTGAGTTTAATGTCGGGGTTTTGTTTTTCGAACTCTTCGCTAAGTTTCTGCATTTCAATCATGTGACCGTTGTTGACCGTTGCAATGGTCAACTCAGTAGCTGCGTATGCAGACATTGAGAAAGCGGTACAGCATGCGGCAAAGGCAGTTAACGTTTTCCTTGTAGACAGCATTTTTAGTTCCTCATGGTTATAAGATGCACATCGGTTGTTGTTAACATCTGTTTAACAATGAAAGTACAAAAAAAGACGTGTGGGAACAAAAGCAGTGAAGAAAAGTACTTTTCCGTATGTGGAATGATGATTTTTTTACTTAGAGAGGGTATTTGATGCTGAGTTTGGATGGTAAATAAGACACAAATCTGCCCATTAGGTTAGGCAGATTTGTGGTGCGTTTTAGCGAGAATCAACAGTGAAGAGCATTCGATTCGAGTTCTGATAGGAGGTCATCCGCTATCGCAACGGGTGCTTGCTTGAGAATTCGTTCACAGTAAAGCGTCATAAAATCTTCCCTGATCATTTGCTCTAATTCTGGCGCACGTTCAGTGGGGCAGAATAAGCGAATATGTACTTGTGGGTCGCCAAGATCGGTTGATGTTACATGGATATGTGGATCTGCACCGGGTAAATCTACGCCAGCATGGCGCTCAATCATATGGTTATATCTTGTAGCAACTTCATAGAAATCTTCACAGTGATCGTCAATACGTGCGAGCAAACTTGGCACCATAGGGTAGAGGTTTGCTGTTTCTTTTACGGTGATTTTAAACTCATGATAAACATAGCGTTTCATGAAATTTAAGTTTTTCACGGGTGTGGTAAAAAACAAGCTATTGGGAAAAGTAACGGTTTTTCCCGTGTAGTTATAGGTACCATGGTGAAGATCGATTTCTTGAATCTTGGTTGCCATTAAGTTGTGTTCGATCACTTCACCACACAATGAACCCACTTCGATCCATTCACCAATCTGAAACGAGCGAGAACTGGCTCGTTGAATCGATCCCGTAAAGCAAAGAATGATTTCTTTTGAAGCAACGACGACCGCGACTGCGATGGCGGTGAGTGACAAAGCAAATTCGTTGATTTCTGATCGCCAAACCAAAAACATCACGATGAGAAGAAGAGTAAAAGAGCCATTCTTTGTCTGTGATATCCACTTACGTTGTTCTTCACTCAGGAAGTTGGTATCGCCCCAGATGAGCTTGATCATGATGCGTCGAATGGTCCAGATAACGAAAATGATCAGTAAGGTGAGGAGAAATTTGTGTTCAGTAAAGAACGTGATGAGCGACTGAAGTTGTTCCACTGGCGTTTCCTGTTATACGAGTGTATTCAATAGGTAGAAACCTTTTTTGCCACACTACTGACTATATACCGTCTTATCAAGAGAGGGACGTGACTGTTTTGAGTTCAACTTGATTGCGCTTAGGTGATTGCTTCAAGTTTAGCGTGCTCGGTGATTGCTAGCGGTTAGCGAAAGTCAACGCCGTGTTCATTGTGCTTACTGGAGGCATAGACCAGAAATAGGTTGAAATCTTTCGGTATCAAACGTTTAGTAAGGCGCTTTTTGTTGGGTGAAAAGTGAACGAAAAAAAAGCAGTAAGAACTGCGGTATCTGCCTTTATCAATTCCAAAACCTCTACCATTATTAATTAGAGATCATGTGTCTCAAATAAGATTCTGGTGGGTTAATGTCGATACTGCGATGCCAATGCTTAGTGCTATTTTTAGTAATTTTCTCCGCTGAGTCAGCCAGTGGAACTATCGTTGAATCTGTCCACGGCGATGTCTCTATCTTGTCAAATGCTCATCCGACGGGTTACTCAACGCAGCAAGGTTCGCCATTCTCAGGCTTCGTACCTACCGAAACCGTCGTACTTCCTAATGGCAAAGTTAAAACTAAGCACCAGCAGTATTTTCAAGGGTTGCCTGTCCGAAAAGGGCGGGTTGTTTCAGACAAAGGCATTGACGGATTCGCCAATGCACGGGGTAAACGCGTTGTTGGTCTATCCCAAACCTTAACGAAGACAACGCCTTCTGTTAGCCATCATCGAGCGAGACAACTGTTAAAGAATCAGCATCCTACTTCCCCACCTTACAACAATATTGTCGTGCCGGAAGATGAGTCGAGCGAGTTATTTGTATGGCTTGACGAAAACACTCAACCCCACCTCGTGTATGAAGTGAGCTTTTTCATGCCGACGACAAAACCGACTCGGCCCCATGCTTATATTGACGCTAAGACCGGTAAAATTTTGAAAATGTGGGAAGGTCTGGCGCACGCATCTGATATAGGTGGAGGCCCAGGTGGCAATGAGAAAACAGGGCAATACGTATTTGGTTCAGATTACGCGGGTTTTGCGGTCGACAAAGTGGGTACGACATGCAAGATGGAAAATGCGAACGTGAAAACCGTCAATTTGAATCATGGTACATCCGGGTCGACGGCTTATTCCTATACATGTAATGACGCGAGTAATACCAATTCATACAAAACGATAAATGGTGCTTACTCTCCGCTGAATGACGCGCATTTTTTCGGCCAGTTAGTGTTTGATATGTATAACGACTGGCTAAGTATGGCACCGTTAACGTTTCAGTTGGTCATGCGTGTTCACTACAGCAATAACTATGAAAATGCGTTTTGGAATGGCTCTTCAATGACGTTTGGCGACGGTTACAGCACCTTTTATCCTTTGGTGGATGTCAATGTGTCTGCGCATGAAGTGAGCCATGGATTTACAAGTCAAAACTCGAATCTGATTTATTCGGGTATGTCTGGCGGTATTAATGAGTCTTTTTCTGACATAGCGGGTGAAGCGGCCGAATATTACTGGAAGGGTACGATTGATTGGGTCGTTGGCTCGGACATATTTAAAACCGGTCGTGGACTGCGATATTTTATCACGCCATCAGATGACGGACGCTCTATTGACCATGCGAATGAATATTACTCAGGCATGGATGTTCATTATTCTAGCGGCGTGTTCAATCGTGCTTTTTATCTTCTTGCCACAACCTCTGGTTGGGATGTACGAAAAGCGTTTGAAGCATTTGCTTTTGCTAACAAACTCTATTGGGAGGCCGACTCGAATTTTGATGATGGCGGATGTGGGGTTGTTCGTGCTGCCAGTGATCTTGGCTATAGCACATCCGATGTTGTGAATGCGTTTGAGCAGGTCGGTGTATATGCGTGTTTGGACTCAATCGAGTTAATCGATGAGGTCCCGGTGACCAATGTGAGTGGTGGATTGGGTTCAGAGACGTCGTTCTACTTTTCGCTACCTGTTAACACAGACAGTGCCAGTGTGACGCTATCTGGAGGTGCGGGCAACGCGAACCTGTTTGTGAAATACAATGGTCTGCCTTCACCGTCTGACTATGATTGTGCATCGACAGGGTCTGATAACAATGAAGTGTGTGATGTCACATTCCAAGGTAGCGGTGAATACAATGTCTTGCTGGTGGGTGAGACGAGCTTTTCTGGCGTAACCATTGAGTTGGATATCACATTGACACCACCACAAGTGCTTTCGATTGGCGACAGCCTTTTGAACCTAGCGGGTTCTCGTGGTGACATGCTGTTCTATAAGTTCGCGATGCCAGAAGATGGCAGTGATGTGCGCGTGAGTATTGCAAATGGTGATGGTGATGCTGACCTGTATGTGAATAAGGGCAGTGCCCCGTCTCAATCTGACTATGATTGCCGACCTTACTACTATGGCAATAACGAAACCTGTGAAGTGACTGGTGGCGCGGGTGAAGATGTTTACATCATGCTTCATGGTTACAGTAGCTACTCAGGTGTGACGCTAGCCGTCGAGCAGGGGAGTGTGGTACTGCCTCCTGAAGAGCGTGCACAGCCTATTGATCCAGATTCACCGATTTCTAATCTTGAAGGGTTGGTTGGCGAAGCGATTTATTATTCGTTCACCGTCACGAATGCCGGTGTATTGGCGTCTAACCAATCATCTTTAAAATCCGCTTTAAGTGTAGGAGCATCAACGCTTTCTTCTACTACGGTGACTGTCTCACTATCAGGGGGGATTGGAGACGCCGATCTTTACATTCGGGAAGGGGTAGCGCCAACAACGACGTCGTATGATTGTCAGTCAGGGGGCAGTTCGAATCAGGAGTCATGCTCATTGTCGGGGATGAGTGCAGGCACATACTATGTGATGATATATGGTTCAGAAGCTTTTGAAGGGGCAACGTTGTCAATGTCGGAAACAACGGCGCCTCAATCGACAGTCGATTCGGGAGGCGGAGGGGGAAGTGGGAGCACGCTATTTTTATACTGCTTCGCGTTGATGTTCTTGTTAGGTTCTAAGCAAGCAAAAAATCGTAGGCTTCACCTACGTTAGTTAGCGACATCGATGTCAGATCATGCGATCTGTTCTAACTCTTTTTTGCTGATGGATGCGCCTGAAAGTACAGGTTTATTCTTTAGAAATGTCATTATTTTATCGGTATTGGCTTGTGGGGAGAGTGTTGTCGTGTCTACTTCAAAGTCGTAGTTCATATTGGTGTGTACATGGTTGTATTCGCTTTCCGCCAGTCCAATGGCGCGATCTCCGCGTTGGCGTTCTCTCTCCATAGCTACAAGTAAGTGGCATTTGACTCCCACGAGACAAACATCAAACTCAGAAAATGCTTCTAGCATGTCACGTTTTTCTTCATCTGGGATCCATGCATTATCGAGGATGAGTTTACATCCTGCGTTTGCAAGCCCTTTTGCTGCTTGGTGATACCCGCGTACCAGTGTGGGGTAATCATATCCTTGGCGTGTAATGGCTTTTCCTTCCATCATTTTTTCAAGGTCACTAGGCGGTAAAGCGTAGAGTACGCTATCAATGCTGAAGTTAAGGTATTGAACGGGCAACTGTTCAATCAAGGTGTTAGCTATACTGGTTTTTCCTGAGCTACCTGTACCATTGAGCAAAATGATTTGTGGATACATGACGTTTTCAACCTAGCGGGAATGACATTAAGTGATTTAAACACACAGATTTTTCAGGTGTATAGGCATGTCATAACCAATTGAATAGGGAGTCGCAAATTTATTAGGAGAGCGCCAGTGTTTTTGCACTTACTTCTCATTCCCCCTAAGTATGACTTCAATCCGTTCAGAGTTCTTAGCGCTTAAACGTCACATTTTCAGTGGTGTTGAGGTGAACGGATGTAATTGAAGGCTGGGTTTGCGCGATCACCCGTCCAAAGCGAATGGAATACCTCACGGGCACTTGCCGACGAACGGCATCAAAATCATTGTCAGCAGGCAGGATGATAAGATTCCCTGGTTTACCAACGGCGATCCCATAGTTAGCCTCGATGTTTAGTGTGCGTGCTGAATGGTGAGTAATTAGATCGAGAGATTGGTTGAGTTGGTCATATCCCATGATTTGACAAACATGTAGCCCCATATGCAGTACCTGCAACATGTTCGCTGTACCGAGTGGATACCAAGGGTCAAAGATATCATCGTGGCCAAAACATACATTGATGTTCGAGGCCAGCATCTCTTTGACACGAGTGATACCACGACGCTTTGGGTAGTCATCAAAGCGGCCTTGCAGATGAATGTTGACCAGAGGGTTGGCAACAAAGTTAATTTCAGACAGTTTCAGTAAGCGGAATAATCGAGAGGTATACGCGCCATTGTACGAATGCATCGCTGTGGTGTGACTGGCTGTGACCTTGCTGCCCATACTGTATTTATGCGCCAGTGCTGCCACGGTTTCAACGAAACGGGACTGCTCATCGTCAATCTCATCGCAATGTATGTCGATGAGACAGCCATATTGATGGGCCAATTCAAAGGCAAAATGCAGAGATTCAATGCCGTATTCACGAGTGAACTCAAAGTGAGGAATTGCGCCCACAACGTCTGCGCCCAGTTTGACGGCTTCTTCCAGAATGGCTTTTCCATTAGGGTATGAAAGAATGCCTTCTTGTGGAAAGGCGACAATCTGAATATCAATCCATTCTTTCATCTCCTCTCTAACTTCTAGCATTGCCTTTAATGCTATGAGTGTCGGGTCAGAAACATCAACATGGGTTCGAACGTGTTGGATACCGTTGGCAATTTGCCATGTTAGTGTTTGTTTGGCTCGTACCTTCACGTCTTCAATCGATAGCGTTGCTTTACGTTCTGACCATCGTTCAATTCCTTCAAATAAGGTTCCTGAAATGTTCCAACTCGGTTCGCCAGCCGTTTGGGTTGTGTCTAAATGAACATGCGGCTCGCAAAATGGGGGAAGTACCAATCCGCCTTCAGCGTCAATCGTCACGATATTTGATTCAACTTGAATATCGGTGGCTTCGATGGCGCAGATTATCCCATTTCTAATTAATATGTTGGACGGGGCATTTTGGCCTCGAATGACGGCATTGGTAATAAGTAAATCAGTTGTCATCAAGCGATCTTCCCTGTCATTGAATATTCATCGTCGACCTAAGATTAATACTCAGGCTCCGTTGCTGTCGGCGGAAACTCTTCAAACATCTCTTTAATCTGCTCTTGTATAAAGGCATTTTTACTTGCTGGCGTCATTCGGTCAGTCAGTTTTCTCTTCGATACGGCGCGCCAAATCACTTGGTTGGATGTCGTGTTGACCATTTCTACAACGAGTTGCCCGTAGCTTCTTTCTTCATAGCGAGTTGGCGTTTCATAACCCACGCCGAATCGTCGAGAGCCATATCCAAATCGAACGGATGAACCATAAGCGACATTCTCGGTTTTGGGCTCAATGAAGTAACGAACGTTTACGTTTGGCTCACTGCCAGTTTCGATGAGTCCCATGGCGGTCAACTCCTCTTTCACCGCTTGCTTCATACGTCCATCGTCTAGCGATGTCGGGTTTGAACCGGCGGGACTGACAATCTTGTAAGACTGTATGTCGCTATAGTCATATTGTTGATCATAATCGGTATAAACACTTTTTGCGCATCCTACCAACGTCAGAATAAAAATGAGTGAAATCAGGCGTAAGTACATAGTGTTTTCTCGGGTTCAGTGAAATTTATGCTTCGCTAACGAGAGGTGGCCAAGCATGATGGGCATTCGCTTTAGGTATTGCTTCATTGTCCTAGGTGCTTTCTTAGAACGATATTAACGTTAACATTCCAAATGTGAACAGGACTTGAATAAGACCACCAAAAATCTGAAAAAGTTGCCAGAGAGTGAACTTGGATTTCAACAGACAGTAAATGAAAGACTTTTATACCCAAACAACTTAAAGGTGCTTGGGTATGGGGGTATGGAGAAAATGAGCGTGTGTGACGTCTTGATTAAGCTTTGGTGGTGAGAGAAAGTGCTTTTTTAGTCATTGGGTGTGTAGGTGCCAGTTTTTGCATGTTTTGAGCCCACCCTTTAGCCACTTTGTCGTCTTTCATGGTTAGCGCAGCTTCTACTGCACCAATATGTATCCACGCTTGCGGTCCAAAGGGATAATTTTGTAATTGCTCAGAAGCCATCATGTGCTTCAACATCTCATACCCACGCTCTTTTTGATGGAAGTAATCGGGGCTGTTGACGAATGTGATTGCGGCGATGGATTGAGTGAAAATTCCTTCGTTAAGGCCATAATAAGGCTTGGAATAGGCATCCATGCTCAAAAGATTTAACGATTTATTGAGGTTTTCTAAGCCAAGTGCAATGTATTCTTCTTGCTTCCAGGGGAGCCAAGAATCCCGAGCTTTCATGCTCAGTGTACTACCGTAATAGGCTGTCAGTAGCGGGTCATTTGGGTATTGTCTCAGTAGGCTCTCGACTGAACTCAATACAACCTCTCTTGCTTCACTTCTTCCTGATGATGCGTCGAGAAAGAATTCTTGCAGTGTTCTAGGGGCTGGATCAGCATTCACTTGGGCGAACCAAATGGGAAAAATGCTGGTTAATACAACGAAAACGAGGATCAGTGACCGACCAAATAGATTGTTTTTAAGGGTCATATCCTTGACTCCATTCATGTACCGCTGGTTTTTGATGAGTACCAAGTGGTTTCAACATACTTGGTTATTAGGGTCACTTTATCCTGATTAATGACAATGAAAAGTGCGGTGCGACAAACGGTGAATCCTGACGATGAATGGCAAACATTTGCGTTTGTAATGAGCTGGGCGGAAAGAATTGATGAAACGAATTGATAAAACTACAGCGCTACCTGATACCCAAGCTACCCAAAGTGAACGATTGAATGTCTTTTTTTATTCTGCGGATTTAGATTGCTGAAAAGGAATGAAATTAAGGGTAATTCTGTTGTGTTACATTTGTTTGAATAGCGCGTTTGCATTTCGGCTTACGGGCAATTTATGAGCACTGCCATTGAGTTCGACGATCATTTTTCCCGTTATGTCTCGAGATACGCGGTGAATCGATGAGACTTTGACGATAATTGAGCGGTGTATCTGCCAAAAAGTGTCACTACATAAATTCCTCGAGAGGTTTTTCAGCGGCGTTCGAATAATGTATTCACTGCTCTGTGTCACTACAGTGACGTATTTGTCTTCTGCTTTAAAATACTCGACATCGTCTACATGGATGAGATGGATATCCTCACCTTTCGCTGCTTTTAGCCACGTAAGCGGCGCTTCTTTTTTAACTTGAGTTTGCGACAGTATGTTGATCAACTCTTCACGATTTAACGACTGTTCTTGCTGGCATTCAAGTCGCTCACATGTTTTTAGCAGTCGAGATTCGTCAATTGGCTTAACGAGGTAGTCGACAGCGCCCTGCTCGAAGGCCTCAATCGCGTAGTGGTCGTAGGCTGTAACGAAAATAATACGAGGCAACACATCTAGTTCGTTAATGATGGTGGCGACCTCTAGGCCATTTAGCCCTGGCATTCGAATGTCTAAAAACACGATATCAGGTTTGAGCGCTTTGATTTTTTCAACGGCTTCTATCCCATCTTTGGCACTTGCAACCACTTCAATAGATGAGCTTAGTTCACCCAGTAGCTTGCTCAAATGGTGTCGTAGTAACGGTTCGTCATCAGCAATCACTGCTCGCATTGAATAGAGATCCTTGTCGTGAATCCACCTCTGCTATGAGGAATAAGTTCTAACTTTCCGCCTTCACCATAAAGGGCAGAAAGGCGCTGTCGCACATTTTTCATGCTGAGCCCGTGACCTTTTGATGCGTCGTTGAAACCAATGCCATTATCCGTCACTTCAACCGTTATCCTATTGCCCTCTTTTGAGATGTTAAGTTGAACGTGTCCCCCTTTTATCGAAGGCTCTATTCCGTGGACAACGGCATTTTCAACTGCGGGTTGAATCAAAAAGGGAGGGATAAGCGTTTGTGGCGAAATGGAATCATCAAGTGAAATCGTATAACCCATTCGATCGGAAAGTCGTATTTGTTGGATTGATAAGTAGCTATCTAACAGTCGTAATTCATCGGTTAGAGAAATGGTATCTTTGCGGTGCTGCTTAAGACTTGCACGAAGCAGATCTGTGATTTTTTCGAGTAACATTTTTGCTTTGTGAGAATCGCTATCAATCAATACTTGGATGTTCGCCAAGGTGTTAAACAAGAAATGTGGCTCCATTTGCCCCTGTAGGCTTCTTAATTGACTATTGATCAGTGCTTTTTCTTGCTCAGCTTGTTGTAGCTTAATGTCCTTCAATTGTGACTCTGCTGTGGTCGCTCGCGCTTGCGTAATAAAAAAATAAGCAATACAAAAAGCAATGGCTGTGGTGATAGCAAGAGCAGGGAGAATACTATCTGTTTCTGATAATCCCTTGTAGTAGTTCATCCAAAACAACATGTTTGCACCACCAAAGGGCATACCGACTAAAGTGGCGACAATGACATTTTTCCAATGAGGTCGATTAGGGTAAGTTTTAGCAATGAAATTGTTGGATAAGGTAAAGGTTAAGCAATATCCGAAGGAAATAGCGACATGGTAAAGGTAGGATCCTGCAAATAGAAATTGGGTGAGAAAAGCAACAATAAAGCATAGAACAACGGTGTATGAAATATTAGATAAATTGATAACTTTGTATGTTGGATTATTGTCCATTTGTCGGTGCCTCTTGAGTCATAGTCGATGTTAATTTTTATCAAGGCAATTCGAAACATCTATATAGATGAATAAGAGTGATAAGTGTCGCGGAAACTAAAATTATTTGGTTTCAATCATTCGGAACCGAAAATGGATGCATGTTGAAACATTCATAAAAAATAGGCGCAGCAAAAAATATGCGCGCCTTTCGATAAGGTATTTCGGATGCACAGTGGCTTTTCCGTCATGTTTGGGAAAACAGTTTGGAAAAACAACCAACACAAGCACGTTAACTAAAACTGTGTTTGTCGTCAGTATGATGAGATAAGCGTCATTATGACGCGATAAGTGGTTTTAAACTGGAGTAAACGGCGAGGATACTCATTTTCCATTCGATGTGCTTGACGAAGAGTGTACAGAAATAACATCAGATTGAGTGCCGTTTCCGCCTTTTCGTTCTGCATCAAGGCGCATCATTTCACTGGTATTGAACATATGTTGAGGATTAATGCGATCTTCGGTACTTTCGAGTGAAGATAAGCCAATACTCAGAGTTAAAGCCCCTGTTTGGGACAGCATAAATGGAAGGCTTTTGTGTTTCAGTCCACTATGAAGTTTTTGGCACACTACCTGAGAGTTGTCTCGTGTTGTATGTGGCAAAATGATCGCAAACTTTGCGTTGTGAAGGAAAGCTAGAACATCAGAGGAGCGCTGGCAAGTGTCTTTGATAATTTGACCAATGACCATCAATTGCTTGTCTGCATCTTCTTGCCCTTGCGTATTTACGTACGCATCAAATTGGTCAACAGAAATGAGCAATAGGCTCAAGGGCGTTTTGTAGCGACTGGCTCGGCGTAACTCTTTGTCCAACATATCATTGAAATGACGAGTATTTCCTAATCCGGTTAGCTCATCTACGATATTGACTTCTTCTAACTGATGGGTAACGTCATCAAGTGCTTCTTGGTTTAGGTCTAACGCCTGATTAAGTTCGACGTTTTCATCGCTCATCTGATGTATAGTTTCTGTTTGGCGTCTTGCGAGTAATACAAAGGCAAGTACCATCGAACTGAGCCCAAACACGATGACAAGGGTAGTCAGCGCTTCCGTTTTATATTCTTGCCAAATGGGGGCTTGGTAGTTTATGAACCGAGAACCTTCTGGCAGCATCGTTGAGTCAATTTGATGCTTTTCAACAGCTTCCAAATCAAAAAACAGTGATGCAGGTGCAACCTGATCGGCAGGCAAGGGCGCATCAATGTCTTGATTAAGCACTTGTAAGGCGAGCTGTGCTGCCGCTTTACCTTGACTGAAACCTGTTACGATTTGTCCTCCTACGGGACCATGACCTATGTGGGAGTGCCAAAAAGAATAAACAGGTAATGGTGTTACAGAAGCTAGCAGGCGTGCAGTTTCTGCTGGGCTGTATAGGCTACCGTCCATTTTGGGAATAGTATTACTTAGTGCGAAGATGATTGTGTTGGCTGATAGGTGGCTTAGTGATTCATCAAGTTCATCTAGGGGTTTATCGAGATAGATTTCAGTGTTTATTTTCGTTGAAAGTGTAGGGAGAACATTATCCTTAATGACATCAACCATATGTTGGTTGTGCCCCTCGCGCTCAGAGCCAATAAACGCGATGCTATCAGCGTCTGGGTGAAGCGTTAGGGCGACGTCAATGGCATTGAGGTAATCCGTAAATTCCGAAATACCAGTGATACGTGGGCCATTATCCATTGTCTCGGTTGAAGAGTCGGTAAGTGCGGTATAGATAATAGGTTGTCGTGGAAACAAAGTGTTTTGATGCGTCAATGCAAATTCAATAGCGGGCTTGTCTGAAGTGATAACGAGATCAATCGCTTCGTTAACATTCTTCAACGCAAGAATATCGGCAAGTTTGTCTTTAATCGGGACGGCATCGTGGCGAAGCGTATCAAGGTATACGACAGAAAGCTCGATTGGCTGCCCAGAAGCGGAGAGCGTTTCTCTCAAACCATTTTCGACCTCGTCACTCCATCCATACCCTCGATGGAATGAATTGATGAACAGTATTTTCTTGGCACTTGTTTCTGCTGAGACGGGCGATGATGAAAGAGAAACGGCGCTTGCTGAAAGCAGAAAAATCATCACGATACTTGCAAATTGAATATTGAAACATCGAGCGATTAGGGCTGTGACCGTAAATAGAAAGCGTTTGCTCATAGCGTTCTCATCTGCTTTTTTGTCATATTTAGTGATCGTCTGACTCATAAGTGAGCCGATTAGCTTGTAAGTGTAGTTACATTTTCAGCTGTTAAGTCAAACAAATAGCAAGTTTTGAGATGTGTGAACAGTTAGCATTTTTTAGGGCAATGACTGGTAGTGTTAATGACAATGATTGTTCTGAGTCATCATTCGCTTTCTCAGTAGCCGATTTTTTATGACAAGTCTGTGACTCAATTCGCTGTTTGCTTGAAGTAATGGAGCAATCTCTGTACTCTTGCGGCGTTTTGTATTCATAGCTCAGGATTGTAATCACTTTGATTAGTACAGCGAATATCACCCAGCAATTTGGCGCCAAGCCCCTTTTCGAAAACATTTCGGTTAAGTTTGGCGATGGCAATCGTTACGGCCTTATCGGTGCAAATGGTTGCGGAAAATCAACCTTCATGAAAATCCTGAGCGGTGAGCTGGAGCCAAGCGGCGGTAACGTGAGCGTTGATCCTAATGAACGTGTTGCCAAGCTAAACCAGAACCAGTTCGCATACGAAGAATATTCGGTGATTGATACCGTTATCATGGGCCACAAAGAGCTGTGGAACGTGAAACAAGAACGTGATCGCATTTATGCGCTCCCAGATATGAGCGAAGACGATGGTATGCGTGTTGCTGATCTGGAAGTGGAGTTTGCTGAAATGGATGGCTACATGGCAGAGTCAAAAGCAGGTGAACTGCTTCTTGCCGTGGGTATTCCATTGGAACAGCATTACGGCTTGATGAGCAGCGTTGCTCCAGGTTGGAAATTACGTGTTCTTCTGGCTCAGGTGCTTTTTGCTGATCCAGATATCATGCTGCTTGATGAACCAACGAACAACTTGGATATCGACACTATCCGTTGGTTGGAAGATACGTTGAATGAACGTAACTGCACCATGATCATTATCTCGCACGACCGTCACTTCCTAAACTCAGTGTGTACACACATGGCGGATTTGGATTACGGTGAATTGCGCGTATATCCAGGTAACTACGATGAGTACATGACAGCGGCCTCTCAAGCCCGTGACCGTTTGCTGACTGACAACGCGAAGAAGAAAGCACAGATTGCTGAATTGCAAACCTTCGTTGCTCGTTTTTCTGCTAACGCCTCAAAAGCAAAGCAGGCGACATCTCGTGCGAAGCAGATTGATAAGATCAAGCTTGATGAAGTGAAAGCGTCTAGCCGTCAAACGCCGTTTATTCGTTTTGAGCAATCAAAAGAGCTGTTCCGTAACGCGCTTGAAGTTGAAAACTTGAGCCAAGGTTTTGACCATGACTTGTTCTCGAATTTCTCTGGTATTTTTGAAGTGGGCGAGCGTATCGCGATCATCGGTGAAAACGGCGTGGGTAAAACGACGCTGCTCAACACCCTTGCTGGTGTGCTAGAGCCGCGTACCGGTTTTTACAAATGGTCAGAAAATACGAATCTTGGCTACTATGCACAGGATCACGCATCGGATTTCGAAGAAGATTTGAAACTGATGGATTGGATGGGTCAGTGGCGTCAGGAAGGTGAAGACGAGCAAGTTGTCCGTGGCTTCCTTGGTCGCATGCTGTTCTCACAAGATGATATTAAAAAGTCTGTGAAGGTTCTGTCTGGTGGCGAGCAAGGCCGTATGTTGCTTGGTAAGCTAATGATGCACAAGCCAAACATGTTGTTACTTGATGAACCAACCAACCACATGGACATGGAATCGATCGAAGCATTGAACACAGCCTTAGAGCAGTTCAAAGGCACCTTGTTCTTCGCTTCGCATGACCGTATTTTTGTTGATTCGTTAGCGACTCGCATCATTGAAATCAGAGATAACAAAATCACTGACTTCAAAGGCACCTACGCTGAATTCCTTAAGTCTCGCGGTGTTGATCACTAGTCGAGCTTAATACCGATCCGATTGGTATTAGTTAAAAAACACCCGCTAAGGCGGGTGTTTTTGTTTGCGTTTGTAGTTGGGTCAACAAAGTCAGTTACGCAGCCTGAACGTTTGGGTTGCGCACTGCGGCGGGTTTGGAGTGGCCGTACTCATTCACTGCCATGACGCGTTTTGTCATTCTCGGGTGACTTGAGCCAACCTCTTGAATAAAACCAAAGCCTGAAGGAACGCGATTCTCTTGTTCGATGAAGGCCACTTTATCTGTTAAATCAAACAAACTTGCACTACCTGATGCTAAAGCAATGAGTGCATCAATACTCGCTTTTTGATTTTTGACCAGTTCGGCAGCAATACGATCGGACGTTAGCTCGCAAGAGCGATTATAGGCTGCACCAAGGAATGGTATTAACTTTGCTGGTTTCATGATTAGATTGGTCCAGAAATTCATGTGTCCAGCAGCGTGATGTGCGAGTTCATGTGCGATGACAAATCGCAATTGGTCTTCTTTGTTATCTTTTTGCCACAATAAGTCGACCAAATCACTGTACAGTAGAACGTATTTCCCCGATAGAAACTTAATGGCTAACGCATTTGTCATACCTTGGGAGTTAACAACAAATATTTCAGGTTGTTTTTTTAGGTCAAGAGAAGCAGTAAATTCCTTAGCAATTGTGTCTATAGCTGGATATTGTTTGCTGTTTACGTTTACAGCATTTCCATAAACACTGACTTGGAAAAATTTTTCTGCAATCCACAATGAAATTGCAATGGGAATGAGAAAAATTAGAACGAAGAAATAAGTTCCAAGTAGAAGGGCTAACCAAATGAGTGATCCCACGATCAAACATATCGTCCGGTAAAGTGCTTCTTTGGGGTGTCGAATTTCTGAAATATTCATTGGTTAATGACCTAGTCCTTTAATAATAATTTCGCAGGACTATATGTGATTAATAAATGCTCAGACAAAGCATTTAAATGAGGTAAATTAATTTGTGTGAACCGACACGATATCACTTGCAATAACATATAAATCAATATGCACAAATGTGTGTGTAAACCCGAGGGAGGACTATTTATTGAATTTTTCTGATGTTCTACTTTAGGACCCATTCCCCAGCGTAGTTATCGTAATCAAAAAAGATAACATGAGTAAGGCTTCACTGGATTTTCCGCTGAAATCCAACCACCCTCATGTTGATTAACTATATGTACTGAACGGGCCTATATAAGTACGTTATTTACCCCCTCCCAAAAACAAAATTGAAAAGCCAGTTTTTGAAAAGGGGGAAAAAATTAACGTTTAACGACCGTTTTATCGACCAAAGCTTCAAACGCCTCAATGCGTTTTTCTGCGATTGAGATACTTTGCTGCCAGAAATCCGGTTGTTCTAAGTTGGCCCCGAGATGCTTAAGCGCGACTTCTTCTGCGCTCATTCTGCCCGTGTCTTTGAGCAGCGATTTGTAGTCTTCATAAAAGCGTTCGCCTTTACTGTTTCGCTGTGCGTAAACACCCGTGCTGAACAGATACCCAAACAAGTAGGGGTAGTTATAAAAGCTGATTTCAGCGATGCTGAAATGAAGCTTACTCGCCCAAAACAAATCATTCGGCTCAGACATAGCGTCGCCATACCACTGCTTCCATGTGTCGGACATTAGGTTGCGTAATTGTCGTGGCGTGAGTTCACCTTCAAGTCGCTGCTGATAAAAGGCTCGCTCGAATTCAAAGCGCACCGGAATGTTAAGCATCAGCGCGACGGCTGTTTGGGCTTCTTCCCAAAGCATCAGTAGCTTGTCGCTGTCACTCTCGGCTTCTTCCAACAACGCGTCACGCACCACGTTCTCAGCGAAAATTGACGCTGTTTCTGCCAATGTCATTGGGTAATCCGTTTCCACCATTGGCATGTCTTTCATCACCCAATTATGGAAAGCATGACCAAGTTCATGTGCAAGCGTCAGCACGTCAGACATACTGCCGCCGTAACTCATAAACACTAATGGGGTACGTGTTTTCGCGATTTTCGTGCAGAAAGCACCCATGACTTTATTGGGCTGAGGCGCAGCATCGATCAAGCGTTGCTCTACCATCATATCCACGAACTCTGCCATTTCAGGGTTAACAGAGTCGAAAGCACGACGAATGATGACGATAGCTTGTTCAAACGTGTAGTTGGTCGATACTTTGGCTTCCAAAGAAGGCATTGCTGCCATTTCATCCCACGGAGCCAAGGTATCGTTACCAAACATTTTGGCCATGCTCTTAGCGGCTCGGCGGGATAGCGCTTTATGCTTCTCCGTGATGCCCATCATGGCTTCAAGCGTTTTTTTCTCAATGCGACTTTCTTCTAGCGCTGGCGAAAGGAAATGAAGCGGTTTGGTGTGGCTGCGTTTCTCATATTCAGCTAAACGTCCACCTGCCAGTGCATTGAGAATGGCAGCAAACGTGATTTCTTGTTTTTCCATCGCTTGATGAATAGCACGCCATGCAGGTTCACGGCGATAAGTGTCTCCACCATATAACAGGCTGGCTGCCTGAGATAATCCCATGGTTTCTTCGCTGCCATCGGGGAATGTCAGCACCACCTTGGCTGTACCAGTGATGGCGTCGTAGAGTCTTCCCCATGCATTTCGCCCATCGACTTGCGTAGCAGCTAAGAGTTGTTCTTCAGGCACTGACAAGCGATAGACGCGGTGTTGACGCATACGGGAAAAGCGAAACGCATGGCGGTCGTAGCTTCCAGTTTCATCATTGCCAGACATGACGGCATCAAAAAATACAGGGTCACAGCCCGCAAGCTGACTTTCGAAAGGGCTGAATGCTTGTGTCAGTGTGGATTGCATCACATCGGTTTTAATCACCAACGCTTTTGCTGCCTCGTTTGTTGCATCGACAGCAGACTGACAAGCGGCGTAATTTGATACGGACTGAATGAGGATATGGATGTCGTCGTAAAGGCTTAATGCTCGCTGGCAGTCTTCAACATTGTCGATAGATAAGTGCGCGAGAGCATCTAAATTCTGCTTGCTGAGAAGTAAGTCGTTATTAATTTCTGGATCTTGAAGGCTTTGGTAAACAAATGAAAAATCCCAACTTGGCGCTGACATTCCGTCTTCCTCTTGCTTGCTAGTGTGAGGTAACCATAGCGCAATACAGAGGGTGAACGTAACTGTGGCGGTACAACACCAAGCTGGAAGTGATGACTGCTTCGAAATTTTCCACAGCAGTCATTGGTACCCGAGCATCTTGACGTTGCTGGGGAAGTCAGATCATGCGTTCTCTTGAGCGCTGGTATTTTCTTCAGCACCTGAGTTTTCTGAGGTTGATGCTTGCGCTTCTTCCACTGCTTGTGCTTCTAATGCCAGCTTCTCACGATCGGCTTTTGAAACGTATTTTGGCTTGTTAGAAGTGTGCAATTTGGCCTTTTGCTTCTTCTCACGTTTCTTTAGCGTTTGAATGATTTTCTTTTTTCTGTTCATTAGGAATGACCGTCAATTTTTCGAGGGGGGATTGTAAGGACAAATAGCACATAGACTCAAGCACAAACACCGAACATCACGCTATTAGTGCAAATAAACAGCAATTGAATCCCGCCTCACTCATTCACACGCTCAATGGTTTCGGGTTTTTATACAAGTGATCTGTTTCGCATTCTTTGGGTTGTAACTAGATGTTAACTGTGCTGACTTTGCGCTGACAAATGGCTGTTAATTGCCTGTTATTTGCTCGCCGTTCACGGATGTTTCTTGCGCTTTTAAAATGGAAAATTCGCTGTATACTTCGCCAACTTTTTGAACTCATAGTGTGTAAAACAATGAAAAAAATTGCTATTAAAGCTATTGCAGCTGTTGTGCTGGCTTCATCTTTAACGGGTTGTATTGGCCAAATGGCAACCTCAGGTATGGTTATGAAAATGAACCTGACTGCTGTTGACAACCGTTATGCTCGCGCGGGTCTGTACTTGCTGATGAGCCCAGTTTACGGTATTGCAGCGACTGCTGACCTTTTCATTTTCAACTCTATTGAGTTTTGGACAGGTACTAACCCAATTTCAGGTAAGTCGCCGGCAGTTGCAGACATGCCTGCTGATGCAATTTTCAGAATCAACCAAAAGCTGGATAAAGATCTGACAACTGCACCGATCAAAATCTCTTCTGCTGATGTTAAGCAAGTAAACGATCAATCTATCGAAATGTCAGTTGCTTACGCAGACGGTACCACTCAAGTACTGCGCGGCGAGAAAGACGGTGAAATGGTGAATTTCTACTTGAATGAAGAGTTCATCACCACTGTGTCTGTTGAAGAATTGAATGAGTACGCGGCAAACCGCGTATAATTAGTTTTAATTCGATACATAGAGCCTCGTCCTTATTGGACGAGGCTTTGCTATTTAGGAACGTTAAACGACGAAGGGATGCCGAAATAGAGTAGACAGCATTATGATTAAAATTCTATCCACTGTTCCTCCACTGGCTTCGCTATCGGTAGCGATTCTATTCGAAATCATTGCTACATCTATGATGCCAAAAACGCAGTCTTTCACTCATCCAGTGATCACTGCTGTCGTCTTGTCGTGCTACGCCATATCGTTTTATCTTCTCTCCATTACCGTTAAAACGATGCCACTAGGCATTGCTTACGCAATTTGGAGTGCTGCAGGTATTGTGCTGGTGTCCTTAGTGGCATGGTTATGGCACGGTCAACAACTTGATCTTGCCGCTATGCTCGGTATGTCGTTGATTATTATTGGCGTTGTGGTAATTAATTTATTTTCGACCGTTGCACATTAACTTTCGCACGATATGAAGGTTGCCCTTGGGCGCTGAAAAGCGTCTTTTACACTGCGGCATCCTGCTAGTTAAGTTAAGTTAGGTTTGATTGCTGTGTCTTTCAAGCGATAGCATCAAAGCACGAGTTATAAAACGCAAGTAATGAAGAGAGCGATTTCAATAGAGAGCTTTCAAGTTTTGGTTTTTAGTGCGAGGTTTCTCGCTTCGTCAAAAAGGTTATCGAAGTCATAATCTCCGTCGACATCCACCCATGATACTCCCACGTTGTAATCAAGCGTATATGAAAGCCGATTTTCAACGGCATACCTATCCACTCTTTCTTTGAAGCGATCCAAGATATCTCGTGTATTTGCGATGGAAGTGTTGGTGAGAAGTACGGAAAATTTGTCGCTCGCTAGGCGAGACAGCACATCTGAATCGCGAAAGCCAAAGGTCAAAAGTTCTGCAAAAATCATGAGAGCATGGTCTCCTTCACGATTGCCTTGCATTGTGTTGATTTGTTTCACATCCCTCACATCAAAGTAGGCTAAGGCCGCTGGGGCTCCCAAGCGCTCACACATATTGAGACTGTTTTGAGAGAGAACCCGAAACCCATTAGCATTCAGAAGACCGGTTAACTGATCCTGAGTGGTTAAGAGAATGGCGTGTAATTCACTTTGAACTAATTCGGCAATGTCTTTCAAGCATTTAAGGTCTTCCGCGTCAAAGCCCCTAGGTTCATCATCCATGATCGAGAGTGTACCGATGATGGCGCCATTGACATGCTTAACAGGGTATCCTGCATAGAATTGGATATTGGGCTCAGATGTCACTAAGGGATTATCGTGAAATCGTGTGTCGTTGGCTGCGTGATTTACCACGAGCGGTTCAGAATTCAATATGGTGTGGGCGCAGAAAGAGATGTCACGTGGAATGGTTCGATCAAGCGGGCCAATACAGGATTTAGCCCACTGACGGTCGCTGTCGATAAAGCTAATGGCTGCCACTTTGGTAGCAAACATTTGTCTCGCAAGCCGGCATAGTCTGTCAAATCTCTCATCATCTGCTGTATCTACAATATTGAGGCTATGTAATGACTTGAGTCTGAGCGCTTCATCTGCAGGCAATGCTGGCTTTTTCATGAGCAATCCAATGCATGGGTGATTTCATTACTATAGCCTATACCCAAGCTACTTGAAGATGCTGGAGTCAGGTTGATTCGGTATAAGGAATAGGATACCCAAACCCACTGACTCTGCGGTTGCTATTTGAATAAGTGGCTCTGGGTATCAAGATGTTGCGTTAAGCGTGTACCAAAGATGTATCTGTCAGGTCTCGTTGGTCATTTATGTGTGCTTGGCTCGCATGTTGTAAAGACGAATGTTCTTGTTTTCCTGTGAACGTTCCAACAAGACCATCTAGTTCATTGGCCAATTGTTCGATTGTGGTCGCTGAATGACTGGATTTTTGAGCGGCAGATGCGGTTTCTCCAGCAAGTTCTGCGATGATCACAATGTTACGATCAACGCTGTCTGTCACCGTGGTTTGTTCTTCTGATGCAGTGGCGATTTGCATATTTTGCCCTGCAATATCTTCGATTTGCTCTACCATTGCACTCATCACTGCGGCACCTTCACGTGCTTGATTGACACTGATTGTGGCCATCTCGCTACTTTCATTCATGACGGAAACGCTATGGCGAATTCCGCCTTGTAACTGCTCTATGATCTTTGTGATTTCATCGGTAGATTGATGGGTTTTCATGGCAAGTTCTCGCACTTGATCCGCAACAACGGCAAAGCCTCGCCCTTGGTCGCCAGCACGTGCTGCTTCTATCGCCGCGTTTAAAGCCAATAGGTTTGTCTGTTCAGTAATGGATCGAATTACGTCGATCACAGAGCCGATATCTTCACTGTCATCATTTAAGCGCTGCATGTTGTCGCTGGCACTTCTCATACTTTCAGAAAGTTGTGTGGCTTTTACTGAGGTTTCACTGTTCACCTCACGTCCTGTAGTGGCTGATGATTGTAACTCTTGAGCCACACTGGCGGCTCGCGCCACACTTTGAGCAATTTCACGACTCGTTGCTGTCATTTCGTTCATGGCTGTTGAAACTGAATCTGATTCAGCACGTTGCTTCTCTGCGTTGTTGGCGGTGGATCCGGCCATGACACGACTGTGTCGAGCATTTGATGACAGCTCGGTAGAAATGGCGGATATCTTTTCCATTGTGTGTTGTAGGCTCGTGATGAATTGATTGAAATGAGAGGCGAGTTGAGACAATTCGTCGTTTCCTGGGAGTTTCATACGTACATTAAGTGAACTGTTTCCTTTGGCAATGTTCGCCATAAGATGATTTGCCACCGCAATTTTTTGTGTGACGTGGCGGATAATCAAAATCAGTGACAAGCATACGATGACTGCCAGTGAGCCACCGATGAGAGTGAGTGTATTTGTGATTTGATGTTCGCGTTGGTCAATGGCGTGAATCAGCTCTTCACTCAATGATTTCATTTGCGTTTCTGTTTCTTGCACTGTGGCTCTCAAGCTTCCGTGTAACCCTTGTTTTGGGCTAAGGCCAATTTTCTTCAAACTCTCCGCTAACGAGTTAAATGCTTGATGGTAATCATTCAGCGAGGTGGTCATCAGGAGACGATCACTTGTTGGGATTTCGCGTTTAGTAAGAGCAAGACCTAAAGTCGAAAATAGTGCATTGAACTCGTCGATATACCTTTCATCTGCACGTAGGAGGAAATCTTTTTCATGGCGACGGAGCATAAGCAGCATTCGGTAAATGGTGTCGTCTTGGGCGTGTTGTATTGCTTGTTCAACTCTATGTGATGCTGTGCGGGTAGCCCCTTTAAGCCCGGTATCATGTTCCACACCAACCTTGACACGTTGGGTCACCAAAGAATCGAAGTCCCGTTGATAATTACTCAGTTTGGACAGCATGTTTCTGATTGCTTCTCGTCCAGGCATATCCAAGGCCGTTAGTTTGTCTAATGCGTTGGAGAGCCTCCCTCTAATCGCATTGTATTCTTTATCAAATTTGTCTTTATATTTAACGTCACTACGAGCCATAAAGTCTTTTTCGTGGCGGCGTAACATCAGCACGGAGGTTTGGCTTTTTAGAATGTCGACAGAAGCGCTATCGAGCGTACTTAGCTCTTTGAATGAAAGCTGAAACGTGATGGCAAACACGAAAACGGATGCCAAAATCAGAAGGACAATACTGCTCAACTGTGCCTTGATGGTTTGAGGGATGGGCTTACGCATGTTCTCTCCTATGAATCATTGATTGCGCATTGATAGCTACCGCTTCGATGACCACTGCTTCAATATCACGCTGTTGAATACGCTTGTCTGTACATTTTCTGTCTTAAATGTAGGACATAAATATGATGCGTCACGAAAAATGTTGCAAAAATATTACAGGGCCACTTTTAATTGCGATGCATTGTTATTTTTCTGCGAATGTTGAGTGCGCTCTGTAGCGTTTAGTTGATTCAACGTGGACATCTGCTTACCTGCATTTGTATTGGCATTGAGCACCATCGCGAACTATGTTTAAGGAGATAAAGGCATAGATCTCAATAACTAAAAAAGAGAGGGTGTGATGAGTAAATTTGTGATTGCAGTGGGAATGATATTGGCTTCTTCTACCGCTTACGCGGGAGCAACGAACAGTGGTTTAGATATGCGTGTAACTACCGTAGGTCAAGGTGCTTGGGTTCAACTGATACAAAATGGTGAGCCAGTTGAAGGTGCCACCGTGACTTTGTCTGGTAATCTGGGTGAATATCAAACACCAGAAAATGGCCGAGTGTTTGTGATGACAGCTGCCCCGAACACGAGGACGGGTGTATTCACCGCAATGTTAAAAGATGGACAAGAGATTGAACGATCTGTTGTGATCCCTCGCGATCACTAGTTGCCGTTATCGTGCAAACTGATACGCGGGTTAGCCGTGTAGAGTCGTCAAAAATCCTGTCAGCGATGACAGGATTTTTTCTATAAAGGCTTATTAGTAGAAACTGTGCTTAGCGACATAGCACTGCTCATATCCGTCACGCCAACCATTCGCATAACGTGCTTCTTTGAACATACGCTCTGGATCCTGTCGAAAACCCTCGCCAATGGTTTTAGCTGCCGTGACTTTGCTGTGGCAACCGTCGTCATAACCCTCGAGGTAAGGCGTCGCAAACCCTAAGTCTGCGAGTTGGTCGTGTCGAGAACTTGTACACGCACTCAGGGCGATTAATGCAGTGATAAGACAAACAATATATATCGTGGGTTTAATGCTAAGGGGGTTACTCATGCCAAACATCCTCTTACTGACATGTTGAGGCAATGTGCCTTCGATGACATATGAGTAGACTAGATCGGTGTTGAGTGGTGAATCTGTCTCATTAGTAAGTGCGGATAAAAAGTCTCTCTTTCGGCACATTTTGTCGCGATTCGGTGGGATTCAAATACCATTTGAGCGGTCTACCTATTTAAGCAATCTGAAAGAGGGGTCGTGAATAGTTGTGGAAAGGGTACACATAGTCAAAAAAACAATGTTGCTGATTGCATGTCTGTTTAGTGCTTCAAGCCATAGTGAAAACAGCATGAATAAGGGAAATTATCCAGAGCAGGGCACAGATATTCGTTCCGTGTCTCTAAAAGCATCGGGAGACCCTGAGTCAGATCACCGAATAATTTTCATCCACGGCTCGCCAGGCAGTAAAGAGGGCTATGACGACTACCTCGGTCATCCCGCGTTGCAAAATCTTGATTTGGTGGCTGTCGATAGGCTGGGTTTCGGGCAATCGCAAACGCCCGTTGAGACCTCATTGAAAAAACAAGCTCAAGTATTGCTACCATTACTGCAAGAGAAGAAAAAAACCTTGTTGGTTGGCCACTCTCTTGGAGGACCGATTGCGTTGCAATTGGCGCTACTTGCCCCTGATTATGTAGACAGTTTATTACTTATTGCATCTGCGTTTGACCCTCAATTAGAAGCACCAAAATGGTATAACTACATGGCTGATACCCTATTGGCTAAATGGGTTATTCCAGACGATATGCTTCGTTCCAATGAAGAAATGATGGTGCTTGAGATGGAATTGCAAAAGCTGGCGGCGCAAGATTGGAAGTCATTAACCATGCCTATCGTGTTGGTGCATGGTGAAGACGATGATTTGGCTGACCCGAATAACTCTTACTTTGCAAAAAAGCGCTTACCTCATGCTAATTTAAAAATACTCAAGGATGAGGGGCATTTTGTATTGTGGCAAAATGTGCCCGTATTAGTGAATCAAATCAATGAAATGATTGCTTCGTCTCAATGACAAGTGCACTTCTAGCTAGAAGTGGTTGCACACTAAGAGTGTAAATATCTGTAAAGTACCCTTGAAAAGTGTCCTTGCTAGGCGCATTTTATCAACTATACCCAAGCGACTTGATGCGAAAGGTGTTTGCAGGTTGCTTCGGTATCGGAAGTCAATACGATTTTAATCCACGGGAAATATACATGAGACAAATCCTGATCGGTGTGGTTACACTTATTCTCGGCTTCTTTACTTTGATGTTTGCCGCTGTGTTTGGCCTGATTGTGTCAGTGAGTGCACTGATTGCGAAGCCATTCATTGTAAGGAAGCTACGCAAAGCGCAAGAAGAGCAAGCAAATCTTTACCAAGCGCAATATGAGCAACAGACCGAACAAACGCCTTTTGGCCCTAAGCAACGTCATCAAGGGAAAACTATTGATGGGGATTATCAGGACGTCACTGATAACCGCTAATGGCTAGGGTTGACACAAAGAATACAAAAAGACGCCGATGTGAATCGGCGTCTTTTTTTGTATCTGAACATACTGATAGTTCACGTTTGATCAGCAATAGGGCAATAGGCATTTAAACCATATGCCCTCTGTTCAAACTGGTTACATGGTTCTATGTCAAAAAGGAAAATAGTCCCACTCGTAGTCTTCGAACATCGTTTTTAGCTTGCCGGAATGTAATAACTCTTCAAAACCTTCGTCATAGAGTCGACGCAGCTCTTCACCTTGAGGTGTGTTTGTGAATGCAGGGTAGAGTTTTAAATCTATGAAATTTGAAATAATAAAGGCGTTTCTGTCTATGTTGCCTTTTTCGAATTCTTCTTCGATTTCGCTTCGAGCATCGATCAAAGCATCGAGTCTGTCAGAGTACAGCATGGTCAGCCCTTGTCTGCGAGACTTAACTTCTCGTATGTTTACAGTGGTTCCCATGTACTCGTTGTAGTCGTAACCTTTTACCCATGCGACCGTTTTCCCGTGCAACGATTGTTCACCTTGCCACTCTGGTATCACTGTATATTTGTATACCGCCGCCACTTGTTCTGCGTCAAAATGCCAGTAGGGATAGAGGACATTTTCTTGCTCATCGATGTATGAGCCGAGAAACGCATGCATTTTCTTGGATTGAACCAAGTAAACACTTCGTGAATAGGTCGTTGTGAGGAAATTTAGCTTGTAGCCTAAGGGTTCGAACACTTCGCGCATGATGTCGAAATACAGCCCTGAACCGTCTTTATGGGTAGCGTCCGTCCATGCTTCGCTGACGATGGTAATTTCTTGGTTTTGGTTTTGGTTTTCGGCTGCCGCATAAGCCGGTAGCGGAGCAAAAAAGCTCGTGAGGAGCAAACTGAAGAGGATAGGCAGTTTGATTGATTGCGTATTTAAAAAAGGTGTCCATGTGAAGCCAATCATTATCGTTCTCCAATGCAAAAAAGTGACCATCACGTCTTACAAATGAGATGGACACTTTAAAGCTATGCCAATTTGGAGAACACCGCGAGGAAATTGGAGTTGTTTTTGTGAAGTGCAGAGACTTATCGACGTAATCCTATAGTGACACTGACAATAGCATGGTCACTGCTGTAAGCATCTTGATCAAACTTTGGGTTAATCAGGTGGCTATCTTCGCAATGAAAATCACCGACCTCCGCGAGGCTGGCGGGATCGCTGCTGTTAAATTCGTTCGAGAGTAAAATATAATCCAACACAGAACCTTTGGCATGGAAGTAATGTGTACTCGGGCGTTCTAGACCTGTTTCTCCCGTGTTCTTAACGAATAAATCCCAACTATCATGGAGTTGATAGTGAGACAGCGGCATGTCAGCCATATCTTCAGTGATTGAGCGTAAGCCTGAAACGTGAAAAGCCCCCAAAACGTCTGAGTTCATATCATCGTTAAAATCACCCATAACAATGGCTGGATTGTTAGTTTCAAATCGACGCTGAATGATGGCGGCCATGAGTTGACACACTTCGGAGCCGCGTTGAATGGATGACGCCCATGAGCCTGCTATTTCAGCGCGCATGGATTCGTGCAGCGTTTTTTTGTGTTCTGCGGTTTGCTCACTTTCATCCAAAATTGGGCGTTTGGATTTCAAGTGCACCACATAGACATCGGTCTGTCCCAATGAAGGCAACTCGAGTGTTGCGCAAAGGGGCAGGCGGCTGTATTCAAAATCTTCAGTCATCCCGATTTGTTCAGATAAAACCGGATCGGCACGCAATGGCAATGCGCTTAAAATGGGGTAGCGAGATGCGAGGCAGACAACAGGGCTTTTGTAGACGTAATCATTGACTGAGTTGATGGGTTCTGGCTCATCAACCACTGAAAAAAAGCGATACCCTAAAGGTTCAAGTAACGCCTTTAATGCCGAGGCACTGAAGACTTCTTGAAACGCAATAATGTCAGGCTGATAACTGCCGATGTAGCGATTGAGCCACATCTTTTTTTGTCGCCATTGGTCTTCGCTGTAAATGTTACTGAACTCATAAAATGCGCCAGGTGGCTCGATAAAATTAAACAAGTTAATGGTTGCGAGCTTGAGGCCAAAGGCACTATGAGCGTAAGAGCTTTTGCTATTGGTAGCGAACACAATCTCGTCTCAATATTGAAAAATATGTATTTAGTATAGCGAAGACTTTGAAGCTGATCGGTGAGGTAGGTAGGATAAAAATGCGCTTCGGGAGGAAGCGCATTAAATCATTAAACAAGTTACTCGGCTTTTACTAAGCTGATGCCTTGGTTTGGTCAGTGTCTGTATTGGTAGGTTTGCTGAATTTTTCAGCTTCAGCACCGTTAGCTGCTGGTTGCTCACTCAATACTTCTACAACACTTTCACGAGAAAGCTGGCCTTGAAGTTCACCGTCTTGATCCAGCACAGGAAGCGGTAATTCATGCTCAATGGTGTCAGGGATTACGTGCTCAATGAGTGCGTCGGATTGAATGCCTGGCAAATCCTCTAAGACTTTGTCATCAATGGCGTCGTCATGACGAGATGTATCGACAGATTCTAGCTTGTCGATGCACAATGCCCCTTGATAACCATCGTCGTTGACATAGTAGCCGTGCTCTACCTTGGCACTGCGCATTTGAGCGAGAGCTTCACCAATGGTGTCGGCACTAATGCGAAGGCTTTGGGGTTGCATAACGGTATCAACAGTCAGCGCGCGCGCGCGGTTGACATCTTTAACGAATGCTTCGACATAGTCATCAGCAGGGTCGAGTAGGATATCCACCGGACGGCCTTGTTGGACAAGCTTGCCGTCTCGCAGAATCGCGATTCGATCGCCGAGGCGAAGGGCTTCATCGAGATCATGCGTAATGAAGATGATCGTCTTTTGAAGCTTTTCTTGAAGTTCAATCAGCTGATCTTGCATCTCGCTTCGGATCAGTGGGTCGAGCGCCGAAAACGCTTCATCCATAAGAAGGATTTCAGCGTCCGTACACAAGGCGCGAGCAAGACCAACACGTTGCTGCTGACCACCCGATAACTGGGAAGGGTATTGTTGCTCGTAACCCGCAAGTCCAACCGTCTCTAACCACTCAGTGGCTTTTTTGTCGCGATCTTCTTTGCTGATACCTTGAACCTGTAAGCCATAAGCAACGTTTTGCAAAACGGTGCGATGCGGCATGAGACCAAAGCGTTGGAAAACCATAGACATTTTGTGACGACGAAAATGCTGAAGACCTTTGTCATCCAGCTTCATGACGTCTTCACCTTCAACAATGATTTGTCCTTCAGTGGGATCAATGAGGCGGTTGAAGTGACGAATCAGCGTCGACTTACCTGAACCTGAGAGACCCATGATCACGAAGATTTCGCCACGCTCAATATCAAGGTCAATTTGTTGAAGACCAACGGTGTGTCCAGTAGCAGCAAGAATATCGTCTTTCGATTTTCCTGCTTTCACATCAGGGAGGACTTTCTCTGGTGTTTTACCAAAGATTTTGTACAGACCTTTAATCTGAATCAGTGGTGTTTTGTTGGGCTTATTCATGGTGACCTCCACTCAAATGCTGCTGAGTGCGTTTTGCATAGCTCTGAGAAACCCTATCAAAAATGATAGCAAGGGCAACGATAGCAAGGCCGTTGATCAAGCCAAGGGTAAAATATTGGTTTGTGATGGATTTAAGGACAGGTTGCCCCAACCCTTTCACACCGATCATTGAAGCGATAACTACCATGGCTAGTGCCATCATAATTGTCTGGTTAATACCCGCCATGATTGTGGGCATTGCTAGCGGTAGCTGAACACCAAACAAACGTTGTGTTGGGCTCGCACCATAAGCCGTTGCTGCCTCAAGTACTTCTTTGTCGACGAGACGAATACCTAGGTTGGTTAAGCGAATGACGGGCGGGATAGCGTAAATAACGACCGCAATAACGCCAGGGATTTTACCAATGCCCAAAAGCATGACGACCGGAATAAGGTAGACGAATGCGGGCATGGTTTGCATGACGTCCAATAGGGGCGTCACGGCAGATTGAACGCGGTTCGAGCGCGCCATCGCGATGCCGATGGGTATGCCGAGGCAGATAGCCACCATGGTACACACCAATATGATGCTCATGGTGCGCATAGTGTCCTCCCACATACCGAAATAGCCAATGGCTAGGAATGAGAATATGACCGCGACGGAAAGCTTCCATGAACGGCTGGCAACGTAAGATACCCCTGCGAGAACAGCGATCATTAACCACCAAGGGGTGCCAAGAAGAAGTTTTTCAAACCAGATAAGAAATTGGAGAAGTGGGTCGAAAAAAGATTCGATAGTTTCGCCATAGCTTCGCGAAAATTCGCGGTAAGCGCCATCGAGTGTTTTACGAATTGCCAGAAGGTCGGAGCGTGACATCTCCGGAAATTCGGTCAGCCAAGAATTGTCTGCCATAACAGTACAGCGTCCTCTGCGTTTTAGAATAATGAGAAACTTTATACCCTTCAATGAAAGGTATGTGGCGACTTTCTTTGAGATTAAGAAAGATTGGTCGCAAAGTCTTGCTTAAAAAATGTTGCTTAATATGTCGCGAAAAATGGCGGACTGGAAAACCAGTCCGCCCTTGTTGCTATGAGATTAAAGTGCTGCTTTCACTTTCTTAGCAACGTCAGCGCTAACCCAAGAACCCCAGATATCTTCGTGGTTCTCGAGGAAGTGTTGTGCTGCAATTTCGCCATCGGCTTGGTTCTCTTCCATCCACGCTAGCAGTGTGTTCAGCTCAGCATTTTTGAATGAACGATTAGATAAGTAGCTCACTGCTTGAGGAGAATTTTGAGCAAAGCTCTCGGTGATAACAGTGTCAACCGCTGACGGTGGGTACATGGTGACTTTAGGATCTAAACAGTCAGCATCAGTGGTACAGGTTTTGAAGTGTTCTTCATCAATGCCAGAGCCGAAGTCCACTTTTACCATTTCGTACTTACCCAGTACCGCTGTTGGTGCCCAGTAGTAACCGAACCAGCCTTCACCGCGCTCGTAAGCTTTAGCGATAGAGCCTGAAAGACCAGCGCCTGAACCTGGATCAATCAGTTCAAAACCTTTGTCTTCTAGACCCATTGCAGTGAACAGGTTGCCAGAAGAAATTTGACAGTTCCAGCCAGCAGGGCAGCCGTAAAATGCAGATTTTGTTGGGTCTTCTGGGTGCTCGAATAGCTCGCGATTTGCGATAACGCCGTCAATCGTCGCTAGGCTAGGGTTCTTGTCGACCAAAAATTTTGGTACCCAAAAACCTTCTTCACCGCCGTCTGAAAGTACTGCTCCTGCAAAGCGAAGTCGACCTTCCTCAACACCACGATCTAGCGCGGCTTTCAGGGAGTTACTCCAGAATTCAGGGGCGATATCCGGTTCACCTTTCTCAATCATTGACGTTCCGGTTGGCATAGTGTCGCCAGGAACAAGCTCAGCGTCGCAGTCGTAGCCTTCTGCGAGAATGAAGCGGTCAATATTTGCGATGAGGGTTGCGGAGTTCCAGTTCATGTCTGCGATAGTCACTTTGCCGCACTCTGCTGCAATGCTTGTCATTGGCAATGCCGAAAGCAGCAGACATGAAGTGGTTAGAAGTTTTTTCATGGAAGTTCCCTCTCATTTAAATAATCACGATAAATATGTATAGCTCTAAGCATTTATCTCGCGAATATTGCACTTTGTAATCAATCCATTTGCAGTTTAAATAACTGAAAAATATGCGCGCAATGACGTTAATCATAACAAGTTTGCAGCAAAATTTCTTTAGTGTAGTTACTTAATAAGCCGCAATTGCTTCGCGTGCTAATCAATTTTGCTGGAGAGGGCTAGAGATGTGATTTCAATAACTTAATGATTTGAAAAGCGAAACTGTCAGATGCTCGATGCTGAATGTATGAAATGTAAGATAGTGTAATCAGAACAAAGATTCGTGCTGGAATTTGTCAAAAATATCTGTTTTTGTGAAATATAAGGGCTCTTCTGCAGTTCTTTGGTAGGGATATTTGCAGATGAATGGGAGCTTTCTATGCAACAGTCTGTTTTAGTTTTAGAAGATGACGCAGATATTTCGGGTTTGATTGCTTTGCATCTTAAGGTGATGGGCTTTGAAGTGACTAGAGGCACATCATTGGTAGCAGGGTATCAAGCGCTGGTAGAAAACAATATTGTTGCCGTTGTTTTAGATCGTGGGTTGGACGATGGTGATGGTAAAACCTTCTGTGAGTATCTGCGCCAAAAGCAAAATGGCATCCCTGTTTTGATGTTGACTGCACTGGATTCTGAATCTGACATGGTAGAAGGGTTTGAATCTGGCGCGGATGATTACTTGGCTAAGCCATTCAGTGTGGTTGAGTTCCAAGCGAGAGTTCGCGCTTTGATGAGACGCGCCGCGGTACATAATCACTGGCAAAACAGTTCGGAAGCAGTCATAGAGCCCTCAAGTGAGGATGAGAATGAAGCCTCCTTGATGTTTGATCACTTGGAAATTTCAACCGAGACTCACAGTGTCACCTTGGGCGGTAAGACCATCAATTTAACGCCCACAGAATTCTCTCTATTGTGTTGCTTGGCGAAAAGGCCAGAACGTGTATTCAGTAAAGATGAGCTATTGAGCCGTGTGTGGAATACAGATTATGACGGCTATCGACACACCGTTTGCTGCGCGATTAACCGTCTCAGAAGCAAACTTGAAAGTGATCCTGATATGCCGAAGTACATTCATACTGTGTGGGGGGTAGGCTATAAGTTTAGAGAGGCAAACGCATTACAACGACTTTAACGATGACGTTTTAGCGCTATTGTTTAGTGAACAAGCCGCGAGTGTAGGACAGAGCAGTTGGATTGATGTTTAGGTGGATTTTGGAGTGAGATATTGACGTTTAAACACCGATTAATGCTATTCACTTTGGTGTGGTTTTTTATCAGTGCGACGATACTGACGTTTGTGAGTGTGACTTTGTGGCAGGGTAATGAACTGAGGTCACAACAAGAACTTCATAGAGATCTCGCGTTGCATATGCGAGATGACAACCCCCTGATGGTAGGGGATGACTACAGCACGGAAGCTCTCTCTTCCATATTCCACACTCTCATGCTGCTTGGTCCAGATTTTGAAATCTATTTTCTCGACCCTAAAGGTAATATCACGACGTCAGGGCCACCTGTTGATCAGGTATTGCGTAGACAAATTGACATTACACCGATCCAACAATTTTTAAACGACCAACCATTTCCGATTTTAGGTGATGACCCTTTATCTCAATACGGGAAGAAGGTGTTTTCCGCAGCGCAGATTGATGCAAATGGCAGCGTGGCGGGCTACCTGTATGTGTTGATAGGCAGCTCCCAACGCAGCCTTCCATTAGATCCAGACACCTTGGTGCTGTATATCCCTGTCGTTATCGCGGCGCTGGTGGCGATATTGTTGTTTGCATTTGGTGTCTATCGCATGGTCATTCGACATATTATTACGCCTGGCAGGCTGATGGTGAATCAGATGGAACAAGCCGCCACCTCCGAATTTCGCGTTACGCCACCTCTTCAATTTTCTGCTGCTGAACTCCAAGACATGGCTATCCAATATCGGCGTATGATGGCGGTTATTCAACAGCAGTTTATTCAACTTCGGATTCAAGAAGCTCAACGACGAGAGCATTTGATACAACTCAGCCATGATTTAAAAACGCCGTTGGCAAATGTACTTGGTTATTTGGAGACATGGCGTATTCAGCACAAAGAAGGTCGAAGTATGATTGATACGGCGTATCACAATGCTCAACGACTTCAGCGTCATTTAAAGGATCAGTTGGAAGCTGCGCGATCGCCTACAGCAAAAGTTGTTTTGTCTTACCAAGAGATCGATGTTGACACCTTACTTCAAGAAATCAAAGAGCGCTTTGCCTTGTCGGCGCAACAAAAAGACATCCAGATTTCGGTTAACGTGAGTACGCCTTGCTCCATTCTTGCTGATGAACAGCTGATTAATCGAGTCTTCGACAACTTGCTTGAAAACGCAGCGCGCCATAGCCCAAAGCATTCGACGATAGTGTTGGAGACAGTATTCATTGCGGCACGTCGTGTGGGTTTTCGCGTTTCAAATGCGGTCGATGAAAATGCAGTGCTCGGTTCGCTTGGCATGGGAACAAAAATTGTCGAAGCTATATTGAGCCTTCATCAAAGCCAACTTGAACATCTTGATGTGGAAGAGGGAAAAAAGGGGGAACATGGTTTTTGCGTTTATTTTGAGTTGTCTTCTATCACAAGCTCATCCTCACGTGAGGTGCGCGCGGTTCCCGATTCAGTGGTCTCTGCGCTGGATGAAGACGATGAACCCAAACTCAACTCATCATTGCCCTCTGTCGAGGTATCAAACATCGAAAACGAACAAGAAGATCACGTTTCTTCCCCAGCTATGGTTGCTAAGGAGGACGTCGATATGAATACGCCTTTGCCATCCTTTGCTGCATCAGCGAACCATGCCGACGAAAGCAATACAGTGTCAGGAGGTCAGGGAGAAGACAGCCAATTCAAGGAAAAATAATGGCTGATTACTGGCATTGTTCGATATGTAAATGAACATGCCGTCAAACATAGCTAAGATAGCTCCATACCCATGTCCAAAAATCCAATAACGCCTCACCAAATTCAGACTGTCTCGGGTAGAAACTTACTGTTGCCAGCCCGCCATACCTGAGCGTAACGTCCTCAGGTAAGTCAAAAAATCGCACATTGACTGGGAAACGTTGAGGGTATTGGATATCTGCTGGCGATTCAAATAAGCCATTGATGCTGTCTATTTTCAGGCTACCATTTCCACTGCTTCCCCAACCAATAGAGGTGACTTCTCCGTGGTATATCTGGCCGGGATACGCCTCGAATACTATTTTGACCAGCGTGCCCTTGTCGACATAGCCAAGAGAGCTTTCTTTTACCATCGCAGTCAGCCACAAATGGTCAGTGTTTAGGTAAGTCAACAGAGGATGACCCGTGGTCGCGTAGTCTCCCGCTGCCACACGGATATTTGTCACTGCGCCTGAAGCGGGCGCCTTAATATCGGTATAAGACAGATTGAGCAGCGCTTTGTCGAGTTCATTGAGTGCGCTTTTTACGGCGAGACTATTGACCGCTTTCTGACCAAGTGCTTCATACGCTTTCATTAGTGAAGCAGTGGATTCGGACAGCGCATTTTGGGCAGCATTCAATGCCAATTGACTGCGATTAAGGGGGGATTGGTCGATAACACCTCGGCGAGCGAGTAAGGTATTTCGTTCAGTGTGTTGTTTTGCCTTGGCCAATCTGACGCGAGCGGCCACTTCATTGGTTTTCGCCGTGCTAATAGCTTCTGAATTTACTTTGAACGCCTTCACCACTTTTGCTAGCGATAATCGAGCAGATTCCGCGGCTAACTCAAACGATCGCCTCTCAATACTCAGTAGTGCTTGCCCTCGCCGAACTTCGGCATTGTTGACGACAGAAATGCTGGATATTGGTCCTGATACCTGCGGGCTAATGCGAATAAGCTGTCCGTTGATTCTGCCGTGTTGAGTCATGGGCGTGAAGCGTTCTGCCCACTGTACATAAATCCATGTCACTAGAGCGAATACGAGCAAAAAACAAGTAAAACGGCGAGCCTTATTCAACGCTTAAATCCTTATCGCGAAACCCTTAACGAAAGGGCAATGTGGGAGAGGGGAAACTCAAGGATTGTAAGTCTATTAAGGGAAGACAGAAGAAGTTGTCTAAGTTAAGAAACTTTTCTGCAAACTATGTTGTGCAATGCTAACAGCCGGAGAGTGACAAACGAGAAAACAGAAGGTGGATAGGGGAGACCCTCGGATTCAATCCAAAGGAATCCGTGAAGTATGTAGAAATACACCGCTCTGTCTTGCTTTCCCATTCGTAGATCAACTGCCTTTAGTGATACGCTCTTTAAAACAAAACGTTATGTGCGATTGACCCACTGTCAAAAGGATAGGATGTAAATGAAGGTTGTATTGGTCACAGATATCTTTGGGCTATGCGAATCAATTGATTGCTTAAGTAATCATCTAACCCATCTTGACGTTGATCTAGAGGTTATTGACCCCTATGAGGGGATGCGTCATAGCTTCATAAATGAGCAAGATGCCTATGATGCGTTCGTTAAACAGTGCGGACATGACAAATACTTATCTTTAGTATCAGAATCTATCTCAACAGTGAAACCGGAACTGATTATAGGTTTCAGTGCAGGCGCAAGTGCGGTGTGGCGAGTTTCTAGTTTGGATAGTGGAGATTGCCGTCAGGCGATTTGTTTTTATCCGACGCAAATAAGAAATCATCTTGATATTAAGCCCCAGATACCAACAAAGGTCGTTTTTCCTTGTACAGAAAGAGCATTTAATGTGGAAAATGTTAGTAAACACATTTCAACTTATGAGCTTGTGAATACTGAAATCACCTCTTTCCAGCATGGCTTTATGAATAAGTGCTCTGCGGCATACGACTTAGCCGGAGAAGCATATGGTTTAAAGCTAATCGAAGTACACATCACATCCTAATGTGTAGGATGGACTCGCATACAATATACGCATTAAACATGTTCCCCTTTACGGGTTGGACTCGCAAAAAACACATGCCGTCTATGGGGGGCACTACTTCTAATTTGCAATATCCAAGGATTTTCGATGAGTAACATTGATGTAGTAAGGGAACTTTGGGCGAAATTTAGCCGTGGCGAATACGTTCAGGCAAAGGCGTTATTGCATGAGAATTTACGAGTTGTGTGGCCTACAAGTCGCGAATATTACGAGACACGTGACGAATATATAGCGGTAAATGAAGTGTTTGGTGCTGATTGGAAATTTGAAGTGTTAAGCCTTGAAGAAACAACCACAAATAAAGTCATAAGTGTGATATACGTATCCAGCCCACATTGTGATGATAGTTTCTACGCAACCAGCATCCTGAGCTTGGAGAGCGGGATTATCACTAACATGGATACATATTGGGCTTTTCAAGACAAACAACCTGAGTGGCGCAAACAACTTAGTAAGGTGTATTAACTTATATATAACAATGGCTAGGGGACTAAAAATGCAGGACCCATTTTTGGTTTTTCCTAAATTTTGGCAGTTAAGTGAGTTTTCACGTGAATGTATTTTTAACCCTTAAAGCGATGTTTTATACCTAGGCAACAATCTAGAGTTCATAGTGAAAGGACGTTGTTTGCCCTTATCTGATATCAGTATCGATGCCCGCTTAGAGTTTAAATTGGTCTTGGATCTCTTTCTCTATCCACTGCTTGAATGCTTGTACTTTCTTTAAGCGTAAGTGCGATTCTGGGCAAACGAAGAAATAGCTGAATGCGACGAGTTGATTGAAGTCCTCACCAAAGGGATAGACTAATTTTCCTGCGTTGATGTCCTGCGTGACTAACGCCTTGGCGGTGAGCGCAACACCTTGCCCTTCAATGGCGGCTTGCAGAGTTAAAAATTCCGACGAGAAATGGTGCCCTGCATCAGGGTCGATATCTGTGAGACCTGCCGCCCTTAACCACATTCCCCAGCAAGGTGCGCTCTGTTGACCGGTTTGCCACGCCGAACGGAGCAGCATGTGATGTCTCAGATCATCGGGTTTCTGCAAGGGTTTAGCGCTGTTTAGCAGAGCTGGGCTGCACACTGGTATCACTTCTTCGGGTATCAAGGTCTGACAGAAGAGATTGGGATACCCTCCGCCGCCATATCTTAACGCCACATCTACACCATCGGAGCGAAAATTGACCAGGCTCTCACAAGCGTCAACGCGCAGTCGATACTTCGGATAGGCTTTGTAGAAACTACCTAGCCTTGGCAAAAGCCATTTTGCCGCGAATGTGGGAGATGCGCTTACCACCAATTCGTTACTTTGCTGTCTGCGTCGTAATTGCCTGACGCCTTCCTCAAGCTTGGAAAAGCCTTCTTCCATAAACGGAAACAGTTGCTCTCCCGCTTCAGTGAGTTCAATCGATCTCACCTTTCGCTCAAGCAATTGCACGTCTAAGTAGTTCTCTAATGACTTTATCTGCTGGCTTACCGCAGCAGGTGTGACATGCAGCTCTTCAGCCGCCGCTTTGATACTGAGTAATCGGGCAACACTTTCGAAAGCCCGTAATGCGTTTAGTGGGGGTAAGTGAATTTCCATGATTTAGATTTTCTAACTCCACATAAGGAATGCTCGTTTGTAGAACATAGCAGGTTATCTCATCATCAACCAACGGATAAGAAAATCTAACGCAATCCACGCTGGAGGGTTGAAACATGAAACCACTGAATGCAAAACACACATTGCTGGTCATGCCGTTTAATCAAAGTGCGCAAACGTCCTCTTTGATTAGCCGTTTATTGCTCAACGTGTTCAATGCTGTTGAAGGAAAAATCCGGGCATATCAACTTAAGAAAGTAAAAGAAAACATCTACCGTGAAGTGGCTGACTATCCGGCATACCTTTTGGAGGACATTGGTATGCAGCAAGAGGATATTGAAGCCATTGCTGATAGAAACAAGGATTTGAACACAATGAGAATACGTGAGTCAGGCAGAAGATAGGAAGGCCGTCAGTATTGCAAAATAGTGAACGCTGGCGCCCTACGTAGTGTGCATTTCATTAGAGTCTCATAGCGCTATGTAGGTCGCTGCACCAAGCGTTATACCTAGTATTTGTTACTTACCTTGGAATGAAAGATTGCTGATACATTTCTAATAGTGAGCATTTATCTACCTTTCCTCTTGGGGTCAGTGGTAATTGATCAAGTGCGATGACACCTACAGGCACGCAATAGTAAGGCAGGTAAGTCGCGACATGTTCAGTGGCCATTTTTTGTTCAATGGTTGAAGGGGTAACAAAGGCGACAAGGTGGTCGTTGTCCAGTTTCAAGGTTACGGCTGATTGACAACCGGGCACTGATTCCAATACGGAAGAGATAGAGTTTAGCTCAACGTGAAACCCCTTAACTTTAACTTGATCATCAGTGCGTCCATGGTGTTCAAGCTCTCCGTCATCATTCCAACGTGCAAGGTCACGGGTTCTAAACATCACATGGCCATCGCCCAAGAAGGGATCGGGGCGATAGCGAGACTGGCTGAGTTCGGCGTTAGCTAAATAGCCTTTTGTGACACAGACGCCACCTGCCCACATTTCACCGACGTCGCCAATGGGACAGGGTAGAAGTTCATCATTTAGAATATATACAGTGTTGTTTGGGGTAGGCTTGCCAATGGAGAGTGTGTCTCCAGGGCGATATAATTTAGCCGTGTTGATGATGGTGGTTTCTGTTGGGCCACTGCAGTTATAGAAATCACAGAACTCGCCCCATGTTTCAGCAAGTGGCTCTGGGCAGGGCTCGCCGGCAACCGCAACGACGGCGACATCCTGACATTTGATAGGGGCGATCTGACCAAGGATGGAAGGTGTTGCGATAATAACATCGACGTTTGATGCGGTATTTTCGATGACACTATCGCGGATCAGTAATGTGGCACCATGGCAAAGTGTGACATAGATTTCCCAAGCCGACATATCAAACGCAATATTCATTAATTGTGAGACGCGCGTACCTGGCTTTACACCGAGGTTCCCTGGAGAAGTCATCACAACATTGCAGACGTTTTGGTGCGTGACCTGAACACCATTGGGTTTTCCGGTTGTTCCCGACGTAAAGAGAATAAAGCAGTTATCGTTGGGTTTAGACGCCCGCTTTTTAGTGACATTGAGTTCATTAAACGCGCGGGTTTTCATTAAGCTATCAAGGGCGATAATTTTGCTGTTCCCGAAGTCGGGTAAGTACTTTTCATGGCGACTGAGGGTCAACACTATTTTGATACGGGCAACATTGGCAATGTGTTGTAACTGTGAATTCGGTGTTATCCCTGCATGCTGAGGGACGTAGTTTGCCCCTAATTTTAAACACGCGAGCATGCCCACGAGCATTGGCAATGATCGCGTGAGAAATAAGCCAACTGAATCACCGCGTTTGACGCCTTTTTTATGAAGTAGTGTGGCCAGTTTTTCAGCATTATTATCAAGTTCTTGGTAGGAGATAGAACGATTACCGTGAATCGCAGCAATGGCGTAGGGCGTATTGGCAGCATGATGTTCGAATGCACTGTTCAGGGTGTTAAACGCTGGCTTTTCATTGGAACCACGACCGAATTCGATAAATTTTCGGACATCGCCCGCGTTGAGACTTTCCAACGGGGAAATGTGAAAGACGGTATCATCGTCTGAGAGTAGAGAGGGGGGCGTTGGTGGAAATGCCATCGAGTTAAGTGTCGCAGTCATTGAATTCTCCTTTACATTGCTCTCTTCAAATTGCTGGGAGCAATATGAAGAGATACAGAGAATCTAACTGACAAATCTCACAAAATTATCACAGAGGTTTCGCAATCTCCTATTAAAAGATAATTCACTGATTAATATTGAAAATAATATATAACTCGTATCGTTTTAGAGAGAGTATCAACGCATCGAGGAAGAAAACGCTGAGGGTTCTTCTTATGAATGGCGTCAATTTTAGTGGTCGTTAAGCACATCAATAAGTGACAGCGTCACTAATTGGTGTGCTTGAATGGACTGCAATGAAGATAAAGCGGCTATTTTGAGTTTTGCGATTTCCCGATAGCATGCATCACTGCATTAACGACTTCGTCAGCATCATGGGTAATATCGATGAAAACGGCTTCATCTTGTGTAGGTTCTACGAGGGTTTCGAATTGGCTTTTCAGCATGTCTTGCCCCTTAAAATAGTGATCGGTGCGTTTTTGATGGCGTGACCAAATGGTGTCGAAATCACCACGTAGAAAAACAATGGTCATGCCTTCGTTGTTCTGGCGTAACGTATCTCGGTATTCTTTTTTCAATGCAGAACAAGCGACCACCAGTTCATCGTTTTTGATAAACAAGGTGTTAAGCGTGCGAAGCCAGCCTTGACGATCAGTATCGCTCAAAGGGATTCCTTGACGCATTTTCTTCACATTCTCTTCAGGGTGATAATCATCACCGTCATAAAAGGGGATATCGAGCCTTTGGGCAACGAGGCTACCAATCAGACTCTTTCCAGAGCCTGATACGCCCATCAATAGTATCTTTTTCGGTTTCATGGGAATCATAGTCCTCTTACCTTCATCCATGCCATACGGCGTAAAGATGCGAATGTATAACTGGAATGCGCTTGCATTACTTCCACCACATAGCGAGCTGAGGGAAGGCAATGGTGAGGCTTAGCACGCAGATTTGGAGCGCGATGAATGGCAACAAAGAACTGAAGATTTCACCCAGACTAATATCTTTGGGTGCAACGGATTTGAGGTAAAACGCCGCAGGGCCAAATGGTGGTGACAAGAAAGACACTTGCATATTGAGGCAGAACACCACGCCAAACCAAATAGGGTCGTAACCGAGCTCAGTGATCATTGGAACGAAAATAGGCATGGTGAGCAAGGCGACACCGACCCAATCGAGAAACATACCAAGCACCAGCAATATAAGCATCATGATTAGCAAGGTTGATAATGCCCCGCCGCCACTGAGCGAGAAGATAACGTCGCCTACAAAATCAATCCCGCCCATCAAGTTGTAGATGCCGACTAAGGCGCTTGCCCCTATGCCAATCCAAATGATCATGCCGCACGTGCGCATGGTAGCGATGGCGCTGTCTTTCATCATTCTGAAATTCAATTCACCACGAATCCATGCACTCGCCATGATGCCAATAACACCCAGCGCTGAGGCTTCGGTGACAGATGCAATGCCGGAATAGATACTGCCGAGCACCACTGCGACAGAAAGCAGCGGGAAAAACAGTGCCTTCATATAACTGATCTCTTTCTCCTCTTCTGCATCAGAGGGAACGGAGTCAGGTGCGAGAGAGGGGTCTAGATAACAGCGGATCAACACATAGGCGACATAGAAGCTAGCTAAAAGTAGGGCGGGCACAAATGAAGCTTTGAATAAATCACCAATGGAGACACTCGCGGTCATGCCATAGATAATCAATACGATACTTGGGGGTAGCATGGTGCCTAATGCACCACCGGCACAGGTTGTGCCGATCGCGAGTTTCCGGTTGTACCCTAAACGTAGCATTTGCGGCAAAGCGAGAATGCCGAGCAGCACGGTTTCACCGCCAATCACGCCGCTCATAGACGCCAATATAACGGCAACCATCAGAGTTTGTACGGCGACACCACCACGTACTCGGCGGCCTACCACTCGCATGGCATTAAACAGATCTTTGGCAATCCCTGAACGATCAAGGATGGACGCCATGAGCACGAACATGGGAACAGCAAGAAACACATAGCCGGAGACAAAACTGTAGGTACGGCTGGCAATCAAAGGCAGTGCATCCGGTCCAAACCAACCCAAAGTGAAAAATAGTGCGACGAAGCCAGTTACGAATGCCAGTTGCATGCCTGTGAGCAATAGCGCGACCATCATTGCGAGCATGAGAATACTGCCCCAACCAAGGCCGATTGAAGACAATTCAAACATCTTTCGATTTCCTAATACTGCTGATTTCTTGAAGTAGGTGTAACGTAAATTGAATCACCAACACGCATAACACGGCGAACAGTAGCCCTTTAAGCAAGGCGGGGTATGGCGCATTAAGTACAGAGCCAGACGTTTCGAGGCGAAAATCGCCCCAAGGTGCGAACCAAGATTCTTCAGCGGTGAAGTAGGCGGAATAAGCCAGCATGCCAGCAAACACAAGACCGACAATATGATGGAAAATATTGAGGTAGCGGCGTTTTTTGGCAGACACTGCATCATAAATCAGCACGACGCGAACATGCTTGTTGGTAGCAAAAGCATAGATGCCGCCAAAAATGAAAAGTGCACCACCAATGAAGGAAGCGGTCTCATGTACCCAAGTTGTTGGCGCATTGAAGGCATAACGCATGACGACTTCATAGAAAGAAATCAATGCAGTGACAATAAAGAGAAGACTAAGCAGGTCGCCGATGCGAACGATAGCCCGATCCAGCGGGTTGCGCGGCGTATTCTCATCCGCTTGAACTGACGCGGGCGGTTTATTATCCATAACAATTCATCCCAAATATGAAGAGGGCAAATGCCCTCCTCGGGTCAAACATCCTCACTAGGGCAAACAACGTACGATTACAACAAACCGTTTGAGGTCAGGAACGTGGTGACAGAGTCATAGACCTTTTGGGCATTTGGCGAACGTTCGGCAAACACCTTCCATTGGGTCTTCGCGATTTCACGGAATTTCTTACGTTCGTCGTCAGACCAATTGTGGATGGTGATGTTTGGGTTGTTCTGTGCTTCTGTGAGTGCTGCTTGGTCTGCAATTTTTAGTTGGGTGGTGATGTCGTATGAGAAATCCCTCACCGAGGTTTGCAGTATTTGTTGAAGATCCGCTGGCATGGCGTCCCATTTCTTTTGCGAAATTGACACATCGATGAGTGGGAGAGAGTGGAAGCCCGGCTGGACAGGGTGCGTGGCAATGTCGTTCATGCCCGCTTTTTGGTTGGTTGAAAACACGGTGTAATCCGCCGCGTCGATCACGCCTTTGCTCAAGCCAGTAAATACTTCGGAACCAGGCAGGTTAACAGGGGTTGCGCCTGCGGCGGCAAATACTTGCTGCACCAAGCCTTCAGGTGCTCTGAGTTTCAACCCTTTAAGATCATCAACGCCATCTAATGGCTTTTTCGAAATGAAAGACTCGACACCCGTGGTCGATGCGCCAATGAACTTCACACCATACGGCGCGTACAGTTCGGTCATTAATTCGTTGCCGCCACCGTAGTTCATGTATTGCAGCAATTGTGTGGTGTCTGACCATGCGCCAACCATGTTGCCAATCAAACCAAATGCGGGGTCTTTGCCTGAGAAGTAACCTGTCGCCGTGATATGGCCATCAATAATGCCCAATTTGATCGAGCCTAATGTTTCAGTATGCTTAACAATAGAGCCAACAGGCAGTAAGTCGATATCGATTCTGCCATTCGACATTTGTTCAACACGCTCTGCCCAATCTTGCTGGATTTTGAAGTTAAGGTCGCCTGATGGATCAGATGACTGAATTTTTAATTTAAAATCAGCGGCTAAGGTTGATGCAGAAAAGAGGCCAGTGACGGTAGCAGCTAACAAAGCTTTAGATAGCATGTTCATTTCAGAGGTATCCTTATGGGTTCCACGTTGGAAAATAACAGCGTTTCCACTGAAGGTTTCTTGTTCTGATTGTTACGAATGTTACCGGTAACGTTGCAATAGTGTTACCGGTAACTTAATTATCTTCCGAGACCTAGATCTCAAAATCAGCCTTTGGTTAATTTATTGTTAATAACGATTGGGCGTGATACGCGGTAGAACAGTCGATATTTTATTGTTATTACATTGAAAAATAGGGCTTTACTGTTTCTAGTGTGAAAGCGAGGTAGGATAAGGAAAATGTATAACAAGCAGAATGAACGCAACATCGTACGTTATGAAAGAGCACCATCTATCGATTTGTGGCTCAATATCAATGCTATGAATAAAACAAACGCCCAAAACCAATGATACGGTTTGGGCGTTATTCAATTCTGTATATGGATTAAACAGTAAGCGTGGCTAGAGTGTAGGCATTGAGAATACCGCACCTTCGCGAACATTCGCGGATGGCCAGCGTTGAGTGATGGTTTTTCTGCGTGTGTAGAACTTCACCGAATCTGGACCATAGGCATGCAAATCACCGAACAGAGATTGCTTCCAACCCCCAAAGCTGTGGTAAGCAACTGGCACAGGTAGTGGCACATTGATCCCGACCATGCCTACCTTGATGTTGTCAGAGAAATATCTCGCCGCTTCCCCGTCACGGGTGAAGATGCAAGTGCCGTTGCCGTACTCATGGTTGTCGATGAGCGTCATGGCTTCTTGCATTGAATCGACGCGAACAATTTGCATGACAGGACCAAAGATTTCTTCTTGGTAACTCGTCATGTTCGGCAGCACATTGTCGATCAACGTCGGGCCAACAAAGTACCCGCTTTCATAGCCTTCTACTTCTGGGTTTCTACCATCAACCACAAGGATCGCACCGTCACTTTCAGCAGAGGAAATATAGCCATTCACTTTCTCTTTATGCTCGCGACTGATAACAGGACCGAAGTCATTGTCGTTATCATAAAAAGCGCCCACGCGGAGTTCGTCAAGCTTTGGTTTAAGGATCGCAGCCAAGCTATCTGCCGTTTCTTGGCCTACGACAACGGCGACGGATAGCGCCATGCAACGCTCGCCACTAGAGCCATATGCGGCTCCAACCAATTGATTCGCCGCATTTTCAAGATCGCAATCTGGCATGACTATCGCGTGGTTTTTCGCTCCGCCCAACGCCTGGCAGCGCTTGCCGTTTTGCGTGGCTTGCTCATAGATATATTTGGCAATCGGTGTACTGCCAACAAAACTAACCGCCTCAATGCCTTTGTGCGTTAGCAGACCATCTACCACAGATTTACCACCTTGAAGAACCTGCATTACACCGTCAGGAAGGCCAGCTTCTTTGAGCAACGTCGCGATAAATAAAGAAGTGCTTGGATCTTTTTCTGATGGCTTGAGGATAAAGCAGTTACCGCATACCAAGGCCATTGGGAACATCCACAGTGGTACCATCGCTGGGAAGTTAAATGGTGTGATGCCCGCGACGACACCCAGAGGTTGATGCTCTGACCATGAATCAATGGAAGGACCGACATTCTTGCTGTATTCACCTTTGAGCAACTCTGCTGCTGCACAGGCATATTCGACGTTTTCGATGCCGCGTTGCAGTTCGCCCGCTGCGTCGTGTGCAATCTTTCCGTGTTCTTCGCCAATGAGACGGCATATTTCATCTTTGTTTTCTTCAAGCAACTGCTTGTATTTAAACATGATGCGCGCACGTTTAATGGCAGGTTGATCGCGCCATGATTGAAACGCGGCGTTGGCAATATCAACCGCTTCGTTAACCAGATCGTCTGGTGCGAGCATTAACTCACGGATCGCTTCCCCAGTAGCTGGGTTATAAACAGGTTGCGTGCCGGCATTGTCTTCGCGCAACTTGCCGTTGATGAGGTGTCCAATATTTTCCATGGGTGGCTTCCTTTTCTTAAGACCAAAGGCCTCGATACAATGATTTCATTTCTTCTGGGTTGGGAACTCTTGGGTTGTTGGCGGGCGATCCTGATGCGAGAGCTTGCTCTATCATGGTATCGACCACAGATTCAAAGTTGTCGCGTGTCACCCCAAACTCTTCCAGTGTTGGGACGTTGAGCTCTTGATTGATCGCGGCGAGTTCTTCCACTAAACGTGCATTGGCAACATCAATCGAATCTGTTTCACGGGCCAGCCCCATTGCAACGGCACACTGTGCGTATCGCACAGGTGCTTCTTGAATAGAGAAAGCGGTAATACTTGGTAAAAGCATGGCGTTGGATAGGCCATGAGGAACGTGGAAAAACGCCCCAATCGGGCGGCTCATTCCATGGACTAGCGCAACAGAGGCATTGGAAAAGGCAATCCCTGCTATTGTTGCGCCTCGCATCATGGCTTCGCGAGCGTTTGTATCGCTGCCATTGTGGTAAACCGTGCGAAGGTTAGGCGCAATTAATCGCATCGCTTCTAGCGCGTTGAAGTCGCTAAATGCACTGGCTTTACGGCTGACGTAGGCTTCAATAGCATGAGTTAATGCATCGATACCCGTATCCGCGGTGATGCGTGCGGGCAATGACATCGTCAGTTCATAATCCACAATCGCTGCCGTAGGGGAGAAACCTAATCCAACACACAGCATTTTCTCGTCGGTAGCGTCATCAGTGATCACGGTAAACTTGGTCACTTCAGAGCCTGTTCCGGCCGTGGTTGGAATGGCAATGATCGGTAAGCCTTGCTCATTCACAATACGCGGGACTTTGTAGTCACGCATTTTTCCGCCGAAGTGAGCAAGAATCGCAATGGCCTTAGCACTGTCGATGGCGCTGCCGCCGCCGAGCGCAATCAAGCAATCAAACCCGCCGTCTTTAGCGATTTGTACAGCTTCATCGACCGAGCTCGCTGTCGGTTCAGGAATGGTGTCCGCATAGACACGAGATTCAATATCCGCTTGGGTGAGCAATTGTTGAACCTTATCGGCATAACCAAACTGCACCATGGTTCTGTCGGTGATTAATAACACGCGTGATGCATTTAAGTTTTTTACCAAATCAGGCGTACGAGCGATTGCTCCGCCGCCAATTTCCATCATTCTTGGTAAGGTGACTGATGCGCTCATTTGGTTGCTCCTTTTACGTCTGGTTTTCCTAGTTTGATGCTCCCATAGCGACTGAAAACGAGATAGATAGATATAAATAAGAAGATGCTCATCAATCCGACGTAGTACCAAGCCAAATTCGTTGCGATATAATTCTTTGATGCAGAATAAACGCCACTGGCGTGTTCTGGCGCTAACGTGGTGTAGATAACAAACAAAATAATAAGAAAGGAAGACCCAGTGGCCATTATAGGGTTTACCCCTGCAAATATTCCTTTTTTATTATTCCTACTTATCTCATTTCCCATTGCAATGCTCCTGATTGAAATCTGTCCTTGTGATTTTTTAGTGACGATTGTCACCTTGTGTTGTTATTGATTTATTTCTTTAACTTCATTGGTCTTTCTGGTTATTCATTGTTTATATTTAGATCCAGCTAAACATCTACGTTCACGCTCATTTAGACAATCAAAAAAAATACAGCCATTGGCATAAGAAAATTTATACATCCCAATAGATGATTAATTTATTGCGCAAATTACGTTTTATTGAGTTACATTAAAAAGCACTGGGAATGGGTTTGGGTATTTATCCAAACCCATTCTCGCTGAACAAGTATCTTGAAGTCGTGAGTAAACAAGGACGTAAACATGAAGAAGAGGCTTCCCCCGTTGAACTGGCTACGCTCTTTTGAAGCCGCGGCTCGGCATTTGAGTTTTACTCACGCATCGCAAGAGTTGCATATTACGCAGGCAGCAATGAGCCAACAGATAAAAGGCTTAGAGAGTCAGTTGGGCACAGCACTGTTTGTGCGTCTTCCACGAGGCCTTCAGTTGACTGACGCCGGCGCGGCTTATATGCCTGTTGTGCATGATGCTATAGAGAAGCTTTCAGAAGTGACGGAGGAGCTCTTTGGTCAGAATAGGACTAAGTTATTAAATATTAGGATTAATTTGGTCTTTTTTATTCATTGGCTTGCGCCAAGATTGGAGAGCTTTATGGCGAAATATCCTGAAGTTAACCTAAAAGTCACCAGTAATATCTGGGTGAATAATCGCCATGGCTCGAATGATTGTGACATAGAAGTCACCTATGGAAATGGGCAATGGCCGCATCTAACAGCCCATCGTTTAACCTGGGATACCCTGTCTCCCGTTTGCAGCAAACAGTATGCAGAACGTCTGCCGTCAGACATCAGTTCAGAGACGCTACTAAAAGAGAAATTGCTGCATGTGATTGGTTATGAAGACGGTTGGGGTCATTGGTTTGCTAGCATGGGGTTACCTTATGCCGAGTTTCAACAAGGTAGCCAATATGACACATTAGTCAATGCGTTAGAAGTAGCAATAAATCATGGCGGTATAGCACTTGGTCGGAGCAGTTTGGTTAAAAGATATGTTGGCGAGGGAAAGCTTGTTCGCTTATTTGAGACAGACGTAACGACACGTGAAGCATTTTATCTTGTTAGGTCTAATTCAAGGGCCTTACATCCACACGCTCAGTTGTTTATTGATTGGATATTGTTGGAAGTGGAGAGGGATTCATCCAATAATGACTATAGAGATTTATATAATTAATTTTCTGTCGTATTAATTTTTTATACGTCGAGACCTAAATTTTATTAATAGTTGTTTATTTCACTGCAACCTATCATTGCCTGTAATGAAACTCCCTCTCCGTGTGAAGGAGGTTTCTCATTTCAGGTTAACATCTCTATGGTAGGAGCATAAATAAATGAGAAATACACTGCCGCTTGCAGGAATCAATGTTGTAGATTTTGGCCAATATATTGCGGGTCCCGCTGTTGCGATGATTCTTGCCGATTTAGGTGCAAACGTTGTACATATCGATCCGCTATGTGGCCCAATGTGGGATGATCCTGCTAATGCGGTGTTAAATCGAAATAAATTGTGTATTGAACTGGACTTGAAAACCAGTGAGGGACGCGAAAAAGCCCTTTGTCTCTGCGCTACTGCTGACATCATTATCGAAAATTTCCGCCCCGGTAAACTTCAAGGTCTAGGGATTGATTTTGAATCACTTCGTCAGGCCGATCCAAGGCTGATTACCTTATCTGTCCCCGGCTTTGCTTCTAACGACACACTCAGAAGGGAATGGAAAGCCACGGAAGCGATTATCTCTGCCACCTCCGGCGTATATGCTGACATGGGCTTCAACCGATTACTCATGGGCTGCAATCCAAGTTTCTCTCCATTGGCTTTAGGGTCAGCGTACGCGACAACGTTGGCAAGCAGTGCTGTATCTCTCGCCTTATATGCACGTGAAAAGAGTGGTCGGGGTGATCATATTGAAGTCCCTATAGCATCAGCTTTGATGGAAGGGCTGTCCTATAACTCGATAGTGATTGAAGGTCTCCCTGAGCGTTACGCCACCATGCGCGAGCATGAGATTGCTCGTCGTCGTGAGCATGGGCTTGAAATGGATGTGACATACGAGGAGTTGCAGGAGTTTCTTGACCCATTTTTCCGCACGTACGAATGCAAAGATGGGCGTTTTTTTTACGTCGTCTGTCCTTCGCATCGTAATCATGCGAAACGCTGCCTGCAGGTTGCGGGACTCTATGATGAGCTCGTTGACGAGGGGCTTCCTGATGTTGAGGACTTGTATCTGCCCATTGCAGAATGGGACGGAGAGACCTCTATTGGCGTGTACCCATTGCCAAAAAAATGGGCGGACATTATTGCTGAAAAAATGAAGCGTGCTTTTGTGGCTAAAACCTCTGAAGAATGGGGCCAGATATTTGGGGAGCATGGCATTCCTGGTGCGCCACATCGTTCTACACAAGAATGGATGGGCAACCCTCACAATGTTGAAAGCGGCCTAACTGTCACCGTGAATGATGAAAACTATGGTGAAATGAAACAGCCGGGACCGTTCGTTTGGTTTGAAGGCATGGGAGAGGAACTGTGCGACGTGTCACCTCGTCAGTATGGTGATTTTAATGATGCCAAATATCTCTTTTCTTTCCGTTCAGAACCTACGTTGAACATCGCATCTCTTGATCAGGAGCAAGGCCAACAAGATGACAACAATCCACTTTGGCTAGATGGTGTGCGTGTACTCGACCTTACCAATGTCATTGCTGGGCCCCATTCCACAGGGTTCTTGGCGCGCTTTGGTGCCAAAGTGACGAAACTGGACCCTACCAAATCCCTTTACGATCCACTCATTGGCGTCTTGTTTAGCTTTTTGTCTAACTGCGGAAAAGAAAGCCTATTGATGGATATGCTGACTGACCAAGGAAAAACCATTTTTGAAGAATTGGTTAAAGAAAGTGACGTGGTTGTGATCAACGCTCCAGAGCGTCAAGTTGAGGCGTTAGGGTTAAGCGATGCACGGTTGAAAGCCATCAATCCCAATGTGATATTTTGTCGTTTAGATTGCTTTGGTGGTCCTAAGCGCGGTGAAAAAACCGACTACATTGGCTATGACGATATTATTCAAGCCAATAGCGGGATCATGAGTCGCTTTGGCGGGGCGCAAACCCCAGAAGAACATGCCCATATCGGCACTTTGGATGTGAACTGCGGTTTTGCTGGTGGTTTGAGTATTGCAGTGGCGTTATACCATCGTGAAAGAACGGGACAAGCACTCCGTGCAAGAACATCACTGTCGTCAATCTCGAATCTAGCGCAGATAAAATATAGCCATGAATATGCTAGCCGCGGACCGTTTAACGAGCCGTCCGGCCGAGAGGCTTTGGGCTACCATAGTCTGTCCCATATTTATCCGACATCGGATGGTTGGCTGTATCTTGATGCGTCTGAAAAGGATTTCGTGACGTTTGAGTTGCTCAAGCACTTTCGAGGGGTTTCTGTTTGCAATGAAACTGAGCGAAAAGCGCTTATCGCCAATGCCTTGCGGAAGCAGACCTGTGATTACTGGATCAATACATTTTGCGAGCTAGACATAGGTGCAGCGGAAATAAAAAGCATTGAATGGCTACGCGATAAGTACAGCCGAAAAAGCGATGGAAAAGTGGGGAGTGACCTAGGGAGCTATGCATTTTCTGTTTATGAAGACCACCCAAGTGGCTTAGAAACTACCACCGTCGATCATTATTCTATTCGGCCTTCCCATGCAGGGATCATTGCGCTCAAACCGACAGAGAGATTTGGCACTTCGAGCCGTGAGGTTCTTTCTCGTTTGTCGTTAAGCGATGATGCGATTCAAGCGCTAATCAATACGGGTGTTGTCAGTGAAGGCTGGTCTGATGCATTTATACCGAACTAATATTTTAAACGAAGTGGTTGGGTAAATAGCGAGGCTCGTCTTCTCAAAGCCTTTTAGCGAAAGGCTTAGGTGTCACTCTGAGAAGGTAGGTTTTTAACATATTCACTATAAAAAATGGCGCTCAATGAGCGCCATTTTTGATGTTATTACTTATTCAATCCTTTCTTATAAATCACGTTCTACGCTCGATTCACGCGGTTCCTCATCGTCAATCTTCCAGATAGTCCAGCCCATTACACCAAATATTATGGTCACAATCGGAGAGATCCAGCAGAAGAAATTGAAGGGTAGATACGCGAGTGTCGCAACACCCAATGTGGCTGCTTGATAGGCACCGCCCGAGTTCCAAGGAACAAGGTTCGCGGTTACCGTGGCAGAATCTTCAACCGCACGTGAGAGGTTTTCGGGCGCAAGCCCGCGCTCTCGATAGGCTTCAGAGTAGCTTCGAGCCGTCATCACAATCGCCATGTATTGATCACACAAAATTAAGTTTGCGCCAATAGCGGTTAGTACAGTCGAAACGACCAGGGAGCCGGTAGATTTTGCGGCAGAAAGAATTTTGTCCGCAATAACGCGAAGCTGGTTGGTTCGCTCCATCACGCCGCCAAACATCATGGCAACAATGATCAAGCTGATGGTATACATCATCGAGTCCATACCGCCGCGAGAAAGCAGGGAATCTACATCGGAGACACCCGTTTCAGAGGTATAGCCACCAAACGCAACACTTGCTATGGCGTTGTAGTCTGCGCCTTGCAGACTGGCTGCACAAATCGCACCTGCAATAACACCCAATGCAATACCAGGGATGGCAGGCATTTTCTTATAAGACACACCAAGCACTATCAAAAGGGGAAGGAAGAGAACAGGGTTGATGAAGAAAGTGCTATCCAGTGTAGTGAGAATCGTATCGATGCGTTCGATGTTGCTGTTACTTGCACTGTATTGCAGGCCAAGTACGATTTCGATGATCATTGTGATGCTTATCGAAACGCCCGTGGTGTAAGACATGTGCTTGATGTGGGTAAACAGATCGGTACCCGCCATTGCGGGGGCGAGGTTAGTTGTGTCAGAAAGCGGTGACATTTTGTCGCCAAAATAGGCGCCTGATAAAACCGCTCCAGCAACAAGTGGCAAGGGAAACCCGAGCCCACCACCAACGCCCATCAGCGCGACACCAATCGTCCCTGTTGTGCCCCAACTTGTGCCTGTTGCCAGCGAGGTGACGGCACAGATAATCACGCAAGCGGGCAAGAAAATCTCTGGTGCCAACACTTGCAGCCCATAATAGATTAGCGTGGGCACAACGCCTGCAAGAATCCAAACGYCAATGAGCGAGCCGACAATCATGAGAATAATCATTGCGGGCAAGGCATTGTATATGCCGTTTACCATCCCGGCTTGAATGTCTTTCCATTGGAACCCACAACGAAGCGCGACAATACAAGCGACGATGACGCCGAGCAGCATCGGTATTTGGGGGTCCAGCCCATAGATGACGATTGATATACTGATACCAAGCACAAGTGATAAGAGCGAGAGAATGGCTTCCCATAGCAGTGGTGCTCTCGCACCTTCAGGAATATCCGTCTTCATGTTACCTCCAGTTGTTTACATTTTTGACCGGAAAATGTGCGTTCTTTATATACGTTCATGTGTTTTACGAGCGGAAAAAGAAGCGGTTTCTGATAAAGCACAGGTGTTAGGAAGCAATGCCGAAGGCCCAATTGGCCTGACATGACTCTTCTCGTTTTGGCGGGAGATCGTATCCGTCATAGGAAACCCTCTCCGAAGAATGAACAGAATTCATCGGAGAACACAGCACATGCTTATTATTATTGGTTGAGGGCAAATGCCCGCAAGGTACTTTTTAGCAAGGTTTTATCTCTTGCTTCTTTCATCGTATGCGTCATGGACAGGGATGTGGTGTTGTAGATACGAGACGTAGCGTTGTTTTATCGCAGTTTGATGACCCTTTGCTTGTTTAGAAATATCAAATACTGTTGAAATTGAGCGTTAGCGCCAAATTGCTGTCTTCAAGCCAAAGAATGTGCACTGTTTTTTGTGCTTGCGCCTCGCGGGCAGAGATGAGGAAGAAAGGGCAGGTTTTCGTCAAAACGGAAGGCAAAATTAATGAAATACAGTTTGATTAATAAATGAAAGACTTTCACAGATTTTGATAGCTTGAGCATAGTCCGCTTCGTCGTCGACATAGATGCCAAGCTGAATATAACTGGTGTGTGAAAAGGCAAAGCAATACACGGAGGCGACGCGGTAATCGTTGGTTTCTTCAAACAGGCGATAGCGATAAAAGATAAGCCCATCTCTTTCCGTCTGCTGAACATCGAACGCTTTCTCCGCTTGTTCTTCTGCAACCCATTCCAGCGCTTCTTCGCGAGACTCTTCAGGCTCAATGCCCCACACAGAGCACCATATTGTTAGGCCCGATTTCCAGATCACTAAGTCTTCATCTTCCATTTTGCTCTGAAATGTTGATGGGAGAGTGACTGTCCATTCATCAGTGAGCGGGGTGTTTCCTGAAACGGTCGAATATTCAATATCATCGTGCATGTGAGTGAGAACGCCTGCGTAAATATATGGAACAAAGTAAGAGATTGCGAAGCCTACCATTTAAGACACGCTGGCGTCTTGTTATCCCATGATTTTGTGCACCATGACTGTTGGTATTCAAGGTGTGTAGGAGTCAATTCTGATGACAAAATAGTCAAAAAGAAGAAAGCGGGAGCGAAATTGATTGAAGCCCTTAGCAATTCGTTTTCAAATGGGTTGGAACTATCAACCTTGTGCTCCTCACGCATTATCAGTGCAGAGTCATTCAACTATAAGGCTTTCCCAAAAAGCCAAGGATATCGTCATGAACCAGCTAGTGGTATTGGGCAGCGTAAATGCAGATCACGTTTTGCAAGTCCCTTCTTTTCCTCGCCCTGGCGAAACACTTATTGGTCGTCAATACCAAGTTATCCCTGGTGGAAAGGGAGCAAATCAAGCCGTTGCTGCAGCAAGACTAAATGCCGATATTGGCTTTATTGCCTGTGTGGGTGACGATGCGTTTGGTGTGAACATTCGCCAGCGTTTTGAGAGCGATGGTATCAATATCGCTGGGGTGAAAATTCAATCGGATTGTCCAACGGGCATTGCGATGATTCAGGTATCAGACAGTGGCGAAAATAGCATTTGCCTCTCACCAGAAGCTCACCTCTGCAGTGATTGAGCCAGAGTTAGAACGCATCAAAAATGCAGATTATCTGTTGATGCAACTAGAAACGCCGCTCGATGGCATTGAGCGTGCAGCGATTGTGGCGAAAGCGCATGGTACTCAGGTGATCCTAAATCCTGCGCCAGCCGCCGATTTGCCTGATAGCCTGCTTCAGTCTGTTGATATCATCACGCCTAATGAAACCGAAGCAGAAGTGTTAACGGGCATTAAAGTGGAATGCGAGAGCAGCGCACAACAGGCGGCAGGGATCCTTCATCAAAAAGGGATCAATACCGTGATGATCACTTTGGGGGCCAAGGGTGTGTATCTGAGTCAGCAAGATGAAGAAAGCCTTCAACTGTCTGGTGGAATTATCGAAGGTTTTCGTGTTAAGGCCACAGACACAACGGCTGCGGGTGATACTTTTAACGGCGCATTTGTGACAGGTTTGATGGAACGAATGTCTATAACGTCAGCCATTCGGTTTGCTCATGCCGCCGCTGCAATTTCGGTCACGCGTTTTGGTGCGCAAACCTCCATTCCGACTCGAGAGGAAGTGGACGTGTTTTTGGCGAGTCAGAAACAACATCGGATGATTGTATGAAAACAGGGAGGTATGCTTGAACACTATCGGTGAAAGGGCGTTGATCGTCGAAGGTGGTGCGATGCGAGGCATCTTCTCTTGCGGTGTGCTTGACCATTTTATGGCTCAAGGATTTTCATCGTTTGATAGCTTCTGGGGCGTGTCTGCCGGTGCCAGTAATCTTGCGGCTTACCTTGCGAATATGCCCGGTCGTAACCGCAAAATTTATCTCGATTATAGCCTGCGCAAAGAATTCATCAGACCGGGGAAATTTGCCTTGGGCGGTGATTTGATGGATCTCGATTGGATGTGGGAGATCACACTCAAAGAGCTAGGGATAGATAAAGACGTTCTTCGTGCAGATCCAAGACCATTCTTTCTCGGTGTCACACGGCAAGACACAGGCGAAGCGGAATACTTAACGCCACATGTAGACATACTGGCCGACACCATGAAAGCCAGTAGTGCGTTGCCCGTAATGTATCGACACGGGGTTGATCTAGGCGGTGTACGGTATGTTGATGGCGGCGTGGCGGATGCCATTCCTGTTGCCGAAGCGATTCGTCGAGGAGCAAGGTCTATCATGGTGCTTCGAAGCCGTCCAAACAGCTATCGTAAATCTGCACCCAAGTTCGCGGCATTAACCAAACGTTTATTGAACGATCACCCCCAACTCATTGAGCCCATGCTTACCCGCCATCTTCGCTATAACGCCGCGTTGACATTGATTAATAATCCGCCTCCCGGCGTTACCATCATTGAAATTTGTCCGCCAGAGAATTTCAGCCTTAAACGCTTGAGCCGAAATGCAGCTTCACTCGAGCTTGCGTATGACATTGGTGTGGCGTCAGGGCAAGGCGCGATTGAACGTTGGCAGCAAGCACAGGAAAAATCGCTCGCTTGTTGCCCATCGTCTGTCGAAGATCAAACAAAAGGCTGATTGCACCTTGTTACCTTGTTATTGTTCAAGGAAATGGCAGGTATAATGCCGCCTCGTTAAATCGCCAGTATTTGTTCATGAAACTTGCCAATAGCCCAGTCACTCAGCACATGTTTGAAGATATTCCGTTTTTTCTAAAACGAGATGATCTGCTTCATAGCCAATTTTCCGGCAACAAAGCGCGAAAATTGATGTCGCTATTGCAACATGACGACCCCAATATTACTCACCTGATCGGTTATGGTTCGCCCCAAGCGAATTCGCTGCTTTCTCTAGCAGCCCTCGCTGCCATCAAAGGTTGGCAGCTTGAGTTCTATGTTGATCGAATTCCGAGTTGGCTAAAATCAAGCCCTATTGGTAATTACCGCGGTGCGCTCGATCTCGGCGCAAAAGTGATCGAGATGTCGGACGTTAGCGCAGAGCAGATACACCCCGAAGTATTTATTAAAAAACACAGACAGGATGAACATCATCTGCTGGTGCCGGAGGGGGGGCGCTCGCCAATTGCAGAAGCCGGTGTGAAAACACTCGCAGATGAAATTATAGAGTGGTCGCGATTCAACCAAGAGAAGCCAATTGTTGTCGCCTTACCCTCAGGAACAGGTACTACGGCGCTTTATCTAAACAAACACCTTAGTGAACATGGTATTGACGTGGTCACGTGCCCGTGTGTGGGCGGTGAAGACTATCTAACCGCTCAATTCAACGAACTGAATGAAGCCAACCATCCGACTGTGTTAACGCGCAGCCAGAAACATCATTTCGGTAAGTTGTATGAGGCGGATTACCGTGTTTGGCAGTCTTTACTCGACCAAACCCACATCGAGTTTGACCTTTTGTACGACCCATTAATGTGGCGTTGTTTACTGGAATGGTATCCTCAAAATAGCGATAAGCAATTGTTGTACATTCACCAAGGTGGTGTGCTGGGCAATGAAAGCATGCTGCCGAGATATCAGCGAAAATTTGATGATGTGCAATAGCTCTTACGTTATGCGCATATTCACCTGTTAAGCTCAATCGCTTTGGGACAGAAACGGTTTAGAGCTAGCGTTCTAAACCGATAATTTTGGATAAGCTGGGTTTGAGCAAAGAAAGGCTCAAATGTGTCTACTGAGTCGATGGCTATTCAATCACTTATCTCATCATTAGCTTTTGAGTCGTTGTATCAAATACGCCAACGCAAGTTTCATCGAATGGTAATTGCGCGATTACATCACCATTACTGGAGATGATGATACTGCCACCCAAGCCACTATTATTGGGGTTATTTAGTGAATGAGGCCAATTGCACTGAATTACCATGGCGGAGAGGGAGCGAGCTATCCTCTTGGAATCTGCTTCATAATTAGCATGTTCGGCGTTCACTGAAGACTCAGCCTGACCAATGTAGCTTGGCCATAAAACATGAGATGGTGACTTAGATGATAATTGTTCTATAACCCAATTGATATCGTTGGCTTCACAACATAAATACGCGCTGAACGTACCAAGTTCATGTTCAAAAACAGCGCGTTTATCACCAGATTCAAAAAATGTCGATTCACTTGGAGTTAGCCCTACTTTGCGCCAAACTATCTCTGAGTAACCAAGTTTATTGATAGCCGCATAGGCATTATAAATTTTACTATTTTCAATTAATGGATAACCGACAAAGATCAACGTGTTTGATTGTTGGCATTGAGTTGATATTTCATTGAGTGAATTTTCGATTACATGCTGCTGTGCTTGATTTTTAATATCTCGATGGAAACCTGTGATTGTGAGCTCAGGAAACACTAGAATATCTAAATCACGGTTCTCGGCAATAGTGTTACAAATCGTTTTCGTATTTTCTTCAACCGTCCAACTCATGGGCATTTGAGCTATACCTACTTTCAAGGAACACCTCACTACAATGAAAATACATCAGTGTTATCAGGCCGTTTAGGCCCCGCTTGAAGACACTGTTATAACACGCCGAAAATCTGACACTTACAAACCAGTTGTATCTTTTGGATGGTGTATGCCGTCGTAGATTTTTACTGGCTCTAACTCATAGGGATTAACGCCTTCAAGGCAAGCAACATTAATTGCATATTGGTGCGGGTTAGAGCGTCTTTGATGATGGGTGTATATGCCGCAGGTTTTACAAAAGAAGTGCTTCGCCGTCATTGTATTAAATTGATAAAGGGTCAAGTTGTCTTCACCTTTTACTATTTTTAGGTTTTCAAGCAAAACGGAGGCGGCAATAGCGCCGCGCTTTCTACACATGGAACAGGTACAACGACGGGGATCTTCCAGTCCGTTTGGCATTGTCAGTTCTAGCTCAACGGCGCCACAGTGACAACTTGCTTTGTGTACTTTCATTATGTGCATATTATCATTCCATGCCGTTCGACTAGTCTGCCTATATCTCAACAAATTTACCATATAGCCCGAAAAATCCGCCTATCAACCTAGTGGTTTGCGAGCAAAATGGGAAAGTTCGACGTCACTAAATAGATACCAACGAGCTTAACTGTATGTATTCAATTGGGCTTTTGGACAGGTACTGTGCATGAGGGAAATTGGGTTCCTTGGGGCGGGTTTATGTGCAGAGATGCGTGAAAAGCTAGGTTACGTTGAGACATAACTAAAACGAGCCAAGCAGTCAGAATAGACTCAAATCTGATTGGAAAAGTGACAAGTTGAACTTTGACTCCCCATGAATAACTTTGCTTCGTGACTTTCTCCTGTATCGTCACTCCTAATACACACGCCACATTGTGTGAAAACATAGACATCTTTGCTTTCAACTAAGCCTTAACTTGCTACGCTTCTCTGAACATGAAATCGGACTAGGTGATTCCCATCGAAGCACGTTTGCAATCCTTCGCGGCTCGATTACACACTCAAATGCAGCACCCTCTGTGTGTCCACGTGGTCATATTTTTTGGCACGCTTGTCAGTTTTTATCTTTCTTCGTTTTTCACGTATCAACCAAAGCACTATTTCGTTCTTTCTTTCGTGAATGCGTTTGTCGCCGCGGGGATGTTGTTGATTGGGGTTCGTGCTCTACCTGCGATCGTTTTGGCCTTGATTGTTCACTATGTGTTGTTTGTCGATGTGGCAATAGGGTATGCGGTTCTGTTTTCGCTGGTTCTCCCCATCCCACCGATTCTGATCAGCCAGATACACCTAAAAGTCATAAAGCATGTGAAGCAGCAGAGCAGCGTTTTACTGATGTCGAGCGTCTACTTTTTGCTGTTTGGTTTGGCGTTACCCATGCTGCAAACATCGCTGTTGCTGTTTGTGTCCTACCTTTCCAAGATTTCTCTAAGCCTTGAATTTATGCTGCTTTCTTCGTCGAGTGTCGCTTTGACGCACATGATACTCACACCGATTATATTTCTAGCGTTGAGCGTGTTGTTTGGGGTAGGGAAAAGTAAATACATTGCATTGGACGAGCAGATATTCGAGATGAACAGCACGGTATGGAGCTATCGTGTATGGGCTGGGGTATTACTTGTGACGCTTGGAAGCATCGCGATTGTGCCTGAGTCAATGTTGCTCTATTCGTTATGGTTCTTTTTCTTAGTGACTGTCTTCGTGGGTATTGGTCGCTTTGGGATTATTCGGCCTATGGTGCTTGGGCTGCTGGTGGTGGGGGTGATGCTGTATAACGCCACAGCTAAAGTGAATGATGCATGGGGATATGATGATAGATATGTAGGCTTAATCGAGGTGTTGGTAGCGTTTGTCGTGCTGGCCTACATCCACGGAAGTTCGACGATAAGAAGCTTCATTCTTTCACAAGAGAAAATCCATAACGAACGGACAGACCCTTATACGGGGCTTTACAATCTTGCACAGCTTAAGGATGACGTCGCGAATTGCAAGAAACCGATCTTGGTGTTTCTTGATTTGTGGCCAACCTTGTCGAAGTTAGCGGGAATAGGGTACAGCGGTCAGACTCAGTTACTGCTTCAAATTACTCGAAGCTTGTTCACAACCCGTTCAGACATTAAACGCGCGTATCGACCGCCGTTTACCACGGGTGTTCTATTTATTCTTCCCATGACTGATAACGTTCAAAGAGAACTTGTGTCTATTAGTGCAATGTTGGATGAGTTTCAGTTCTATTGGAAAGGCACGTCAATGAGTTTGGTGTCGCATACCTTACATTGCTTTCCGCTGCCCAATGACGAGGATTTGGATGCAAAAATTTCAACCTTTTGTGACCAGCCTTATTATGCACATCAGAAAATCTTGTGGTTTGACGATAGCGAGCAAAGCACGCCAAGGATGTCTCGGTTGCTCAAGGTTCAACATGCCATTAAGCACAATGAGTTTGTGCTTTACTGTCAACCATATAGACACCTCCATAACTCGCATTCAGGAAGCCACTTCGAAGTGCTACTTAGGTTACATCCAGCCGATGGCAGCCAATTGGAGCCTGCGGAGTTTTTTCCAATGGTTAATGAATTTGGTGTTGAAGAACAGTTGGATAAATGGGTGATTGAAAACACGTTTAAGCTGCTATCAGAAAACCTTCTTCAATGGGAGTCAATTAATCGCTGTGCTATCAACTTAACAGCAAAATCCCTCGGTGATGATGAATTGGCATCGTTTGTCCTTAGGCTCGCCGAAAAATACGACATACCGTTAGGTCGTATTTGCTTTGAAATTACGGAATCTGCAGCATTAGAAAATGAAGCACAAGCCATAGCGACCGTTGAGGAATTGAAATTGGCGGGTTGTACGATTGCGCTGGATGATTTTGGAACGGGTTATGCGAGTTTTGCCTATTTACGACGTATTCCTGTGACGGTGCTAAAGATTGATGGGGAGTTCATTCGTAACCTGCCAACCAACCCGACTGATAGGTTGATTGTTGAGTCGATCCATCTTGTGGCAAATAACATGTCCTTAGTAACCGTTGCTGAGTATGTAGAAACAGAAGCACATGCTGATTTGTTACGAGAGATTGGGATTGATTATGCTCAGGGATTTGGCATGGCGATGCCACTTCCATTGGATGAACACATTAAATCTATCAATGTGTCTGTTGGCACATAAGATTGGTAGCAAGATAGCAAGATAGCAAGATAGCAAGGTAGCAAGTCAGTAAGTGGGTAAGTGATGAACGGGCACTGACGATGTATAAAAAAAGGGGAGGAGTTGAGTTGAACGAGGTACTTGAAAAAGCCAGCAGAATCGTTGTTCTTTTGGCTTTTAATCTATGCCATCAGTTGTCGCTAGTAACGCTTACTTACGTTTAGGCAGTTTATAGATACGGCCTGCTGCAGCATATGTATCGCGGTCTTTGATATCGAACTGTGTAAAGAAGAACCAAGCGACAAATACAATCACATCTTCGCCTACATTCATCACGTGGTCGGCAAATTCTTCTTCTTCACCACTGTCATTTACGTCAGTAAATACATGATAAACGCGGTTTTCACCTTCCATTTCGGCGAGAGAAAACTGACCAGTCAGAGCGGTTGCTGCTTCAGCGATGTTCTCATCGTCACTCGCCTTTAGCAGGTTGAGTGCATCAGGTAGGCTGGTTGTTTCGCATAAGGCTTTTACCAGCGTTTCAAAATCTTGTTGTTCCATGTAGGAATCCAATCTGTTACTAAAAATAAAACGGAAAATGCCCGGCTGAACCGGGCATTTCATGACGCAGAGGTGAGTTTACTCAGCAACTTCTGCGTTGTGGTATACGTTTTGTACGTCGTCGCAATCGTCTAGCATGTCCATAAACTTGTCGAAAGCAGCCACATCGTCGCCTTTCACTTCCGTCATGGTTTGTGGAACGAACGTGATTTCTTCAACATCTAGAACTACGTCAGGCATTGATTCAGCCAGTGCGTTTTTCACTTTGAAGAACTCAGTCGTTGGTGCGAATACGGTGATCACGCCATCTTCACACTCAATGTCAGTCACGTCTGCATCTGCCATCATCAGTGCTTCAAGTACGGCTTCTTCGTCTTCACCCGCGAATTGGAATACTGCTTGGTGCTCGAACATGTGAGCAACAGTGCCTGGGCCACCAATTTTTGAATTGGTTTTCACGAAACACTGACGAACTTCCATGTAAGTACGGTTGTTGTTGTCTGTTAGACAGTCAACGATAACGGAGCAACCACCTGGGCCAAAACCTTCGTAGCGAGCAACTTCATAGTTTTCACCGCCGCCGCCTGCCGCTTTTTCAATCGCTTTTTCGATAACGTGGCTTGGCACCTGATCTTTCTTAGCTTTCTCGATCATGCGCTTTAGCGAAAGGTTGGTATCTGGATCGCCGCCACCGTTTTTCGCGATAACGTAGATTTCTTTACCGTACTTTGAATACACCTTAACTTTGGCGCCTTGAGTTTTCGCCATTGCATTTTTGCGAACTTCGAAACTGCGTCCCATGGGGAGTTACTCTCTATAATTTACGTTTGTTGAAGTAGGTGGATTTTATCAATCACTGCTTTGGTTTTTCCAGCATTAAAGTGATGTCAGCGCCATGAAATGCTGTGTGGGATCAAATCTGATGGTATTTGGACGTTTTATAGACGCAAAAAAGGCGGCTTGCGCCGCCCACTTTTGGTTTGCTAGAGAAATTACATCTCGTAGCGGATGTTGTCGATGTTCAGCACCATCGGGCCGGTTGGCTCGATAACAAAGATGTTTTTAAGACCACCAATGTTTGCTTTCGCACCTGGCGCAAAACGGTTTCCGTTTTCAATTAGCTCAGCAAAGCTAATGCGCACTTCTTTCCATTGACCCACAGGTGGTAAGTCGACATCAATATCACTTGATGCTGGCCAGCCACTGTCAACACGAACCATGATTTTGGTTTCTGGCGCTTGTTCTTCGATCATCATATCAAAGACAATCTCTCCGCCGTTCATCCAATCAGACATGTTAACTTCTGGTGATTCGAAGTAGAAGTTACCAATTTCACCGGTTTTCTTGATGCCAAGAACATTACCGCGCCCAGCCACTTCTTTCGTTTCGGTGTAGATCTTAAACTGCGGATCATACTCTTTCGAACGAAGGTGTTTGTCTAGCTTGTCGTCATACAAGGTAAACAATGGGCCTTTGGCGTAATCAGGACCTGGAATAATGATTTCTGGTGCTGCAGTACCGGCAACAAATTGTGCATCTTCTGATACGGTCGCACAGCCTTTGCCTGTCACAGGATCTTTCGAACATTCGTAAACACGAACGAAATCAACTTCCATGGTTTGAGGGAAAATAGAATCATCAATACCGCCTTCATTGGCGTTAGATGCCCATGAACCGCCCAATGCCAAGTTCAGGATCATGTGAAAACGCTGGTTAAACGGTGCATCGCTTTCGCCAGTTACCCATTTCCCGCCTTCTTTGTACTGGCTGTACCAGCCATCAGAACGCTGGGTTGCGTAGTGGTTGCCATCAATGAACCAACGCATTTCGTCTTTTTCCCACTCGATTGAGTATGTGTGGAAGCCATCCGCGGGGTTGATGTGATCAGGAAGCTCGTATTCGGCTGCGGTGCTCACGTTATCTGGCCATTCACGGCCATAGTGCAGCGTACCGTGGATACGGCCTTCTTTCTTGCCCGCTTCAGCACCGAGTTCATCGGTTGGTGTTTGCAGGTTAACCGCTTCTACGATATCAATCTCACCAGAAGCTGCCCAACCACCGTAAACGTAGTCGGTAGGAAGCATCCAAATGGCAGGCCATGTGCCTTGTCCAAATGGCAATTTAGCACGTACGTCAAAACGCCCATACTGCCAATCACCTTTGTTCATGGTTCTCAAACGAGCAGAAGTGTATGGTAGTGTCGCTTTGTGGCGAGTCTTGCCTTCTGGGTCGGAAGGACCTGTGAATTGGTAGTTACGTGCGACGATGTGTAGTTTTCCGTCTTCAACAAAAGAGTTAACAGGGCGCTTGGTGTAGCACTGGCGCTCAGCATTACCACCACCGTAACAGTTAACTTCGTGGCTCCATTTATTCTTATCAATGGTGTTGCCACTAAACTCATCGTTCCAAATTAGTGTCCACGAGTCGTTTGGTTGTACCTCTGCGACACTGGTGTCTGGGCCAGTGCTAACAGGTTGGTATACTTTCGACTCACACCCGACCATGGCACCTAACACTGCGCTGGCCAGCAGTACACGTCGATAAGGGAAATTACTCATTATTGTTTCCTTACTCGTCGGCAATTCATGAGAATTGCTAAAAATCTCTTATTCTTTAAGGCTACACATTTAGCGTAGCCATACATGACGTGAACGGCTTACCAGTAGGCATCAGCTTGAATACCGAAGACGATATCATCTTTGAGTTTTACCTTTGGATCTGTCTCATCGCCTGTGGTCCAAGATAGTGGCAAGTAAGTCGCAGTGAAACGGATCTCTGCCGTAGAGAGGCCATCGGAGAGAACAAACGTTGGCGCTACAGTAAATTTCGACTGATGCCAAGTACCGCCATTTTGGGTGTTCTCGTAAAAACCCGCTTCTGTCTGAACAATAAAGTTATCACGCACAGGGAAGATGTTACGCATCATGACAGAAACCCAGTAGTTGTAACCGCCATCATCAGCGCCTGACACTGAGTTTGTGCCTTCGTCGTTATACTGCGCTTGAATGGAAGGGAAGAACCCAATACCAGAACTGTTGGTGTAACCACCCCATAGCAAAACACGTGCGGATAATGCGTCTTCTTCACGGTGGGTAACAAGGTAATATGGGTCGCCAAAGTAATCACCCCATTCACCGGTATGATAGCCTTGAGTCACTGAACCCGGGCGCAGGGAGCTGTAATCGGTGATTGTGCCACCCAATAAGTTACCAGAACCCAGACCGCGCCCTGCTTGCGCGATAGCGTAAGAGAATGCATTGCCTTTAAGGCCAAAGAAATCGAGCATGTGATAAATAGCTGTTGCGTCGTAACCCGTGTCTGCCCACTGCTTGCCAGTAAAGTCCCAGTTATCAGGCATGTATTTGTAGTTACCCTGAACGGTTAACGCACCCAGTGTATAAGAGGCGTGAAAAGTGTGCATTGGGTTGTTTTGGTTTGACGCGATCAGTGCACGAGCGTCCGGGTCAGCGAAGCCGTCCTTGAATAGACCTGCATAGACATCAGTGCCACTTGAAAACGCTTTAGAAACGAAGTCTTCATAGCTTTCATTTAGACTGATGTTACGTTCGCTTGAGATGTAAGCAATATCAATGAAACCATCGCCGAGCTCATAATCTTGGATACCAGTACCGATCCCTTCAAGGTCGGTGTAGAAAAAGTCGGTCATGAAAATGTAGTTTTCTTCACCAATTTTTCTTTTTCCACCCCAAAGTGTCCCAGAGGGTGTCAGACCATCCATTTCGATAAAACCGATGAGGTCATCAAACTCGGTATTACCGACACCTATATGGATGCGAAGTTGTTGGTCGTCGTTAATATTGGTAATTGTGGTAAAACCAAAGTTACCGTCATTGTCTGACTCTAAACCAAGACGGCCAAGTTGCTCTTTCTGGCCACCGATATCAGCTTTCTTAAAGTCATTCTCCTTACTGGCAAAAAAACCAGCACGGAAATATCCGTGGAATTCGACTTCGTCAATGATGGCGGCATTTGCGGCGGGCATACCCGAGAGGGCTGCAGCTGCTCCTAATATCGCTATCGATAATCTGGACTTTTTCATTCTCACTCCGTTAGAGATTTGGCCACTCTAAAAGAAAGCGCTTTCTTATCTTTGTAATACTAACCCCGAAATTAAAATGAAAAATACCAGACACCCGAAGGGTATTCTTCATGTTAAGTGGCGGGTTTGACTAGTTTTAACGGCTCTCGTGTCTAAAAATCTTAAATGAAAAGTGAGTGTGACACTGTGAAACCGCTAGTCATCAGACAAACTAAGTAGGCTTGTTGTCCAGTGCAAATGTCACAACCTAAAAACACGCTCTAATTCACAAAATATTTACATTTAGCCCGATATTTTAGTGACTATGTCTCTTTATATGGTCTTTGTTGCATTTGAGTTTTCAATTTGTGCGATGTGAGTCACTTTTGAGAATCTTGCATTTTGTGCATTTGTTTACATGGTATTGCTCATCTAATTCGATATAGATTGCATAATGTTGTTGAGTTGTACTGCCCCTTAACAATAAATTTACATTATGCGCGAGATCTCTATCTCGACTGCAATAGAGCTGGGTAACCGGCTTTATTTTGACAATAAAGTGAAAGCGCTTTCTTTTGGCAATGACACCCACTTTGCAAAAAGATTTCTCTGTTCGGCAGGGGAGCTCTAAAACCAGCGGTTGGCAATGACGCGTCGCTGCTTAGATGTAGAATCAAAAATACGGACGACATGATGAAGAATTTTTTAGCTAAAACGGTGCTGCTTGCTTCCGTGGCGCTGGTTGGATGTGGCGGGGGCGATGAGCCACCCGTAAGCCAATCAGTCACGGGCGATGAAGCGAGCCCGAACAGTGGCGCGAAAACGATCTATTAC